>JBPOJK010000132.1:0-2685 GCA_052033675.1 Pseudomonadota bacterium
ATGAAATTAAGCACAAGCTAGAAATAGGTGAAACAGTCCAGCCTTATCAGCGCCATTTAAATGAAAAATTTCAAACAAAAATTAATTACATTTTTACACATTGGAACATACGCCATTTACACCTAAACGTACTTCAACATGAACAACTATCGGTAAAACCTACGCAATATATTTTATTTGTTCGAATTGAAAACAATCATGCTTATCTAATTGATATTGTAAGGCATACAAAAGATGGATATGAGTTTCATGATGAACGATTACTGGCAATTATTAATAATAATTGGAGCAACTTATTAATCAAATCAGGTTTACCAGTTTCCAGCGTGCCACAAGCAATTGATCCAGAATCATTAAAAATCATACGTAAAAATAACTGGAACATTGTTCATGTTATTAATGGTAAAGCCATTATGTCGGTATCTGGGGTTAATAGTGCAGGTGGAAAACTAGAATCAACGCAATGTTATAATAGAGCCGTTTTTATTTTGAGAAAACTTGAAACCTGTTTAAATGCTAATTATCCTTTTACGGAAAAATCAGCAAATAAAGTATTGTATGTTTTGCCAAGTGGTTGGAACAGTGGAATTATTGTTTTTGATAATAATATTAGTAATGATGGGTTTGTAATTATTTGCAAGATAAATAAAGATGATACTTCATTTATCGAGGATAACTTTAAAAACGTGAGAAAATTGTTTCCCAACTTATTAAAATCCACTGCATTAGAAATCAAGACAAAGTTATATGTCAATGATTTCTTACTAGTTTATATTCCATTCAATAATCCAAACATCCCATATTTTAAACAAAACTATTCTACTTTTTCTGAAAGTAAATTTTAATGGGAAACAATCTTAAACATGCTCATCATTATGTATGGCAGCATTATTTAAGTGCTTGGGCGAATGATAACCAACAAATATATTGCTATGATAAAAATCAAGATAAATCTTATATCACCAATACCAAAAATACTGCTCAAGAAAAAGACTTTTATCAATTAAATGAGTTAACGGCTGAGGATTTATTTTATATTAAAACTGGTATTACGCAGCAGGTTTAAATTTTTGAAATTTAGCGTAATAGACAGTAAATAATTGATTGCCGTCAGCCCTTAAAAGTCTTTGCAAGCCACATTTTTATGTGGCTTTTTTTAAGCAAATTTTAGCTGCTGGAAATTATTTTGCTGCACAGCAGCAAAAACTGCCCGACTGCGAATTTTTTTTGCTAAAATAGACCGCTTAGCAATTCTGGCTAAGCAAGAGTTTTCCGGTTAAACTAGCGATCGGGAAAGGTTGATAATCCGCTATTATGAAAGTGATAAATCGATGGCGATTCTTGAACTAAAAAATATTGTCAAGCAGTTTGACGATTACACCGCAGTCAATGATGTCAGTATCAGCATTGAGCAGGGCGAGTTTTTTACGCTGCTGGGGCCTTCCGGATGTGGTAAAACGACACTGTTGCGGATGATCGCTGGTTTTGAAATGCCGACTTCCGGAGAAATTTTACTTGATGGGCAAAATATCAATAATTTACCGCCCGAAAAGCGTCCGTTGCATACGGTGTTTCAAAGTTATGCCTTATTTCCCCATCTAACTGTTCGTGACAATATTGCTTTTCCCTTAAAAATGGCTCGATGGAGTAAAGACAAAATTAGCGCACAGGTGGATGAGTTGGTTGAAGATGTCCAATTGCAGAAATTTGTCAATCGCTATCCACATGAACTTTCCGGTGGACAACGTCAACGGGTAGCCATCGCGCGGGCACTGGTTGATCGCCCTAAATTATTATTGCTGGATGAGCCGTTGTCCGCCTTGGATGCCCGGCTGCGCGAACATATGCACGTGGAATTGGTTAAATTGCAGGAAGAAACCGGCGTTACTTTTGTTTATGTTACCCATGATCAAAGCGAGGCATTGGCGTTATCCAGCCGAATTGCGGTGATGAATCATGGAATTGTTGAACAATTAGGCACGCCACGCGATATTTACGCTCATCCCAAAACTTATTATGTTGCTGACTTTATTGGTAAATGTAATTTATTGGCGGCAACGGTAACTAAAGTTACTGATAGTAAATTCACCTTGTTGGTGGCAGATAATTTTGCGATTGAGCTCGAAAATGAAGCTAATACCAGCTACCAAGTTGGACAAACCGGCTGGTTTGCGATTCGTCCCGAAAAAATTCAGGCGCACTGGGATGATCCAGAGCATGCTGAATTGATAACTATCCCAGCCAAGGTTAAAGGTTATTATTACTATGGCGAAGATACGTTATATGAATTTGCGCTGGAAAATGGTTTGACGCTACAATGTTTACTGGCAAATAGCCGCGCTCATCAAGCCGCATTCTTTCAGGATGGCAATGAGGTATTTGTATCGATTAATCCGGAAGCTGGAACATTTTTGACCAGTTAATCTTTTGTAAGTGAATTTGCCGATGTTTAATCCTGCTAAATTTAAAGAAAAATGGGTTTTATCAACCCCGCCGCTGGTCTATCTGATTTTGCTGTTTTTGATACCAACTCTGCTGATGGTGTTTATTGCTTTTCGTCAACCGGGTGATTACGGTGGGGTAGCGCCGTTAGTTAGTCATGACAATGGGCATACCGCGCTAAATCTGACCTTGGACGGTTTTCGTTATGCTTTTACCAGCGGTTTTATCTGGAAATTATTTTTC
>JBPOJK010000041.1:0-2928 GCA_052033675.1 Pseudomonadota bacterium
CTGTTTGGAAGAAATTGCCCTACATAAAGGTTGGCTGACTAAAGAAGAAGTTTTAACCTGGGTTAGTCAGATGGGTAAATCGACTTATGCCGAATATTTGCGCAGGATTTTAAAATAATGGAATTTATTAAAACCGCTATTCCGGAAGTTATTTTGATTAAACCACAAGTGTTTGGTGATGATCGTGGTTTTTTCTGTGAAACCTATAAAAAATCACTATTTCATGCCAATGGTATTGATGCCGAATTTATTCAGGATAACCATTCCAAATCCTGTAAGGGTGTACTGCGTGGACTACATTATCAATTAAATCCATGCGCGCAGGGTAAATTGGTGCGCTGCGTTAAAGGTTCAGTATTTGATGTCGCGGTCGATATTCGTAACGGCTCACCGACTTTTGGCAGATGGGTTGGCTATGAATTGAGCGAAGCCAATAAACAAATGTTGTGGATTCCGGAAGGTTTTGCCCATGGCTTTGTTACGCTCGAAGATAATACCGAGTTTTTATACAAGACTACCAATGAATATGCTCCAGAGTGTGACCGTGGAATCAAATACGATGATCCACAGATTGGAATTGTCTGGCCCAAGCTGGATAAGCTGATTCTTTCGGCTAAAGATCAACAACAGCCATGCCTGAATGACGCCGACATTAATTTTGAATACGGAATTAAACTATGAGTAAAAAAACTTTACTGGTAACCGGTGGTGCCGGCTTTATCGGTTCGGCAGTAGTACGCCAATTAATTAACCACCACGATTATCGGGTGGTAAACATTGATAAATTAACCTATGCCGGAAATCTGGAATCACTGACCGAAGTCAGTGCTAATCCGCGTTACCACTTTGAACAGGTTGATATTTGCGATAAAGACAATATTACCCGCATTTTTAAGCACTATCAGCCGGTTGGGATTCTGCATTTAGCCGCGGAGAGCCATGTTGATCGTTCGATAGTCGGACCGGGGGAATTTATTCAGACCAATATTGTCGGCACCTATAATTTACTTGAATGCGCCCGCGAATATTATAATCAATTAGCAGATAAAACGCAGTTTAAATTTGTCCATATCTCAACCGATGAAGTATTTGGTTCATTGGGGGCTAGCGGTTATTTCAGTGAAACTACCGCCTATGATCCGCGCAGTCCGTATTCATCGTCCAAAGCCAGCAGTGATATGCTAGTTAGAGCGTGGTATCATACCTATAATTTTCCGGTTGTAATTACCAATTGTACCAATAATTATGGACCGTATCATTTTCCGGAAAAGTTGATTCCGCTCATTATCAATAATGCCTTAGCCGGTAAAGCATTGCCAATTTATGGCAAGGGTGATAATGTACGAGACTGGCTCTATGTCGAAGATCATGCCAAAGGAATAATTTTGGCGTATGAAAAAGGACAGCTTGGCGAAAGCTATTGCATTGGTGGACATAATGAGAAAACCAATCTTGAAGTGGTGCAAACCATTTGTAAAATTCTTGATCAATTAAGACCCAAAGCCGATAACACTTCATATGCTAATCAGATTAGCTATGTAACCGATCGTGCCGGGCATGATTATCGCTATGCCATGGATCCAACTAAGATCCAAACCGAACTAGGTTGGCAGCCAGAGGAGAATTTTGAGAGCGGCATTAAAAAAACCGTAGAGTGGTACCTGGATAATCGCAAGTGGGTTGAGCATGTCTTAAGTGGTGAATATCAGCAATGGGTGCAAAAAAATTATGACAATCGCTAAAAAAATAGTTGTTCTCGGTGCCAATGGTCAACTCGGCAGTGATTTAATTAAAGTGCTACGAGCTAACCGCCATCATCAGGTGATTGCCTCGACTTCCGAGAGTTTGGATGCTGCCGCTGGAGATATCCACGGTCAGCTTCACCAGTATGTCGATGCGGATTATATAATCAATTGTATCGCGACAACTAATGTTGATGGCTGTGAAGATAATCCGGGATTAGCATTTCAAATTAACAGTGCTTTTGTTGCCCAACTAGCACAATTTTGTCACAAAAATGCCATCGTTTTAATTCATATTTCAACGGATTATGTCTTTAGTGGTGATAAATCAAGTAAGTATTTGGAAACTGATAATATCAATCCTTTGAATGTTTATGGGCTATCAAAGGCTGCCGGGGATCTAGCGGTAGCAATTTATAGCGATAAGTACTTCATTATCCGGGTTTCCTCGCTGTTTGGTATTGCTGGCGCGTCGGGCAAGGGTGGTAATTTTATTACTACCATGCAGCGACTCGGGCGGGAAAAAGATAGCTGGACGGTAATTAGTGACCAATGGACTTGTCCAACCCATACTTTGGATGTAGCGCGGGCAATTTTGGCATTGATTGACCAAAATGTGACAGAATATGGGACTTATAATTGTGTCAGCGGCAGTTCGTGCAGCTGGTTTGAATTTACCCAAAATATTCTCGAGCTAAGCGGCTTGGATCACAATAAAGTTAAGCCAATTAGTTATACTGATTATAACTTTAAAGCCCAACGACCGCAACGGGTAATTTTAAGTAATGATAAGCTTAGCCAGTATTATGTAATGCCGGATTATTTAAGCGCCTTGCGGGAATTTTTATCATTACAGCAAGTAGCCGCACACTAAAAAATAAAGACAGTATTTATTCTGTGGTTGTATAATATCGTCTTGTTAATTTAATATAATAAAATTTTGGAGTAGATATAGCATGCATAATCGGATCGTTTCAGTAGTTGGCCTGGGTTACGTAGGATTACCGGCGGCAGTGGCATTTGGTAAACAAAAACAATGTATCGGATTTGATATTAATCCGCAACGGATTTTAGAATTGAAGCAGGGGTTTGACCGTACTGAAGAAACCACCGCCGAAGATTTGGCAACCACCGATATTTTATACACCTGTGATTTGAACGAATTACGCCAAGCAGATTTTCATAT
>JBPOJK010000182.1:0-1568 GCA_052033675.1 Pseudomonadota bacterium
ATATGAAAATCTGCTTGGCGTAATTCGTTCAAATCACAGGTGTATAAAATATCGGTGGTTGCCAAATCTTCGGCGGTGGTTTCTTCAGTACGGTCAAACCCCTGCTTCAATTCTAAAATCCGTTGCGAATTAATATCAAATCCGATACATTGTTTTTGTTTACCAAACGCCACTGCCGCCGGCAATCCTACGTAACCCAGGCCAACTATAGATACAATACGATTATGCATTTCTATTTCCTTTTTAATTAAATTTTATCGGATAAATATATCATTTTAATAACTTGATAAATCATCTGTTTTAATAAATCGTCATCAATAATACCCCAAAACTCATCTTTATTGTTTCCACCCCAAAATTTCTCTGTTGATAGTACAACATTAAAGACGTTATTATTTCTGTCGATACTGAGACCTCGTTGTGCAACATTTGCCACTATAAGTTGACTAAAATTTATTATAAATAAATTTTTATTAGGCAAAATAGATAGCAATCTAACTAATTGACTTTCTATATATGCAAGATTTCTTCCACTTTGGTTTCGATGATGATATAACAAAATACCAACCTGATTATTTACTATTAATGACTTAAATCTTTCAATTTTCCTTAAATAACTTTTATGCACCTCTCCGTCATCTTTAATGTTATGATGGGTAAATTCAAATCCATTAGCAACTTCTCTGCTAAACGCAGATATATTACAATGGTACTTATTATTTACAATTACAGTTTTACCGGAAATATTTTTCTCTTCTAAACAAGTTGGATTTAATAAATCTTGAAAATCTTCCTGAACTAATTGAATAATATAATCAATGTTGCTTCTTCCCCAGCTAAAAGGAGATATCAAAGAATTTAGCTTGTAACGTTTTAACAACCCTTGCGACAAGCAATTTTCACCAATAGAAGTAAAAACATATTCATTTATAGTTGATTTAGTGCGCGTGTCACACAAATTATTTTTTATTACTTTCTCTATAAATTTTTGCAAAGCAATACCGTACTCCTCCTCACCTAGGTCAGATAAGTGATGTCTATCCTCAACCCCATTTATAATCCTATAACCAAATTTATCCACAAATGGGGTAGTGTCAAAGAAAAATACATTACATTTATTCGATACGATGGAAAGCATCTCATTAATTTTTTGCCTAATTTCATTTGATGTGTTCGATGAATTAAGATGTCCTGTAACTATAATTGGAATATCCTTAACAAGATACTTCAGAAAGTTCATCCACTGTATCATATGTTTATCATCCAGACTTATCTTTCTCACACCTAGATCTGAATGGTATTTTTCATAATATGATGGATAAATATCTTTATATGGAATATTATGTATAAAGTTGGGATTCGTGTGTAAAACTAAACCACTTTTTTCGTGCAAATTTATTGATAAGCTAGATACTTCGATTAGCAATACATCCAGATTTGAAATATAGTTTCTATTTAAATATAATTTAGATCTAGTTTTTATTTTACTATCAATTTCCTGGTCAAATTCATTACTTGGAGTGGTTGATATATTCTCTTTCCTAAAAATAAACGGCAAAAATTCTTCT
>JBPOJK010000098.1:0-23647 GCA_052033675.1 Pseudomonadota bacterium
CAGCAGTACTATAATTGTTATCGTTTGGGTGCTGCTTTTTCATATCTATCCATTTATTCACAAAATTTAGCGTTCTAATCTCAATTCAATTTTTAGATACTTCAGACTAACTTCAATAACTGTTTCCTATATTAATAAGTCAAAGACCAAAGAAAACCGGCCTTAATTGAGACTTTTTACAACACCAACCACTCGGATAACATATCATTATTTATCAAGCCATTATCAGACAAATTAAATAAAAACTACTCAAATATATCCTCTTTTAATCACAATTATCTACAATTGGCTACACTCTACTTTTACAGTTACGCTATTATTTAGGCTTGGCTTTAATTTTTAATTTTGAGGAAATTAAACAATGAAAAAAACCCGTCTTATAGCAACCCTTATTGCTGGGATCAGCAGCTTATTTATTGCTGGCTGTTCAACTGTCAATTTGGGAGATGTTCCTAGCAACCGCGAAAATTATAATCGCGCTCTGGATAGTAGTGAAAATGAACAATTTCTACTTAATATTGTTCGTCTTCATTATGGTGAGAATCCATATTTTGTCGGTGTTGATAGCATCACTGCCGCGACGTCGTTAACAACTGGCGCTAATGGTGATTTTGGTGTCAATAATGTCTGGGCTCCAATCAATGGTGTACAATGGAGCATTAGTCCACAAATATCATTCTCACAAACGCCGACGATTACCTATTCGCCAGTTCAAGGCGGAAAATTTGCCAAAGGAATGCTTGCTGCACTATCTTTAGATAAAATTTATCTGTTGCTGCAATCCGGTTACAGTCCAAAAGAGGTAATGAAATTAACTTTTAATCGTATTGGTTCATTACGGAATGGCTCATCATCAGTTAACTCTTCTGGTGCAAAAGCTCCAAATACTTCAGCGTTTGATAATTTTATCAACACGCTGGATTTACTTGGTAATTCGAATCAAATCCACTCTGAGCTAACTTCCTACGAAAGCAAACCAGCAATTTTTGTTTACGCCGCCAATCAGGATGCCGCCAAAACTCTGGCACAAAGTTTGCATTTGTCAAAACCATATACCAAATTAATTTTTGCACCAACCCTCATGGTTGATGGTAAACAGCCAGAAAATGTCATCAGTGTTCATACCCGTTCGTTCTTTAATGTACTTGAGTTTGTCTCCAAAGATGTTGATACTCCAAAATCAGCTGAATCAGCTACGGCTGAATATAATCGACCATTAGCTGATCCTAATGTTGATTGGAGCAGTTATACCTATAAAATGTTACATGTGAGAGAAAACTCCAGCGACCCAGATAATGTTATCACCAAAACACAATACGAAGGTAACTGGTACTATATTGCCGAAGATGATGAGTTATCTAAATCTACACTGGTTCTACTGAAATTGATATATTCGCTACAAATGGGCGAGGTACAGGCTAATTTGCCGTTAATTACCATCCCGGTTCAGTAATATCATCTTAGTGAAATTATCTATTGAAAGAAGAATTAATTATGAATATCATCAAACATACCTCATTATTACTTGGCAGTTGTTTATTCTTAGGTGCTTGTTCGACAACTCAGCTGGGGCAAGTTCCACAAACACGTGAGAATTATAATCTGGCGATTGACACCAGTGAAAATGAACAATTTTTATTGAATTTGGTACGGATGCACAATGGTCGTAGTCCATATTTTGTCAATGTCGATAGCATCACTACTCAAACTACGCTTTTTGCCAAAATGGAAGCCCAGCTTTTTACTGACAAAAATGCAAAATTACAGCCACCGTTTTGGAATTTAAGCCCAACGATTACCTTTACTGAAGCACCAACTCTCACCTATACCCCACTACAGGGTACCAAATATGTTTCAGGAATGATGACACCCTTAACAACTTTACAAATTGGGATGCTGCAAACTTCCGGCTGGAAACTCTCAAGTGTCTTGGATATTGTCTTAAATCGGATTGGTAATCTTGATAATAGTGAAATTAGCCGCCATGTTGATCAGGATAATAACATTGAAAATCCAGATTTTGATAAATTTATCGACACTATGGATGAACTAACCAATAAGCATCTAATAACTGAAACAATCACCAGCTATAAAGACGATGTCGCTATTTCGATCCAAGCTGCAACTCCTGAAGTTGGTCAACAGATTTCAAGTTTATTGAAATTAAAAAAAAGCTATACCCAGTTTATTTTCTCACGCAAAGCTTTCGAAACGCCGGATTCACCTGAAAATATTATTAATATCCAGACTCGGTCATTACTCGGTATCATGAACTTTCTGGCAAATGGTGTAACCGATGGTAAAGACAATAGTGGAATAGATAATTTCAAAGTATTATCATCCACTAGTGAACCAGATCCAACAGTAGCTTCGGTAAAAATTGAATATAATGGTAAATGGTACTATATCGCCAACAATGACTCCAACTCTAAGGCAATATTAGTCCTCTTAAAACTTATTTATTCATTACAATTAGGTGATATTAAGGTTAATCTGCCGATTGTAACTATTCCTGTTAATCGTTAATCTCAGTGAGTAAAAAACATGTTTAAAAATAAATTATCAACTTATGGTACTTTATGTGCCGTTACATTATTGGCTAGCGCTTGCTCAACCGCCAGTTTAGGCAAAATCCCCCAAACTCGTGAAGGCTATAATCAAGCACTGAATAAAAGTGACAACGAACAATTTCTGTTAAATATTGTCAAATTACACTACGATAAAAGCCCGTTTTTTGTTGGAATTGATAGTGTAACCACCCGTACTACTTTGAAATACTCTACGGGCGGTGATGATACAAAAATTGGCAATGCCACTAATGGGACAAAAGGTGCTGGTGGTGGGCCATTGGGAGCCTTCTGGAATTTACAGCCAAATATTGAGTTTACAACTTCACCAACAATTACTTATTCGCCATTACAAGGTACCACCTATATTTCAGGCTTACTGACGCCAATTGATATTACCAAACTATATTATCTGATTCAAACTAATCTCAATCTGGCAACAACGCTCAAACTAACCATTGATCAATTGGGGTATTTGGATAACCGCAATGATTTTATTATTCGTCAAAATAATAAACAACAAAATCAAGATTATTTTGGTAGCTTTGCAGATAAACTGGACGTATTACGTGGGCAAAATAAGTTGGGAATTTATTTAAGTAATTATCAACCGCCGCTGGTCAATAATCCATTGTCTGGACAACTAGAAAGCCAAATAAAGATTAACCAACCATCATTGGCTATTGTCTCCTATGATGATGCGACCGCTCAATATATTGCCAATGCCCTAAAGTTGGATAAACCATATAAAACCGTTATTATTTCACGGTTCGCAAACAATGACGTAAAAGGCAATGTGGTGAAACTAAAAACTCGTTCGTTCTTTTCAACTCTAAACGGACTATCAACCGGTGTAGCAACTCCTGCCGACCTACTAAAACAAAACTACACCCAAGTGGTTAGTGAAAGTCAGGTTAGCCTGCCAAATCCAATTTTTAAAATGAGCTATAGCACCGATACACCGACTGCAATTAATAAAGTTCAATACAACGGCTATTGGTATTATATCAATAATAATGATATTACCTCTAAGACTACCTTAATTTTGATTAAGTTAATGTATGCCTTGCAGGCCGGCGAAGTCACTGATAGCACTTGGTCATTATTAAATCTTCCAGTTGCTGATCAATAAACTTTATTGATGCCATAAAATCAAATAGGAGGGCGCTTACTTACCTTTGCCCTCCTCTGACAGAACCATAAAAAAGCAGCGAGTTTTTAAACTCACTGCTTTTTTTATTTGAATTTATAAGTATCCAAATATAGCTAACCTCAAATCAAATGAGCTGCATTGATGAGCGACGCCGCCTATAAATAATAGGTAAGGAGTGAAATCAAAATAGATCATTTGAAAGTGAGTTAGCTATATTATGCTTCTGATACCACATTCACTTTAATTACTGAATGAACATCGTGATGCAATAAAACAGTCACTTCAAATTCACCAATAGTTTTCAATGGACCATGAGGCATTGCGATTTCAGAGCGTTTAACTTCTACACCGCTGGCATTAATTGCTTCAGCGATATCCATAGAAGTAACCGAACCGAATAATTTACCATCCACACCAGCTTTAGCATTGATAGTAAATACTACGCCATCAATTTTGGCATGGCGAGCTTGAGCATTGCTCAAGATATCATTTTGATTGCGCTCATATTCAGCACGACGCGCTTCAAATTCAGCTAAATTAGCTGGAGTAGCACGTTTGGCTTTACCTTGCGGAACCAAAAAATTGCGGGCATAACCATTTTTAACTTCAACGATATCACCCAGGCTACCTAAATTAGCTACGCGTTCTAATAATACAATTTTCATCTAATTATCCTTTCTAGGTAGATTAATGTTGGTCGCAAAAAGGCAACAAAGCCAAGAAGCGTGCACGTTTGATTGCTTCAGCCAACATCCGTTGGAATTTAGCAGAAGTACCAGTAATCCGTGAAGGAATAATTTTTCCGGTTTCATTGATATAGTTTTTCAACAATTCAACATCTTTATAATCGATTTCTGTATAACCTTCAACGGTAAAACGACAGAATTTTTTCTTTCTCAAAATTTGACGAGACATTTAATAATCCTTTAGTCCAAAAATTTTATTTCATTTACGTGTAACACCAGTTTATTCTGTGTGTTGACACTTAAAAACCCTTTGATATTTACCGAGTTGTTTAAACTTTCAATCACTAAACCATCCTGAATATAGACACAAAAAATCCGGCATTTTACAATCCGGGAAACTCCGGCTTCAAGCTGTTCGGACAGATGCTCCAACACAAAGCGATTAATCTGACGACCTGCTGGTGTAGTTAACGCTGGATAATATTTAGTGATAGTTCCGCTTAATTTAACTTCGTTAATAACGGGCATTAGATCAATGACTTGCTTTTTTCATCTTTCATGAAGCAAGAAGGCTCAGTAACCGCAGTTTTTTTGCTGATTACCAAATTGCGCAAAATAGCATCATTGAATTTGAAAGCATGGCTTAATTCATCAAGAACTTCATTACCACACTCAATATTCATGCATACATAATGAGCCTTAGCCAATTTTTGGATTGGATAAGCTAAATGACGACGACCCCAATCTTCAAGACGGTGAATTTTACCGTTATGATCGGCGATTATTTTTTTATAACGATCAACCATGTTTCCAACCTGCTCACTTTGATCTGGGTGAACAAGAAAAACGATTTCGTAATGACGCATGTAAACTCCTTACGGTTTAAATAATAATCCCCCGCCCATGCCTGGCGTGGAGAAAGGTTAAAATAGCTTGCACAAAAATATGCAAGCCCGGTATTATAGCAGAATTAGTTGATAAAAGTGCAAGAAAATTAAGAACTACACCAACTTAGCCGCGGGGAACTACATTTAAATAATTACCTGCGGTTGGCTGTAGTTTATCAGTTGAAATGC
This sequence comes from Pseudomonadota bacterium, assembly GCA_052033675.1. Lineage (GTDB taxonomy): Bacteria > Pseudomonadota > Gammaproteobacteria > Burkholderiales > UBA11063 > Aquella. The sequence goes on from JBPOJK010000098.1 coordinate 5,483, forward strand.
GACAAACAACCATTAACACATAATACCTCGATAATAAACTGATATGACCATATTTTATTCATCATTATTTAGTCTGTCATTATGCAGTAATGGTCGGCTTATTAAGGATCCGGGCAAATAGCGGCATAATCCCGCCCAGCAGCAACAAACCAAATGGCGTAATGACATTTAGCAACAATTGGAAATACCATTGGCTGCTATACATGGTGACACCTTTGGGAAACATCCCCATGATAATTGCAAAAATCGTTAAACCACAACACCAAAAGCCAATCAGCATCCCCAACGATTTATTATTAATAAAGCGGTAATCGGCATTTAAACTTTCGGCAATTTTCTTAACCGCAATATAGGCAACAAAAACCCAAACGTAGCGCATCGGCATGACAATTGAATTTAAATCCAATAACCAGTTATATAAATCATTCATATTTTTGATGCCAAATGCTGGAACTAAAATCAAGATTCCAACCAAAATTGAAGTGAGAATATAACCATTAATCGGCGCCCCAAATCGATTTTGCTTATTAAGCACCTGCGGCACAAAGCGCGGATTAGCTTCACCCAGAAAAACTTTAATCGGCGCATCAATTGAAAACATTAAGGCGGCGACTTGACCAATCCCATTTGCCAAAGCATAGATAATCATCAACCAATTACCAATACCATAGTATTGCCCAAGCATCTGGAAAGCATAATATTGCCCGTTCATTTTCAGATCTTTGGGAATGTTATTACTATCAAACATAATTCCCATCGCAAATGACCCCAACAACGCCGACATCGCGACCATAATTGCCAGCGCTAACATTGCTCGTGGAAACTCCTTGGACGGATTATGGGTACTATTGACATAGGGAGCTAATTTTTCACAACCACCAACGGCAAACAATAACATTGAAATAGTAGTAAAATAGGTGAAATCAAGTTTTGGGATAAAAGTATGCCAACTCCAGTCATGGGTTGCCGAATGAATCCCGCGTAATTGTGGTGCAGCTAGTACCAGTAGAACAAACAGCATCGACATTACCAACATTGAAGTTCCAGCCAGCACACCAATTTTCTTTAAGGACGTAATTCCTCGCGAAGCAAGTACCACAAAGCCCAAAAATACAACCAAGGTAATTGATTGCAGTAATAGCGGGTTAATTGCCTTGATAACACTGCCCTGCCCAAAAATTGCCCAACTAAGTGCGATTAATGCGGCCTGCGGTTTCTGCGCTAAATACGGAACATGTACTACCCAGTAGGTCCAGCCTGCCAAAAATGCCATTGTTGGTCCGCAGGTTTGTTTAATCCACTCCGAAACGCCGCCGACACTTTTATTGAAAATCGAGCCCATTTCGCCAACCATCAATGCATAGGGTACAAAATAGCACAATAGCACCACTATCCATGAAATTACAACCTGTAACCCCAAATTAGCATAATTGTTTACCACATTGCCAAAGCCCCACACGACCGTAAACAAAAGTAATGATAAATTATACCAGCGAAACTGTTTAGCACTATTACTCATGATTTCCTCAACTATTTATTATGAATCAAAATATCAATTATTAATTTTATATCACAAACCGCAGTTATCTTGGCGATAACAACACACAAACATTACTATAGCACTTTAGATATAATTGACCATAGTTGATTGAAAAAATTTTATTCGCCGACAAACCCAGTTCAAAGTCGATTTAATATTAAAAATGCATTAAGCCCCAGTAAATTAGTTACTGGGGCTTAACTTGTAGATATAGAAATATAACATCATCATGTTACGGAAGAAATTGTAGCATTTGTGTTAATTTGTAATTCTATCATTTGCGTATAGCTGCTATACATAAATAATCAAACGGTTTAAAAAGCCTTCAATTTCTATTATTGGCTTTTGTCGGATACAGCTCAGCCAATGACAAATCAGCAACACTTGATTTGGTGGATTTTTTAAAATCGCCAGCGGCAAGCAGATGTTTAAGGTGCGTAAAATCAGCAAATTTACCAGTACCATACAATGACGCTTCCAATACGCGAAGTTGCGTAACTAATTCCGGTAAATCCGGTAATAAATGACAAATATCCGCCAATGAATGCAGCGGTTGCTGCCAGTTAAGTCGCGCCCATTTAATCAATTCTGTAGCCACCTGTGCAGAATTACGCTCATCGCAGGCTGTGAGCAGTAATTTTAATTGTGAGTTTATTGCCGCCGCATTTGCTGGCTGAAGATTGTTATCCCGCTGAGTAGTTGCGTGTGCCGGTTTATGTGGAATTTTTCTGCGCCATAAGACCACTGCCACCGCGCTGGTTACAAGCCATAAACCCGCAAAAATAACGGTTAAATATTGCCAAAAATCGGCGGCTCGTTTGGGGTTTTCGCGGATATTAGTGGAGACAGCAACAGGATTTTTAATCAAACTACCCGCTTGCGTAGCCGTGCTAGCCGCCAGATTGGACACGTTGGTAGCTACACCAGCCACTGTCACTGTTTTAGCCGGCAACGTCGTCGTTTCCTCACGATTGCTGGCAATATTCCACCACTTTATACTAATTGGCGGAAAAGTAACCGTACCGTTTTTAGTTGGAACATAGGCGATTTTAAACACCCGCTGCCCCAATACGCCATCGTTGGTGACGCTGTCCCCTGTTTGTGATTTATCCGGATAAACCTTTACCACAGTTGGCGCGGCAAAAGAGAAATCAGGAATTGCACTTCCGGAAATCCCCAGTGCTTGAACCGTTATGGTGCGGGTAATTGGATCGCCATTATTGACTTGCAGCGAATTTAACGACCAACTTTCATTCATCAATAATTCTTTTGCCGGCAACCAATTGCTACTGCTAAATCCTGCGGGTAAGGGTTTAATCACAATGGTTTGCGGCTGCGATTGAGTGTTAAATGGTTGGTTATTAAACATGCCAAAAATATCACTACCACCAGATGATAGCGCACCGCTAATTCTGACTGGTGGAATAACCAATTTGCCGGATTGATTGGCGGTAAGCAAAAATTTCTGCTCGGAGACCTGGTAATTGCGTCCGTTTTCATTGGCACTATATTGAATAGTTTTACCACTGGGCTGAACGGTAGCATTATCAACTTTAAGATCGCTCATGGTCACGTTGGCAACCGGTTGCGAATAAAAGAATTTAACACTCAAAACTACCGGCACCCCAGGATAGCTGCTATAGTCTGACAGCTCAGTTACCACAAATAATTGCTCTTTAGCTAATGCTGCTGCCGCTTTTGATGGAGGAGTTACTTGAACCATCAAACTATTGGTCTTATCATTACCGACACTCAAGGGTGGAATCAATAATTTGCCGCTGGTTTTGGCGGTTAGGGTTACAATATAGCTCTTTTGCGAAGAGGTTTTGCCATTGATAATGCTCATTTGCGAGCTATTCGACGTTCCCAAAACCTCGAAATCGGTCGTTAACGGCTGCAAATCCGGAGTACCATTTGCGGCATCAATGGTTAGATTAAAACTTTGTCCCAGAGTGACCTGATTGCGATCCACCGAAGCCGTTACGGTTGCCAAAGCCATGCTGTTAACGGTCGCCAAGATAATGAATAATTTTGATTTATTGTCCATTGTTACTACCCTGTGCTGATTGATTTTGATAATCCCGTAAAAATTTATTACGCAGTAAGCCACCCGGATCATCGGGGATTTGTGACAATACAGCCGCCACTTCGCGATCTTCAGGTGTCATTTTTTGCGTAGAATTGCCAACTGTTGCCACCACCGCGCCTGAATTAGCCGGATTATTATTTGTTTTATTTCCCGCAGTCTCTAGCTGCTGAGAATTAGGCTGATTTGGCGGCTGAGCCTTACCCGAATGCGAACCTGCCGCAGTTGGCGAATTATTTGGATTAGCTTGCGCTTTATTCGCTGAACTATTGTTTTGCAGCGCCGCACCGTTGCTAGCAGGCTGCGGCTGAGCTGGTTCTTTATTACTTTGATTAGCACTTGAATTATTACCTGACTGCGCGCCGGATTGTCCGGCAGATTTTTGTGCGCCCGCCGAATTATTTTTTGCCGCTTGATTGGATGAATTTTGTGGCGATTGTCCGGATTTATTTTCCGTAGATTTACTTTGCTGTGAATTATTATCAGAATTATTTTCGGTTGAATTTTTATTTTTTGAATCACCCGATGATTGAGATTTTTTTTGATCTTGCTGGGATTGTTGCTGTTGCAATTTCTTAATTAAATCCAGATTATACTGCGCATCCTGATTATGCGGATTTAACTTCAATGCCTCCTGATAGGCTTTGATTGCCTCCGGATAGTTATTTTGATAAGCCTGGGCATTGCCATGATTATAAAATCCGTCACTGGTTTTATCGGTAGCAAATGCCCCGGCTGCCGCCTGATAATCATGACTATTAAAATACGCCACACCTTTCCAGCGCGAATCGCTAAATAATTTGGCAGCTGACTCCGGATGTTGTTGCAGCAATTTGGCAGCCTGTTGATTGGAGTTATACCATAAATCATTCCAATTCACGGCATAACAACTTTGCTCAAAGGCAAAAAACAGCCCTATTCCACCCAGTAAACGAATTATTCGCGACATAATTTTTCCCACCATCCTTTACGCGCAATAAATGCACCCAGAATAATCAGACTCCAGATAAACCAATAGCCTTGATCTTTCCATAAGCTTTTACTTTCACGGCTCAGGCTTGGCTGCAAGCTTTGCTGCTGGTGCTCCAACTGGTTTAATAATCTGGTAACATCACCATCATCACTGGTAAAATTTACCATAATACCAGCGCCGCTGTTGGCTAATTGTTCAAGCTTGTCACTAGCCAGTTTGGCAAGCACTACATTACCCTTATCATCGCTGACAAATCCACCGTTGGCATTGGCAATCGGACCACCATTAGCCGTTCCAATTGCCAAAACCTCAGTAATATAACCATCTTGGGCTAATTTTGCGGCAATTTTATTGTCAGCAGCGGTTGGCGGTGATGCGGTTATGAGAAGAATCTGCCCGCTATTAAATCCACCTTGCGCCAATAACTGGGCCGATTTCTCTAAAGCCGCACCAATATTTGACCCGCTTACCGGCACAATCGAACTATCCAAAACCGGTACCATACTGGCAATGGTATTACTATCTGCGGTTAATGGAGAGACAACAAACGGTGCTGCGGAAAAAACCACCATTCCGATTTGCCCCTCATTGATGGCTTTTAGCAAATCTAAAACTTTATATTTGGCACGTTGTAATCGCGATGGCGGAACATCGTTAGCATTCATATACGGCGAAACATCCAAAGCTATCACCCGCGCCGAATTTTTTTGATATAACGGCGTAGAATATTTAGACCAGGTTGGTCCACTTAGCGCCAGAGTAGCCAATAACCAGCCACAAAAAACTATCAGCGGCAAGCTCAGTGAGTCTTTAGTGCTGGATTTAATCAATAACTGTTCCAGTAAATGCGCATCACAATATTTTTCCCAGTTGCTATGACTATCACTACAGCGTTTAATCCACAGCACCAATAAAACCACTGCCGGGATTATCATGATTAGCCACCACGGGCGCAAAAAATGAAATTCCGCCATCAATTAACACCTCGTTTAAAACTCAAGCCAACCAGTAACATACTCAAAATCAATGCTGCGCCCAACGGATAGGGATAAAATGGAATCCGCGGACGAATGGTAATTTTGGCACTTTTTACCGGTTCCAGATGATTAATTGCTGAATAAATATCATTGAGACTTTGTCCATCTTCCGCACGAAAAAATTCACCGCCAGTAATGCGGGCAATTTCCTGCAAACCTTTCACATCCAAATCACTGGAAGGATTGACCGTTTGCGTGCCAAATAAGGTCTGCACCGTCATCTGACTGGCACCAAGCCCAATTGTATAAATTTTGATATGTTCTTTGCGTGCCAGTTGTGCCGCATGTAATGGATCTAAAACGCCAGCATTATTGCCACCATCAGTAAGCAAAATCAGCGCCTTACTGTTTCCCGGCGAGTTCATCAATTGCTTGATTGCCAGACCAATCGCATCACCAATCGCAGTCTGAGTTCCGGCAATACCAACACTAGCATCATTTAACATCTGACTAACCGTAGTCCGATCAAAGGTCAACGGCGTCTGCAAGTACGGTCGCGTTCCAAAAAGAATTAATCCCAAGCGGTCGCCTTGCCGTTTTTGAATAAATTGGCTCGCCGCCGCACTTACCACCTGAAAACGGGTTTGCATCTGTCCATTAACCTGCATATCCGGTGTTTGCATACTGCCGGACAAATCAACTGCCAACATTAAATCGCGCCCACTCTCACTAACCGGCAATGGTTTACCCAACCATTCAACACCGCTACCGGCAACCACCACCAGTACCCACAGCCCCAGCCACAAATATTTACTACCGCGATTAGCTCGATTGAGCGGTGATGACTGAATTACGACTGAGCTTTGCAGTTGCTTGAAAAAAGGAATTTTTAATGCGGCATGACTTTCATTGGCGGCTTTAGGTAATAATAAGCGTAGAACAAACGGTAAAAAAATTGCCGGCAAAACCCATGGATAAGCAATATTAATCATAATACCACCTTGAGATAACTACGAATCACGGCAAATAATTCGCGGCAATCAGTTAATTCTGTCCGACGATAGGGATTTGCCAATAATTGACCAACGCCACTAGAAAATTGCTTAGTCTTACCACTCTTATCAAGGAAAATCAGCCAGTCATTACCGGTTAGCAACCGTGGTTTTTCCTCTGGGTAATATTTAACCGCCACGCGTTTAAGAAAAACATTGATGGTAGCCAGCACTTCCGGTGACGGATTGGCCAAATATTCATTTTCAATCGCTAACCATTGCGCTGTAATCGTCTGCCGTAGTCGTTTAGCGGCACAATATTTGCGATAACGCCACCAGGCAATTACCAGCACGACAATCACCACCGCCAGTAGCAAATACCAGCCAATCGCAGGCGGCCACCAAGACACTTCCGGTGGTAAATGTAGCGGCTTCAATTCTGCCAACGGATTTGCTGAATTAGTAGCCATAACGTTTAATTCCATAATTTAAAGTTGCCGCAATATCATCGCTGGTTGCCAGTTCAATTAACTGGGCATTGCTGCTGCGTGAGATTTGTGCCAACTGGTCAATTCGCTGCTTAAATGGCTGGGCATAATTTTCGCGATTACCAGCGGTTGCCGCAATATCCAGTTGCAATTTGCCATCGGCAGTAAAATAAAAGCGTCCGCCAGTCGGGAGATTTTTTTCCAACTGGTCATAGGTGAGAAGATTAATGACTTCACATTTACGTCCGATTAGCCGCAAATAGGTTTCGACTTCCGGACTCAATTGATAAAAATCGCTGATAAGAATGACAATACTTCCGGAAGTTAGCGAAGAATAGATTTTTTGTAATACCGTAGCCAAAGAACAGCTGGAGTGTGACAGTTTATCCGGATGCGCCAGATAATCAAATAAATTCAGCAAATTTTTAGTCGCTCGGCGCGGTTTAACAAAAGCGCTACCTTGTTCACTAAATACGCAGCCGCCAATTTGTTCCTGATGGTTTAGCGCCGCAAAGCCAAGTACCGCCGCCGCTTTTGCCGCCAACACGTTTTTAAATGCTACCCGCGTGGCAAACTGCATTGAACTGGATTGATCCACGACCAGATAGATTGCCCGCTCACGTTCTTCGCGATAAATTTTGGTATAAGTTTTGCCGAGTTTGGCGCTTAATTTCCAATGGATCAGACGAATGTCATCGCCGGGCTGATAACGCCGAACTTCATCGAAATCCATTCCCCGCCCACGAGCTAATGAAACCCGGTCACCAATTAGGTGTGAATTGACTTTTTGCTGATTGAAAAATTGAATGTTACCGGCAAAAAAGCGCATTGCCAACAATTCTTCAATTTGCGGCATAATTGCGTGCGTTTTTTTCATGGCAGACTCGTTACGGTATTGCAACCAGATTTAACAGGCGATCAATCACCTGATCGCTGGTAATACCCTCGACTTCGGCCTCAAAGGTCAGTAAAATCCGATGGCGTAATACTTCGTGAATCAAGGCATGAACATCATGAGGACTGACATAATCGTTACCCGACAGCCACGCATGGGCACGTGCCGACCGCTCCAACGCAATAGTTCCGCGTGGACTGGCGCCAAAACGAATCCATTTGGCAAGTTGCTGGTCATATTTAGCCGCCATACGGGTGGCCAGAACCAGTTGAATGATATATTCTTCAACTGACTGTGCCACGTGAATATCATTTAAAGCCCGTTGGGCAGCAAAAATTGTTTCCTGCGACAATTTGGGTTGGCTTATGGTGTCATCGTTATAACCATTTCGATTAAGCGCCAAAATCTGTTTTTCCGCCGCTAAATCCGGATAATCAATTTTAACATGGAACATAAAGCGGTCCAGTTGCGCTTCAGGTAATGGATAAGTTCCTTCCTGCTCAATTGGATTTTGCGTTGCCATTACCAAGAATAAATTTGGTAACTGATAGGTGTGTTTACCAATGGTGATTTGTTTCTCGCCCATCGCTTCTAAGAGTGCCGACTGAACTTTAGCCGGTGCGCGATTAATTTCATCTGCCAATAAAAAATTGTGAAATAGCGGTCCGTGCTGGAATTGAAAAGAGTGTTCTTCGGGGATATAAATATCGGTACCGGTTAAATCCGAGGGCAGCAAATCAGGAGTAAACTGAATCCGGTGGTAGGAACAATCAATACAGGACGAAAGAGTTTTGATTGCAGTAGTTTTGGCTAGACCCGGTGCGCCCTCAACCAATAGATGACCGGAAGACAATAAGGCAACCACCAGTCGCCGGGTCAGTGCCGTTTGCCCGACAATCCGGCTGTCTAAATAAGCTAATAATTCAGTAAATTGTTGATATTCATTCATATGAATCACTCCATGCGTTAGATCAGATTGATAGCCAGCTTGGCGCAGGATTTAGATTCTAAAGAATCAGATTATCCGCACTGCCAGCGAATTAAATTACCCAAACTCTTTAACTTAGTAGCGCGAATTTTAGCAAAAAATATTTTGTTTGACAAGTCAAAATTTACACCAACATAACAAATTTATAAGCAACCACAATATTTAAAAATACAATTCAGTTAGTTATGTTTACGCAGCTGACCATATTCATGAACGATCACCAGCATGCTCTCCCGCGACATCATGCCGGGGTTGCTTCCAGAGTATCCTTGCGGTACCGGAATTTTTAATCCTTGATAATAGCTCTGCCACAGCGGCAGAATTTTCCCATGACTATCGGCAAAATTCATCGGCTGACTATGGAAAAACGCTTGCTGGTGATTAGCTTCTTGAAAGGAATCGGCAATCAATTCCGAGCAATAGAAAGACTTGCCATGTGCAGGAATAAAGCTCTCATTATAGGGTTTGCCAAGCTGTTGTTTAGCATCTTTAATTGCTACCGGAATCAAATATTGATATGCTGGTTTTAGCCGTCCAACCATCACTCGCGGATGATGGTGACTATCCAAACTGCGGGTTAAAAATTTATCCAGCGGTGTCATTACTACACCGTCAGAAACCGCCTCAATTACCGTACCACCAGACGGTGCAGGATTAACAACCATGGCAACATGTGAAACATAACTATTGTTATAGCCATACGTTACACTATCGACGCTATCACAAAATTTACCACAATTTAAATCTTGAAATAATAAGTCGCCGCTTTCAAGCTGAAAGCTATCGGCGAAAGCGACTGAAGCGATTAAACTCCAGCCGCAGAATACTACAATTTTAAACATAGATTCTTTGCTTTTCAACACTGAATAATGCGCTGCTCACCAGATTAGGTTACTTATACTTCAGGGTTTGGTTTTTAATTTTAAGTGAATTGTGAAGATGATTAGAGTTTGTTTACATTAAGAACGTGATTTTGTGAACTGTTTGAGTGCAGCGAGTTTTTCACAAAATAGTTCTACGTATTACAAACTCTTAACTTCGTAACACTTGAACGACAAAATTAAAAACCAAACCCTGAAATAAACACAATGCATGATGTCAGTTATTAGCTAATCGCAGCTTTTACTTTTTTCACCTGCTGCATCAAATCAGCAAAAGTGGCAAAGCTAATCGTCTGTTTAGCATCGGAAATTGATTTTTCCGGATCGGGGTGCATTTCAACCAAAATTCCCTGCGCACCAGCGGCAACCGAAGCCCGCGCCATCGGCAATACCAATGAACGCACGCCAGTACCATGACTAGGGTCGGCAATTACCGGTAGATGCGTCAGTTGTTGCAATGCTGGAACGGCATTCAAATCCAAGGTATTACGGGTAAACGTCTCAATGGTCCGAATCCCACGCTCACAGAGAATCACGTGCGGATTTCCTGCCAGCATGATATATTCGGCAGCCATCAGCAATTCATGATACGTCGCCGCAAAACCACGCTTGAGTAATACCGGAGTTTTTACTTTACCCAATGCAGTTAGCAAGGCATAATTTTGCATATTGCGTGCACCAATCTGAATTATGTCCAAATATTTTTCGGCATCCGCAAGCTGGGAGGCATCCATAATTTCCGATACCGCCAACAATCCATATTTAGCACTGATTTCCGCGATCAGTTCCAATCCCGGCACGCCCATTCCCTGAAATTCATAGGGAGATGTGCGCGGCTTATACGCACCACCACGCAAGGCTTGCGCCCCATGCTCTTTGGCAACTTTGGCACAAGCTTCCAATTGCTCACGGGATTCAATCGAACACGGTCCGGCAATTATCAGCAAGTTATCACCACCAATTTTGACATCTTTGATGCTAATAATCGTATCACTGGGTTTGGTTTGACGGCTGGCAAGCTTGAAATTATTGGTTAGTGGATGAACTTTAACCACCTGCGGCAATAATGCAAAATGTTCCGTCACCACCAGCGAATCAACTCCACCGATAATCGCCAGCATATTATAATCACTTTCGACCACCCGAAAGCCCATATTTTCCAGGCGATCAATTAATTCTTCTTTATCCAGATAATTAATTTCCGGATTTAATTCAAGCAACATTGAATAACTCCCGAGTAGATCTAGTTAATTCGGCTGACGTACAGTTTTGTGCCACTTTGGCAACCAAATACGAGCCAACTACACAACCATCAGCTAAGCGCAAAATTTCTTCAACCATTGCATTATTGGCAACACCAAAACCAACTGCAATCGGCAAATCAGTGACACTGCGTAATTTGGCTAATTGCTCCGGCAAATCGGCTGGTAAACCATTGCGGGTTCCAGTGGTACCTTTTTGACAAGCATAATAAACAAAGCCATTATCAACGCCGTGCAGAATCTTTTCCATCCGCGTCTGGGTGGTTGAGGGCGCAATTACGGTAATATTCGAGAGTCCTAACTGTCGGCAATAATGACGATAATTAGCCGCCTCTTCATAGGGTAAATCCACTACCAACACTCCATCGGCTCCGGCATTTTTGGCATCCTGCAAAAATTGATACAAATTACCCTGAATTGGATTGTAGTAGCTAAATAAAATCATTGCTACTGCACTTTTAGCGCGAATTTGGCGGACAATCTCCAAGCTTGCAGCAACGGTAGTTTGCGCCGCCAACGCCCGCTCCATTGCCAACTGAATCACCGGACCATCGGCAACCGGATCTGAATAAGGGATTCCGACTTCCAATAAAGTCGCACCACCAGCAGCTAAGGCTAAAAAATATTCGACACTGTTAGCAATTCCGCCATCACCGGCGGTAAGATAGGCAATTTTAGCTTTCGGTTGAAAGGCATTTTTAATTCGTAACATGGATCAGTCCTTTTTCAATAAGACTCGGCAAATCTTTATCTCCGCGTCCTGATAAATTCACTAATATCCGGGTTTCCGGATTTATGGTTGCCGCTACTTTCATCAAATAGCCCAGCGCGTGCGAAGATTCCAACGCCGGAATAATCCCTTCGCTATGGGTTAACAGCTCAAACGCTGCCAGCGCTTCCTTATCGGTCACCGAATCATAGTGCGCGCGTCCGGTAGCAAACAAATCTGAATGCTGTGGACCAACTGCAGCATAATCCAAACCGGCGGATACCGAATGAGTATCGGCAATCTGTCCATCGGCAGTTTGCAGAACATAGGTTTTATTACCATGCAAAACACCTAAACGTCCTGCTTGAAAGCGTGCGGCATTTTCACCAACTTTAGCTCCGTACCCACCTGCTTCAACGCCGACCAGTTTAACTTCGCTATCATCAAGAAATGCACCAAACACTCCAATTGCATTGGAACCACCACCAACACAAGCAATGATTAATTCTGGCAATAAACCACTATTGCGTTCTTTAAATTGAACCTTGGCTTCATTGCCAATTACCGACTGGAATTTGGCACACATTTGCGGAAACGGATAAGGTCCGAGCGCCGTACCCAAACAATAGTGGGTGTTGTCATAGCTAGATGCCCAATCGCGTAAGGCTTCGTTTACTGCATCTTTAAGAGTAGCGCTGCCCTGCGTTACCGGAACAACTTTGGCACCCAATAAGCGCATTTTAATCACATTGGGCATCTGCCGTTCAACATCAATCTGCCCCATATAAACCACACATTCTAAACCGAGTTTGGCACAAGCTGTCGCGGTTGCAACCCCATGTTGTCCGGCACCGGTTTCGGCAATAATTCGCGTTTTGCCCATTTTCTTGGCTAATAAACATTGTCCGAGTGCATTATTAATTTTGTGCGCTCCGGTATGGGTTAAATCTTCACGTTTTAAATAAACATGTTTTAAGCCCAATTTTGCCGCAAAATTTGGCACCTCGGTCAAAGCAGTTGGACGACCAACATAATTTTTGAGTAAATCAACAAACTCAGTTTGAAATTCAGCACTCAGTGCGATTTCCTTATAAGCCTTAATCAGGTCTTCCAATGGTGCAATCAACAATTCCGGAACATACATTCCACCGTAAGCACCATAGTAGGTTGGGCGCACGGTTGCCAAAAATTCACGAACCATACCATAATCTTTAACCCCGCGCGAGCTCTCAACGCCAGAAGATAAATCCACACCATCGGGAGAAAATTCAGAAACTTTAGATAAAACGTTATTTTTATCTATTCCGCCGGCAAGGAAGAAACGAAATTGACTCTCAACTGGCGGAGTAATTTTTTCATAGAGAATAAAATCCTGTGCCGGATTCAACGAAGCTGGTAACTCCTTGCCATCTGCCACATAAATAATTGGTTTATTACGCTTTTGTAATGCGCTCAATGCCTGCCGTGGACTATCGCCATGCAATTGCAAAACATCCAGATTTAGTTGATTATCAATCGCTTCAATCTGCTCCGGTGTTTCATCAAAAAACACCCCGACCACCTGAGTTGGGTAATCTTTAACTGCTGCACAAATTGCCTTGGCAGTAGTAATATCAATCTGGCGCGGCGAATGCGCGGTAAATAGCAGACCGATGTAATCGGCACCGCTGGCGGCAACTTTCTGTGCCATTTCCGGTGTGGTAATCCCACAAATTTTAACTAACATTATTTTCTATACTCCAAAAAATTCAGCAGGATTTTCCAAGCGTGATAAAGCCTCACCAACCAACACGCCATCATAGCCCAGCGCTAAAGCTGCCAGCGCCTGTTCGCGGGTTTTAAGACCGGATTCAGCCACTTTCACCACCCCAGCCGGTATCAATTTTATCAATTCGGCAAACTGGTTTGGGTGCATCGAAAAATCATTCAAATCGCGTTGATTAACCCCCACTACATCGGCATCGGCTTTCAAGGCAATATCCAGTTCATTGGGATTATGAACTTCCACCAAAACTTCCAAACCAAAGTTGTGGGCAATTTTTGCCATTTCAATGGTATTTTCCTGCAAAACATGGACAATTAGCAAAATCACATCCGCACCATTAGCTGCCGCTTCGGCAATTTGTGGTGGTGTCAGCATAAAATCCTTGCACAGAACCGGCACCGGAGTGTCTTTTAACCCCGCGGTGACCAGCCGTAAATCTGCCATTGAGCCGTTAAATCCGGCATCAGTCAAGACCGAAATGGCTGCTGCGCCAATTGAAACATAGTGCTGTGCCCGTTCCAGCGGATTACCAATATCGGCAATATGTCCGGCAGACGGTGACGCACGTTTAATCTCGCTAATGACCGCAAACTCTTTTGCCAACAATGCAGCCCTCATGCTTTTACGTTTTTGTGGAGCTTGATATTTGCGATGGACAATTTGCTGAAGTTTATTTAACGGAATAATATTTCCTTGCGCCAATCGTGCCTGCGCCAGCCGCACACCCTCAATCAGGCTACTAGCCTTACCGTAAACAAAAAGTGCCGCACCAGCATTCAATGCCAATGAATCACTAATTCCGGTTTTAACCCCATCATTAAGGGTTTTAATCAGCATTTGGGCGTTGTACATTCGGTCGCCGCCAGCTAAATCGCTCAATTGTGCCTGAGATAATTCCAGCTCACGCAAATCAATAATTAAGTCACTAATTCCATTACGGGTAACCAATTTAGCGGTTAACACATCAAGAGTGCTTAGTTCATCCAACCCATTGCCGTGAAATACCAGTGATTTGGTTGTTCCCAAGCGGAATAAGGTCTCGGCAATCACCGGCACATATTTCTGTTGATAAACCCCCAAAATTACATGCTCACATCCAGCAGGGTTTAACAATGGTCCCATTAAATTGAAAATTGTTGGCGTTGCCAGTTTTTTGCGCACCTCATTGAGCTTTTTCAAAACTGGGTAAAAATTGGGTGCAAAACAAAAGACAAACCGATCCTCATCAATTGCGGCAATAATTTCATTATCACTCAAATTTAGATTAAAGCCTAATTCGGCTAGCACATCTGCCGAACCGCATTTGGAAGATACCGCCCGATTACCGTGTTTAACCACCGGTACACCACAAGCTGAGGTCAAGAGCGAACCACCGGTAGAAATATTTAGTGTTCCGGCTTTATCCCCGCCGGTTCCGACGATATCAACAAATGCTTTAGCTACTGCCAATTTACGTCCGCTCTCGGTCAACGCTCGATGAAAACCCAGCAATTCGTCCGCGACCTCGCCTTTAGCATGCAACAGACTCAAAAATGAACCAGCAACCACCGGATCAACGTCACCGAGTAACGCCTTGGCAGCCAGATAACTATCTTCAACCGTTAAATTTTCGCCGTTACTTAATTTTACAATACATTTATTTAGCATGACACAATCCCACAAAATTATTCACGATCTGCTGTCCTTCCGGCGTCAAAATTGATTCCGGATGAAATTGCACGCCATAAACCGGGTATTCACGATGGCTCAATGCCATGATATTACCCTCGGCATCTTCGGCCTCAACTTTAAGCACATTAGGAAAAGTCGCTTTTTTTACGCATAGTGAATGATAACGCGCGGCAGTAAACGGTAAATGTACCCGCTCAAACAGCTTGCCGCGATTATGGAAAATCAGACTGGGTTTGCCATGCATTACCTTATCCGCCAAATCAACCACCCCACCATAGGCAACGCCCATCGCCTGATGTCCAAGGCAAACGCCAAAAATCGGGTATTTATGTCCGAGTTTCTGAATCACTTCGACACAAACCCCGGCTTGATTGGGATGTCCCGGTCCGGGCGATAAAACAATCCCCTCCAGATTGGATAACTGCTCTATTTCTGCGACGCTGATGGCATCATTCCTGACTACTTTAACTTCAGCTCCGGCAATAACTAATGCCTGATAGAGATTATAGGTAAAACTATCATAATTATCAATTAAAAGTATCATAATCCACCCCCTAAAGCCAATTCGATACTGGCAAGTGCGCCGCGTGCTTTCAGATAAGTTTCTTCAACCTCTTTTTCCGGTACCGAGTCATAGACAATTCCTGCACCAGTGCGTAATTCCACCTGATTATTCTGGATAAACATGGTGCGAATTGCAATTGCTGCCGTCAGATTACTAGCTTCATCCAGCATTAGCACTGCTCCGCCATATAGTCCACGGCGGGTCATTTCCAGTTCATCAATAATTTCCATCGCGCGAATTTTCGGCGCACCGGATAAAGTTCCGGCCGGTAATACCGATTTCAAAACATCAAACGCGTTATACCTATCATCCAACTGACCAACCACATGCGAGACGATGTGACTGACGTGGGAATACGTTTTTACATTTTTAAATTTGGTAACCGTAACCGTTCCGGCTTTGGCAACCGCGCCAACATCATTACGTGCCAAGTCAACCAGCATAATGTGTTCCGCGGTTTCTTTTTCGTCGTTAAGCAATTTATTAATATCATCCCCGCGTTTACAGGTTCCGGCAATTGGTACGGTTTCAATCACTCCGTCCTTAACCCCAACCAGTAATTCCGGCGAGGCACCAACAATCGCAAATTCAGGTTCTTCAAATAAGTATAGATATGGTGTTGGATTAAGCTTGCGCATCGCCCGATAAATTGCAAATGGCGGCAAATCAAGATCCGCGGTAAAGGTTCGTGACAATACCACCTGAAAAATATCGCCTTGACGAATATATTCTTTGGCACGCAGAACTTTTTCCATATATTCCTGATCGCTGACATCCGGCTGCAGTACCACTTTGGCGTGTTCGCTCAATACCGGAATCGTAATATTACTGAAAAGGCTGCTGACAATCTCTTCAACTTCTTCGGCGCTGCCTTCATGGCTAATGGTAATTTGCTGGGTTTGATGATCAAATGCCAATACCGTTTTATATAACCGGAAGAAAAAATCCGGTACTGGTTTGGTTGGGTGACGATCCGGTAATTTTTCTTTGATTCTGACACCATCATAAGTGACAAAACCAAATACCTTACGACCATTACAAAATTCCGGCAATAACGAATAAGGATCCAGATTATGGTGAACTACGCTTTGCCCGGCGTAATCAATAGTAACCTCACGACCGGTTGCGCGAAAAGTTGCCAATGGATGAACCCCAATAAAGGAATACTTGCCATAACCTTCATCATAAGCTGATTCCATCAGGGTTGCACCCTGCCCGCCTAGTGCGGTATAAGCCAAAATCGGCGTTAGGCTATCATAATGAATTTGACGCACACTCGGCGCTATCCGCTGAAACGAGCCATCAAGCTGGGTATCTTTAAATAAACTCATATTATCATCCTGAAAATTTGCTGGATTATATCATAACTGGCAGTTATTTAACCGCCATAAGAATTAGAAATAATAGTTTGATTTTTGCTGATTTAATCAACAATTGAAGAATCGCAAGCGCGATTTTATCTATGAAAAGGGATTAGATACGCCAATAATGAAAAAGATAATGGTTTGATTGCATTTTATAAGCCCTGAATTATTTGTACAGACATAATGATACATCATTACAATATTTTTGTCAAGCCAATAATGGATTTTTATATACTATTATCAATGGAACTGGTGTGAACCCCCAGTTCCCGATTTTAGACAGCGCCTGAGAATAACTCAAAAAAGCCTAACCGATTTTCTCGCTAGTAGTTAAAGACTCAATAATGTCATACATGTCAGCCCCATAACGCCACACCCGATCAACATATTCATCGCCCCAGTCCTCAACCAGCATCCCCATTTGATAGATGATCACTTCATCTGCCAAGGGTTCTTGCAAAAAAGGATTCTCCGGTGTATGATGAATTATTTCAACATTGAAAAGTTCACGGCTCATTTGCATATAGTCAGCAGTATGTAAAATATACGCATGCCAAACATCATCCAAATAGTGTATGCCATCCATCATAAAGCGCGTTTGCTTCTCAACATCGCTGCGCATGGCAGTATATAACCATTTCATAAAATCCTTAAACCATTGACGGCTATAATCTAAAGTCCAGCGATTTTCTGACATTAGCCGATAAATTGTCGGTAAATGTTCCCAATTTTCAATCTGCGATTTAGCAGGTAATTTCATTATTTTTTCCCCGTTTAATATCAAAAATAAAACTGTGCAGCCAGTGCACAGTTTTTATAATTATTTGCTGCCACCGCCACATTTGCCGGCGCAACATTTACCACCCATACATGATTCTTTTGAACATGAGGCAGTCATTCTTTTTAATTTAAGTATTTTTTGAACTGTAGTCATAGAGTTTCCCTATTAAAAGTATACAAATTTGCCAACTTCGGCAAACGGGATTATACCCTAAAATTATCGTTCAAT
>JBPOJK010000100.1:0-11918 GCA_052033675.1 Pseudomonadota bacterium
CAGATTCTTCACTGCGATTGCTGTTGGGTTAATAACTGTTACATAGCCGCTGCTAACACTAGCAGTTTTGCTATAAATTATCTTGGGTGCAATTATTTGCAGAGTGCTGGCATTGCCGTTACTACCGTCATTGTTGGAGCTGCCGCCGCTGCTACAGCCAGTAAGATATGCAGCAGCAAGGGCTATTGCTAGGTATTTACTATATTTTTGCATGAAAACCTCCTAGAATTGAATAACTTTTATCACATTATTAAGTTTTTAGATCAGTAAAACTGTTTATGCCTTTTTAGCATTGACAAAAATAGTTACAACATACTTTGCTAAAGTCGAGCCCGTTATGCATATAAGCAATAGTAATAATCAGCAAGAGATAAAGCAGGACGTCAAACTATATAAGGACAAGATACAAACTTTCGAAGCGTTAGCTTAAATACGGCATCAAAGAAAGTGTCGGCTTTTATAATAGGTTACTATTTTTGTTATATCAAAATCACATGTCTAAGGTTGCACTGCAAATTCTAGCATGATAAACCTGATAAGTAAGTAGATGGTTTTGTCTACTTTGTTGCAATTTGATACAATTGATGGGTGGTGGCGTATATGCTTAATTTTGATAATTCATTAACTTTCTATTAAAAATCTATGTGTAAAGATGTTAAAATAAGCATGAACGTACAGTATAGATAGAGGTAGTGAGAATATGCTAGATAATGAAACCAAAGATCGCTATTTACAGGAAGTGGTTATTCCTAATTTTATGGTGCTGGTGAGGCAGCGGGTTTATTCGGTGATTTTTGATTACAAATTTGAAATGATTATTTGTACCAATCTATCAGCGGAATCAATCGGGCGCAAGGATTGGCAGGATGTTGCAAATATTTCATTTAAAGATCATGCCAGCGAGGAGAGAGCACGCGGTTTTTTTAAAGAACATTATACCGCAGAAAAAGCTATATTTATTCATCAGTATGCACGAAAAATATTTGAGCTGCAGAATGTAGTTTTTGAACATAAACGCGTAGTGAGTTTTGTCGATTTATTGCCTTATGATGGGCACTTCAAGTCATATCTGGTGACCTATGTGCCAATTTTTCATCCTAGCGGTGAAGTAGTTGCGCTGCAAAGCTTTGCGGTACCATCGCGATTTTTTAGTCATCAGGACTTTTTATTGGAAATGCTGGATGATAAAAAAGCAGATTTTTGTTCAACAGTTGACGAGTTAACCACGAGGGAACAGGAAATCATGTTCCTATTGGCAAATGGCATTTCGCAAGATCAAATGGCGCAAATTCTAAATACCAGTCGCAGTACTATCGCCAATATCATCGCCAAACAGTTGTGTAACAAATTTGGAATTGCTGGTTCCAACACCAAGCTGTTAGCAAAAATAGCACTACAGTGTGATTATCATCAAAAAATTCCACATACCTTATGCCGACCGTATATTATTGTATTGGATGAAGATTTGGCTATTAATTTATAGCTGCAATGGCAAGGTTAAAAATTGTAAATCAAGGTGAAATTGAAAATCTGATGATAATAGAACTGCCAACACAGTAGATGCGGGCAGTTCTATTTTTATTATAAAACTTATATCAATCAAGTTTCACCTTATAGGAAACTAGCGATACTTCAACAGCCAACCGTATCATCGGCGCATAAATAATTTACTAACATTGTAACTATCCGATTCTAATTGGCATATTTTTGTAATAAGTAACCGCGAGTCCAGGTTAATACCGTTACGCCGTTAACTTTAGATGGTAATACTCCGGAAAATTGGGCGCTGCTATTATTAAATAAACCATTTGTTGAGCCAAAGAGAAATGAATTCATAAAGGTTCCATTGGCACAAATTGCTTGCTGGAATAGTTTATTGCCTGCGATAGTGGTGGCACATTTGGTTTGCAGATTGTTAACCAATGTAGTTGGGTTAAAACCAGTTGATTCAGCAACATCTAAGTCATCGGCAGTATAGTAGAAATTATCCAATCCGACAAATGGGCTGCTGCTGTTTTGAAGCGCGGCTTTTAATGCCACTAACGTCGCGGTGCTACCTTCATTGTAAGTGCCGTTATTATTTCTGGCTAATGATACTACCTGACTTTCAACAACATCATATTCGCCGCTGCAGGTGGCCAAATCGAAGCTGGCGGCGCCAGTCAGATTGAGTTGACTACTGGAAAGAGTAAACCATGGTGCAGTAGTAACGGTATTGGACGGGAAGATATTTGGCGTAAGTGTTGTTGATGGATAAAGTGCAATTCCGCTATCTTCGGTGGTATTATTAACGGTTGCTCCAGTTGCGAAACAATCCAGACCGCCATTTTGAGCACTATAGCCATAAGCACGGACGTATTTACGGGCATCATCACCACCCAAACCAAGGATGGTTTTACTGTAAACATTGAAGTGTTTGCCGTTTATCGTCACTGAATAGACATTGCTCTCGTTGCTTGGCTGCAGAGTGGTAGTTGGAAATGCGATTTGCATTGATGAACCACCAACTTCAAAATCGCCAACTGGTGGCTGAATGGTTTGGCTAACTGTAGGATTGCCGCCAAAGATATTGTAATAATAATCATTGAGATTAATCCACGTCCATACGCCTTCTTCGCTGTTGCCGTTGATGGTTTTAAATTCACCAGTATTAAATCCCATATTGGCAACATAAGTTTTCATGGTTTGATAATACGCGCTGATTTGTGCAGTGGTGAAGCTGCCGCCATTACGTTGATCTTCGGTGCGCATCCCAGCGGTTGCAAATAATTCGGTTTTTACTTGCGCCCGGGTTAAGCTACTTTCTGCTAACGCAGTATCCTGCGCGATCAATAACGGTGCCAGTACACACGGACCAACATCCGATTCACCTAGATTAATAATTTGAATCTGCTGACCATTGACCTCACTTTCACCACCATTACAATTGGCGGGACGAGCCCCATTTGGCAACATATTTTGTCCATTTTTATCCACCAATTCAATGGTACCATTACCATTCAAAAAATCATTAATCCCATTATCATTGTACTCTTTTTCAAAGAGCTTGTTAATTTGCGGGTAGCTGCCGTTGCCCGGAACTACTCTATAAAAAGATAAGCGGGTGCCGCTGCTGCCCGCATCAAAGATAGTGGTATAAACCGGCTGTGGTGCTGCATTGTTGCCGCTGCTAGTACCATTGCAACCAATCAGAGCGGCGGCGGTTAGGATTAGTAATTGAGTTTTGAGAATGGGTTTTCTTTTTTGCATAGTGGGAGCCTTTCAATCAGGGATTATTGGAATTTTGGTTTGCGCTATTGTAACAAGCTATTTAGCCGAGCCAAGTAGATATTTTTGTCATTTTTTAATTTTGGATGTTTTTGGTAATAATAAGATGATTTTTATTTGGGTAGGTATGTCATGATTGTTTTTTATAATTAACTGTAGTGATTATGTTTATGTGGTTATTTATGCGGTAAATAGCCAAATTTTAGCCATTGTTGTATTTTAACGGCTTGAGAATTAAACAGTTTATTATTATTCAGATTTTATGTTATAATTGCAATAATTTCAATAATTTAACTTGGCGGGAGGTAATTGGATAAATGAAATCATCAGTAATCTTATTGGCGATAACAGCAGCGGTATTGGTACAGCCGGTGTTGGCACAATCAAATGTGGTTAATTTGAATTGGAGCGAATCGGCGGCTACTCGTTTTGGTAAAGTGGTAATTAAATCTAGTGATGACGAAGGGCAAAAGCTCTATTTGAATAATACACTGCTTGATTTGGGGCAAGAAGGCGATAGTTTTGATTTAACCCTGCTGAATAAAATTTCCCGTGAAAGTGATGATGTTTTGATTGTCTGGGGCGGCAGTGGCGGCACGATGGATAATGACAGCAATATTCATTGCAAACTATTAACCATTAGCGGTAAAAAACAATATTCAGTCAGCGTATTAACTTATTGCCCCAATAGCAATCCAATAAAATATGAATCGGGGTTAATCAGTTATAATTTTGCCAATCCGTTACCCTATGCTTTTGAAAGTGATGTTGGCAAACTTAGTTTTGCTGCTGGTAAAGTTAAAATAATTCATTCGGTTAAAAATGACAAATACTACCGGCAGCAATATGCCAATTATACACCTAAACAAATTTATGACATGATGTCAGCCGATAGCAGTGGTAATGCAGCTGATATGATTAACTCGGTTAAACAAAACAAGATGTGGTGTCATGCCTGCGGCAGCTACGGTGTGCGTTATTGCGAGCCGTTTAACTGGATGAAAAATCCACCGCACGATAAATATTATCAGCAGTTAAAACCGTTATGTAGTAAGCCGTTGTATTGAATGATTTTCATAGTTAGCTGGCTTCAATCCGATCTAATACACCGCCTTCGGCAAGAATCTGTGGTTCAGTAGATTTTTCTGACGGATTGGCATAGGATATTGTGGGAACTGCGATTTGCCTATTCAGCAAATCAAACCTCATGCTAAAATATTGTTGTAGCATTGAGATCTGTAAATGCCTTCAAAAACTCTTTTACCAAAGGATCAATGATTATGAAGAAAAAATTGTTAATCGCGTTATGTTTAACTGGTGCTGTTTTTAATATCACAACAGCTAATGCATGTACTACACTTATTATTAAAGATACCCAAGGCGGAGTGTACCAAGGTAGAACAATGGAGTTTGGTGACGGACTGCCACAAATGTATTTAAACTACTATCCAGTAGGTAGTAAATTTAAGGCAAATGCGCCCGAGGGGCGAAAACCGCTAAATTATACGGCTAAATACGCAGTTCTTGAAACCGTTGGTCAAATAGATAAAACTAATCAAATGTCCGCGTTAGACGGAATTAATAGTCAAGGGTTGACTGTGACGGCTAATGCATTTGGGATAAGTAAAGTGATTGATACTAAAGCCTCATCAAATGTTCTTGACGGTGACAGTCTTGGTCAATGGATTTTGTCGCAATTCGCAACCGTCGATGAAGTTAAAGCCGCAATTGCTAAGCAATCAATTTGGTTTGAAACAACAATTCTGGGAGTGAAATTTCCTCTTCACTTAGCTGTATTTGACCGTTCAGGTAAGGGAATTGTAATTGAGTTTGTCAATGGTAAATTGGAGGTAAATGATAATCCTGTTGGGGTTATGACCAATGGACCGGAATTTAATTGGCATTTAACGAATCTGAATAATTATACCTCATTGAGCAATGTTGGCAATGGAACTGCAAAATGGAATGGCTATACTCTGCAACAGGTTGATATTGGGGGTAATACCTTGGGATTACCTAGTGACGACTCTAGTTCAGGAAGATTTGTAAGAGCAGCATTTTACTCTAACTTTGCAGCAAAACCAGACCCCGCGAATGCCGTTACAACAATTGGTAAAATCATGAATAAATTTGACCGTATTAAAGGTGTAACTGAAACCAATAGTTCAAGCACCGAAGCACTGGCAAGTACTAATGGTGCTAAATCATACCCATCTGAATGGACCATATTTACAACATTGCGTGACCTAAATAATAATACCTACTATATTCGTACCGAAACTAGTTTGAATTATGCACAATTTGATTTAAATACTATTGATAAAACCCCTAAACCATTCAGTATTCCGTTCAGAGATTTGTATAAACCAGATGTTGTTAAACAAGCCATAAGTGGGAATTGATTGTAATAAACCTACTATTGCGTTAGCGTTGGTTGCTTTTAGTGCTAACTTCATGTATTCTTTATATCGGCGGCGATGTTTCGTCGCCATATCTATTTTAGAATAAATTCGCTTAATAGCTTCAATAATCAAATTAGTGTGTTGATAACGGGTTGAGATATACTGGTTAATATGTGAATTAGTGGAGTATTTATTCACGGCTCTATTAAATGCATAGTGTTTTAATTTTCTTCACCGTCATTACTGGCTGTCATACTAGCTATAAACGACGGAGCGCCCGTGGTGGACATATTTTGGATGGCGTTAATTCAGAACTATAATGTTGGTCGATAAAATGATTGTTTAGCTGCTCGCCTCATTCCGAAGATAATCAACCAACTTAATTACCGCGGGAGCCATTTTATCCAAATCTTGCAATGGCAGATAGCTCACAGCGCTAATTTCTGCTTGTGCAGCAATCTGACCATGCCAATCGGCAGTAAAACAATGTAATTCCACTAGATCGTCTTGCGGATAGGCCTGACTAATGATGGTGGTTAAGTGGCGAATACTTTCTGGAATTAACTGAATTGTTAGTTCCTCGAACAGTTCACGGATAAGTGCTTCCGGTGCGGCTTCGTGTGATTCAATTTTACCGCCCGGAAGATACCATAGCTGATTATCACGAACGCGCACCAATAAAATCTTTTCCCTGTGCGGATCAAGGTGTACTAAAGCAGCACAGTGAATCATGACTTACTCTTTTCTTGTCTTTGTAATGTTAGCAAAAACTCTGCCAGATTTGATGCTGGGAGATTCGATGTATATATGCATAACCCATGAGAGTATACTTACACAGATAAGAGTTATTAATTTAATATAAATTAAATTAATATAAGGGTAAAACCGGTATATGAGAATGTAAATTAATGGGACATGTAATAGATAAAGTGGATAGGATATATTTCCAAAAAATAAGCAAAATTTATTACTTAACAACTTTGATATGACGTTGCTGTTTTTTACTACACAAATTAATCCCGTACTACCCACACCGGTCATTAAATCTCGAATAGATTCATTATAGATTAAAAAATGTGATAACCAAAACTTATTATAATATAGTGCGATAAGAATTGGCATAAACCAGATGATTTTTTTAGTAGCATTCTGATGTATATTAAGTAAAACACCAAAAAGAAAGAAAATTGTAAAATAAAAACCGGCAATTATAAAATGTTGCGGCGGGTAATAAATAAATATGACTATAACTATGAATAGTAATATTTCGATATACCTAGGAATTTTTTTTAGAATATATATAAGAAATGGCAAATAGAAGATAGAAATCAATAATTCGTAAGATAAAGACCAAACAACACCATTTAATTTATTAGACGGTGCTAGAAATAGTGTTTTTAGAATTAATTCATTAGAGATAAACGGTATTGATGGCATTTGTCCGTTAAACCAGCTGCTTAGAGCAATTAATGGTTGAGGTTTTATTGATAAATAAAAAATTATTGCAATGAGCATTGTCAAATAATATGTTGGCATTATTCGGCATAATCGTTTTACTATATATGATGGATAAGAAAATTCTGGCTTAATTAATGTACCATCCAACACAAACCCGCTAAGTACGAAGAAGAATATAACGGCTTCGTGACCAGCTAGATAAAAATTTTTTGGCGTGTACATGTTAAATTCACTGTTATCCAATAGATATAAATGATAAAACAGTACATTAACTGCCATTATTCCACGAAGTGAGTCTAATGCTGCAATTTTTTTCATATGGTCTCTAGCCAACGGTACCAGAGCTACTACGAGATAAAATCAGAAATAACAGCATTGGGATTAATAAATAGGTTTCAATAAAATAGTTGGTAGACATAAAGATCAGATAGCAAATAGCGCTAAGAGATGTGTAGTAATTATGAGTATGAATTCGTTTTATCATGTGACTGTATATAGCTGTTAGTAGGATAAGCACGCAAATGGCAATTTGAATAATATATAATAAAATCTGAGAGTTAGCAAAGTAGAATATTGTTGATAATCCAAATGTAATGTCGGAAGAGTATGGAGAAAAATATTCTTTATGTAGAAATATAGCGTGAAAAAAATCACTAATTCCATTATGGACATATAACAATGAGATAGAAATACCGACAATCAGTGATACCAATAACATAATTACCAAGTTCTTTATCGATTTGTTTTCTGCCAGAAGAATGAATGGATATAGTATCCACGCAAATTGTAACGTAGCAATGAAGAATCCTAGGAAAATTCCCTTAGTAATAAAATTAAATGAGCTAAAATATAAGCACAAAATTACTATTTCTAATAGGAAACATTGAAAATATAAGTCATGGCGCATCAAAAAATATGGGTTTACAATTAAGAGGCATAATGCCATTTTTTGAATGGTGCTAAAAGTATGTTGTTTGTATGTAATTAAACCAATAGCTAAAATCCAATAAAATAATCCTACTAGTCGGAAATCTAGTTTTAGTAAAGATGCCGGAATAAAAGATAGCATTGTTACAGGTAAATACGGAGGGATTCCAATATTTACGGAACTTTGGTAGTACGGACTGACGTTATGTAAAAATTGGTTTATTGAGGCAGCTACTGCCGCCAACATGTCGGATCTAGCAATTACTAATGGGAAATAATATATGCTAACTGCGTAGTGAAAAATACTATATAACTCGCATAATACAAAAATTACTTTTAATTTATTGCGAAAAATTACTAATAGTGTTAATACCATCACTCCTAAAATATATAGCAGTAATGGTTTTTGATAGCCGAACTTTAAAAAATGCTTGTATTGTATTATGTCGTAACCAATTGAAAATGCAACGCTTAATAATAAAATTGATGGCAAAAAACGTTTGAATTGACGTTGTTGAAAATCTATTAGCAACAGGTAAAAAAGACACACTAAAAAATAGTACCGTCATGAAAAAAAGGAAAATTATACCGATCGCTTTGCCGTGCTCTCCAAGCAGTGCCCATGGATATTTATTGCCTATTCCTAAATAAAAAATTGGCGCTAATAGAATTATCGACAAAATTATTCGGAATGAATTGAGTTGATGTAGTTGTTTCTCATGTAATTGCCTGTGGGAAAGTTAGATAAACAGAAGACGGCATTTCTGCCATCTTCTGTTTTTATTTGACTAAGCAATAACTAATGGTTATTTAATAGTTAAAAAACTACCATTGGCTTGAAAAAGTAAAGCCAGATTATCATTGTAAGCAAAGGCTGGCCATGATGCATTGTTGTAGTTTCCAATGTTGCTGTAATCAAGCTGCCAATTTATACCATCACCGGAACTATAGAGGTTTGATTGACAAATATTGATGAATTTATCTTTATAGCTTAATACCCCAGAATTACCACTGCCGGAGCATGGGTAAGAATAAGGTCCATCCCATTTGCTGCCATCTACAGTGGTGTAATATTGATTACTTACCTGTTGTAAAATAAATATTCCATTATTGAATATTATTGATGCACCGTTGGATGTAGAGGTTGGGAAATTAGCTCCAGTCTGCCATGTGATACCATCTTTGGAGATGGCAGACAAACCGCTACGACCATTCGTTACTGCTAAAAATATACCATTTCCATATGCAACACTACGCCAATAACTGCTATATGGTAAAGACGATTGTAACCATGATTCGCCGTCGCTTGAATATGCGGCAATATTGCCAATATCGGATACTGCAACAAATTTTTTATTACCATAAGTTATACCGTACCAATACTTCTTTTGTGGCAATTTATGAATAGTCCAATCGTAGCCGTTAACAGAAGTTAGTACATTATCTGCTTGCCCAATACTGTCTATGCCAACTCCACCTGCACCAAGTATGGCAAATTTACCATTTGCAAAAATAACATATTTGGGTTGAATTTGTTTTGGTGTTATAAATTGTTGCCAATTAGTACCATCATATGAGACATAACCAGAGACATTTTGATTGACATTAGCATTTGTACTTGCTGCTCCAACAACAAAAACCCCATTGCCATATGCCGCAGCTGTTGGTATTTGAGTTATTGGGTAGTCAGGGATAAATCCGGATTCAAACTGTAAATATTTATTAACTGTTTGCCATTTCAGTGAACTAGTACTTGTTCTCGGTACTGATTTTAAGATTAAGTTATTATCACCGACAATGAAACAATCACTTTCGAAACAGCTTATTTGGTTTAGATTTACCGGATAGGACTCGACATAAGGTTGCCAGTTATTAAAATTTGAACTGTTAACAATATTTGACGGTGAACCAGATTTTCCGACAGCCATAAAATCATAGGAAAGTGGATCAACTGCGATCGAGTTTAATGAATTGATGGATGCAGGAATAGGTGTAGACCAACCGGTAATGCCATCTGAAGAGCGAATAACCGAACCTTGAGCGGTAGCAGCAATAAACCAGTTATCGGCATTCGAAAAAGACAAACTGTTTATTGAACTGGAAAATTTAGTTGCCCGATTCCAATCGGCACTACTTAATTGTGAAATTTGTTTATACAAAATGCTGCCGTCATCACTACCTAAAATTATTACGTTATTGTTTGCGGCTGCACTGATTAATTTCATATTGTCAACAGAGTTTCTTACTGTAATAGTGCTACGTCCATTGAGATTAATTTCATAAACTTCACTGGATTCGGCTCCAATAATCAAATAACCATTTACTGTCAGCATAGAGTGTAAATTATTAATTGGTATTAGTTGATTATAGAGTGTCCAAACTTTGCCATCCGGTGAAGATAGGACTGTACTGTTGTCGCCTACCGCATAAAACAATTTATTGCTATCGTTGAATACAACACTGTGTAAATCAACAGATACTCCTGAGTTTTGCGAATTCCAGTTTTTCCCGTCGGCAGAGATTAGAATAGTACCCTTGTCGCCAACAGTTATATAGATTCCATTTCCTTTTGCAATTGCGGATAGATTCGCTGGCGTGTTATTCTTGGCAGTTTGTAATGATTTAGTAGTTGAGGTTTGTGCAACTGTTAATGTTTGTTGTTGCACGGTAGAGCCTACTCCGCTATTACACGCGGCCAAACTAGCAGACACAATGAGCGCAGGGCTTAGTAATTTGAATATGCGACAAAGATTTTTCATTTTTTCTCCAATAAATGATAAATTTGATTGTTGGTTAAGTGTGGTTTTGCTGTTAATAGAATGTAGCTTTAATTAAGTATGAAAAAAGCTAGAGAACGAGATAGTATCAGGTTTTTATTGGATAAAATATTGCAATTTTGGATAATGCAGTATCCATTATTGCATTGTATTATAAAGATATTTCGGATGAGAGGGTATGTGATGGTGGTCTTTTATTTGGAGAAGATAAAAGTATTTTTATTAGTTTATTGCACCTATAATTGCATATTTCTAGATTGCTTTAGAACTTACGCATTGACAACAGATATGATATTATGATTGATATTACGAACACGCCTTGGAACTTAGATGAAGAAGAAAAGCAAACCCTCAACTGCAAAATGCAATGCAGAAATTTATTGCTCATATTTGATGAGTGAACCTAATAATGCAAGCTGTTTAAGATTGTCGGAAATTATGCCAGAAATATCACACGATAGTGTAAATCGATTTTTAAACCGTGAACGTTTCAATGGTCGTGACTTATTTAATGAAAATAAATCTGAGCTTGACTTGGTAGGTGGAATATTGAGTGTTGATGATAACGTATTGGATAAGTTGTATAGCAATCCAGAACATGCTGCACTGATTGATTATTATTGGTCTGGCAAACATCATCGAGCAGTAAAAGGTATTAATTTGGTTACATTATTTTGACTGAGGTTATTAGCTGGGGTTTAAAGCCTCGAATAGTAACTGGCGATAGTTGGTATTCTGGGTTGATGAATTTAAAACACGTAAGAAAAAGCGGGTTGAATTTTTTATTTGGCGTAGAAAAAGATCGCCTGATTTCGCTGGAAAAAGGCAGTTATATAAAAGTGTCAGAGATGACAGAATACTCAGAAAATGGTAAAGTTGTGTATCTTAAAGAATATGGCAATGTTCGGGTGTTTAGACAGTTATTCAAAGAAGCATATCGCTATTACATCATGGGTGTTGCCAATTTAGAGAGTTTAGATTCAATTAATTATACGGACTTTAAAAGTACCCATGATCAACATTGGCAAATTGAATGTTATCATCGAGCACTTAAACAGGTTTGTAATATTGAAAGATTCCAAGTTCG
>JBPOJK010000176.1:0-1674 GCA_052033675.1 Pseudomonadota bacterium
GTAGTAAATTCTGAATATTTAGCTTGTACATCAGAAATACTGGTTTGAACTAAGGTAAAAGAATCCGTTAACGCATTGCCAGTATAGGCTTTATAGAATTCACTAATCGTGTCCAATGTAACCGCTGAAATATTCATCGATGCTTCAAGCTTAGTCAGTATCTGATCAAGTTTCTCACTGATTTCTTTCATATACTTAATCGAAACATCTTCCTGAACTCCAAAAATTAAATCTTGTAAGAGTCCAGCAGCCCAAGTTCCGGGATAGCCCATAAACATCATACCAAAAGATCCTTGGTTACTTTCCAATATCCAGTTTACAAACTTATACTTGGTTGGACCGGGTGCTGGTGGTGCCGCTTTGAGGCTAGCGCCAGTCAAAAGCGTATTACTGCCAGAAACCGTTTTTGCCGGGGTTGTTCCACTGGATTGTGTAGCACCTGACGAGCCACTATTACACGCGCTTAAGCCAAAAGCTGCTGCAGCAATTAAACCAATTAACTTGCGTTGCTTCATGATTAATTTCCTATAAAGAGATGCCGGATTGGCTAACGCTATTTTAAGATTAACCCATGATATTCACAATCATCACTTTTGATGATTTACTAAACAACTCAGGTAATAGTTAATGAATTTTAGGCATTGCTACTAATTCCTGACAGAGAATAGCAGAGATTTAAGTTATAATATCGCTATATCATGTTGATATAACGGCTGGTTATCTAGTTAAACTAACAAGCGTAGGATTCCAGATTTTTATAGGCATACTCATTACATACCCCACAGAAATGTGAAAATTGGTTAAAGGCGATCAAGAATGAAGCTAATTAGAAAACTTATAATTTTATCTATGACATCTCTGCTTTGCGCATGTAGTTCAGGGGCTTCCTCATCGACTAGCAACTCTGGATTTGTAGATAAAATAGAATAGCAACAATTAAAACAACCATTTAAAAAATCATGAAAAATTCATTACACTCTATAAATATTGATAGCGACTACCTTCAAAATAAAATAATACCTGAATTTAAAGCTTTAATTGATAAAGATATTTATTCTGTGATTATTAATCGAGACCATCAAATAGAAATTTGTACAACTAAATCAGCACAATCAGTCGGGGCGCATAGTTGGGAAGAACTAACCGGATTCAGTTTTAAGGGATTTACCGTCAATGATAATTTTACAAAAATTTTTAAAGAATCATACACAACTGCCCTTAAAGACGAAATTTATACATACGCAAAGAAGCTTCTAACGCTACAGGAAATTGTATTTGACTCCTGTAAGATTGTCCAATTTATTGATATGCTACCATATAATAACCAATTTTTGACTTATATTACAACTTATACACCAATTATTGCGCCCAGCGGAAAAGTGATTGCCATTCAGTCATTTTCTATCCAAAGCTATGTGTTAAGATTTCAGGGACATCTATCCTCGCCAAATGAAATAAATAAACCGAACAAACTAGGTAATTTTACTAATCGAGAGCTGGAAGTACTGTTTCTTTTGAGTAATGGAGCAACTCAGGATCAAATTGCTCAAATGTTGAACATCTCACGCGGAAGTATTTCGGCTATGATATCCAATCAACTCTGTCCAAAATTTAAAATTGCTGGCGCCAATACTCGGCTACTAACAGAGTCGGCAATTAAGGCAGGAATGTATA
>JBPOJK010000099.1:0-20658 GCA_052033675.1 Pseudomonadota bacterium
GATTTGAGTTATAAACAATAATTGGTTTTTGCGCTGCGGTGCCGGCAACCGGTGCAGCCACAACATTTTCTAATGGATCTAGAAGGATTGTATATTGACGATAGAAATCATCATTATCTAATTTGTAATGCAATAAAAATGTCAAAACCGGCGAATTAATTGGTTTTGATGAGGTAATTCGTAAATACGCTGAATTACCATTATGAATAACTTTAAACAATAAATAACCAAGTTCCGGGTTAAAAGTTAACCCGGAAGACTTGAATTTATCATGATTGGCAAGACCAATTGAAATATTCCCATAATCAGCATCTATTGGTAATTTGGTAATCGGAATCGCTGCGTTTAGTTTTTGACTCAGGTATGAATTAACCTGAATCTGCCCTAAATCCGCATAACTAATTCCACAACAGCAGAGACTAACTATGAGAAGAATTATTTTACGCATGATACTCGACTAAAATATTCAGCATCCGGCGAATCGGCTCCGCCGCGCCCCATAGGAGTTGATCGCCGACAGTAAATAAGCTGATAAAATCATCACCAAACTTCATACGTTTCAGACGACCAACCGCAATTGTCAGGCTACCGCTAACCGCCGCAGGAGTAAGTTGTGCCAGCGTTTCCGGTTTTTCATTGGCTACAAAGTTCACCCATGGATTAGCTTCGCGAATTAGTTTTTCCAATTCCGCCAATGATAAATCACTGCGTTTTAATTTTATCGTTAATGCCTGAGAATGGCTGCGCAACGCACCTACCCGTACACATACCCCATCAACCTTAATCGTGTCGGCGGCATAGCCCAAGATTTTATTGGCTTCAACGCCGCCCTTCCACTCTTCCTTAGTCTGACCGTTTGGCAACCCGGCATCAATCCATGGAATAACGCTTCCAGCCAACGGTGCACCAAAATACTGCTTAGGAAAATCAGCCGCATGTAAAGTTTTTGTTACTTCGCGATCGATATCCAAAATTGAAGCAGTTTTATCACCCAATAAATTTTTAACTGAGTTATAAATTACTCCGCTTTGTTCCAGCAACTCGCGAATATTGTTAGCTCCCGCTCCGGATGCCGCCTGATAAGTCATCGAAGAAATCCACTCAACAACATCGGCTTTAAATAATCCGTCCAAAGCCAGCAACATCAAACTAACGGTACAATTCCCACCAACATAATTTTTAATTCCATTTTTAATACCACTATCGATATGCTTACGGTTAATCGGATCTAACACAATAATCGCATCATCGGTCATCCGCAATGCCGAACTGGCGTCCAACCAGTAACCACTCCAGCCACTTTCGCGCAACTTTGGTAATACCTCGTGAGTATAATCACTGCCTTGGGTAGTCACGATACAGTCTAATTCTGTTAATTCAGCTATGGAATAGGCATCACGCAAAACACCAACTTCTTTCCCGATTGCCGGACATTTTCCACCAACATTGGAAGTAGTAAAAAAGCGTGGTTCAATTGCTGCATAATCATTTTCAACAACCATCCGCTCCAACAATACCGAACCAACCATACCCCGCCAACCAACAAAACCGACTTTTAGCATTATAGATTTCCTATTAAATTTTTAACAACCACGGCTGCACGTTCAGCCGCCATAAATTTTAAATCATTAAAAGAATGCGCACCACTGCTGCCTTGCTGCCCAGCCATATCTGATAATGAACGAATCACTGCAACCGGAACTTTATTCAAATAACAGGTGTGGGCAATCGCCGCGCCTTCCATTTCACAGGCAACCGCCGCAAATTCCTGTGCCAAGAACGCAGCTTTGTTTGCATCATCAATAAATTGATCACCACTAACAATCCGCCCAGTTACCAACTTGCCTGCCGGTAACTGCAGATTTTTGGTCAGCAATTGATTTAGATTATCATCGGTAGCAAATGAAAAAGTATCCATCCGTGGAATTTGCCCGAACTTATCACCAAAGGCAGTAACATCAAAATCATGTTCCACCAAATCGCTGGCAACAACAACATCACCAAATGTCAGTTCCGGTGAGATACTTCCGGCAACCCCAACATTAATAACACCATCAACAGCAAAATTATCCAATAATATTTGGGTCGTCACCGCGGCATTAACCTTGCCAATTCCGCTGACAACTGTAATTATTTCGTGTTGCCCCAGAGAATACTGCCAGTACATATTCCCGGCTTTTTCAATCTCGTGGGTACGTTTCATCGGGATTGTTGCCCAAATTGCCGCCAGCTCCTCATCCATTGCGCAGATTATGGCTAATTTCATGATGCGTTGATTTCCTTATTCATCAATAAAGCAATCAAACGCCCCACTTCATATTTAAGATTTTGCCGCGTAACTACCATATCCAAAGCACCTTTTTCCAATAGAAATTCTGCGGTCTGAAAGCGCTCCGGCAATTTTTCGCGTACGGTTTGTTCAATTACCCGCGGACCGGCAAAACCAATCAGCGCCCCAGATTCAGCAATTACCACATCACCCAAAAAGGCAAAACTGGCCGAAACCCCCCCCATAGTCGGATCGGTTAAGATCGAAATAAATGGTAGTTTTTTATTGGTCAATAAGCGCAATACAGCAGAAGTTTTAGCCATTTGCATCAGTGAATTAACCCCCTCCTGCATGCGCGCACCACCGGATGCCGCCACACAGATAAATGGACAATTATTTTCAACTGCTGCCATGACCCCACGTACAAAACGCTCACCAACCACCGAGCCCATTGAACCACCAATAAAGCGGAATTCGAATGCCGCCACTACCACTAATTGGTTATTAATCGCCCCTTGCATCACTACAAGCGCATCGTCTTCTCCAATTTTCTCTTTGGTATCAACCAAGCGATCGGCATACTTCTTGCTGTCTTTAAACTTGAGAATATCAATCGGTTTAACTTCGCGACCAATTTCCACTCGTCCTTCCAGATCAAGAAGCATATCAATCCGCTTACGTGCGCCAATTTGGTGGTGATGATTACATTTCGGACAAACCTGTAAATTATTTTCCAGATCGGTATAATACAAAATTTCATTACAGTTATCACATTTATGCCATAAACCTTCCGGAACATTCGCCTTATCAGCACCTCCGCCTTGAACTCGCGGCGGTAATAACTTACTTAACCAACTCATAACTATTCCTACAATAAATTAATTCTGTGACTGTTTAGCGGCAATAATTTTTGCCCACTTTGCCGGTGCCAACTGATGAACCGATTCGCCACTACTATCAACTGCGACCGTAACCGGCATATCTTCGACGGTAAATTCATAAATCGCCTCCATCCCCAAATCAGCAAAGGCTACTACCCGTGCTGCTTTAATGGCTTTGGAAACTAAATACGCCGCACCACCAACTGCAATCAAATAAACCGCCTGATTATCCTTAATGGCATCAATTGCAATTTGCCCACGCTCGGATTTACCGATCATACCAATCAAACCAGTCTGTTCTAACAGCGGGCGGGTAAATTTATCCATTCGCGTGGAGGTAGTAGGACCTGCCGGACCAACAGCCTCATTGCCAACCGGATCAACCGGTCCGACATAATAAATAAACCGACCATTGAAATCAACCGGCAATTGCTCACCTTTAGCTAACATTTCAACAATTCGTTTATGTGCGGCATCACGACCGGTCAAAATCTTACCGGATAATAATAAGGTCTCACCAGTTTTCCAAGTGGCAATTTCCGCCTTGGTGATATTATTGATGTTTACCCGTCGGGAGCTGCTGCCACCCAATGCAACCTGTGGATAATCAGCTAGTTTTGGTGGAGTCAGCTGTGCCGGACCTGAACCATCCAAAGTAAAATGGATATGGCGGGTTGCGGCACAATTAGGTATCAACGCTACCGGTTTGCTGGCGGCATGGGTTGGATAATCAAGAATCTTAACATCCAAAACCGTGGTCAAACCGCCCAAGCCCTGAGCACCAATTCCTAGTGCATTAATCTTTTGATATAGTTCAATTCGCAATTCTTCAATTTTGTTTTGTGCACCACGTGCCAATAATTTTGACATATCAACCGGAGCCATTAATGATTTTTTAGCCAATAACATCGCCTTTTCAGCAGTACCACCAATTCCCAATCCGATCATCCCCGGCGGACACCAACCAGCACCCATCGTCGGCAAAGTTTTTATTACCCAATCAACAATTGAATCCGAAGGGTTTAACATTGCAAACTTGGCTTTATTCTCGGAACCGCCGCCTTTGGCTGCAATTTCAACTTCTACCGTCTTACCGGGAACCAAATCAAAATGCACCACCGCCGGTGAATTATCGCGGGTGTTTTTGCGGGTAAATGCCGGATCAGCCAATACCGATGCGCGCAATTTATTTTGCGGATAATTATAGGCTTGTCTTACGCCCTCATCAACCATTTCCTGAATTGATAAGGTTGCATCGGGAAAGGTTACCTCCATTCCAACTTTTATAAAGGCACACACAATTCCGGTATCTTGGCAAATCGGGCGATGCCCCTCAGCGCTCATGCGTGAATTGACCAAAATTTGTGCAATCGCGTCTTTAGCAGCAGGAGATTCCTCGTATTCATAGGCTGTTGCCATTGCCTGAATAAAATCTACCGGATGATAATAGGAAATAAATTGCAAACTATCGGCGATTGATTGAATAAAATCTTCTTGTTTTATTGCCACCGTCATAAGGATCTCCCCAAATTATTTAACCTTAAATTATATCATGATTCAAGCTGATAACGGCTAGTTACTAACTGGCAGCCAATTTTCAAGAAAACAAGTCTTCTAATTTCAAAAAAAATAATTAGTAAATTTGGTAATTATTGCTAGCAATAATTATCTAATATTTAATATAAACATTAGCAGTATTTATCAGTTAAGTTGCTGGAATTAATTACGATAACCCAATGGATTCCGGCTTTGCCAGTTCCAGCTGTCGCGACACATATCATCCAGTGTATAAACGGTCTGCCAATTTAACAACTGATTAGCCAATTGCGGATCAGCATAGCATTTTGCAACGTCACCGGCACGCCGTGGTTGAATTTTATAGGAAATTTCACGCTTAGCTGCTTTGGCAAAGGCTGCAACAACTTCGAGTACCGAGCATCCCTGCCCGGTTCCCAAATTGACGGTCAATAACTCATTATGACTAAATAAATACTCCAAGGCTTTCAAATGACCCAGTGCTAAATCAACCACATGAATATAGTCGCGGACACCGGTTCCGTCCACCGTCGGATAATCATTGCCAAACACATTTAACTCCGCCAAACGCCCAACTGCAACCTGCGTTATATACGGCATTAAATTATTGGGAATACCATTGGGATCTTCACCAATCAAACCACTGGGATGAGCACCAACCGGATTGAAATAGCGCAATAGTCCAATTGACCACGATTTGTCGGCACTATACATATCACGCAAAATTTGCTCCATCATCAATTTGGTCCAGCCATAGGGATTGGTCGCCGATAGAGGAAAGTCTTCTTTAATCGGCGTGGTATGCGGATCGCCGTAAACCGTTGCCGAAGAGCTAAACACAATGGTTTTGACCTGATATTGTGCCATGACTTCAAACAAAGCCAGTGAACCGCCAACATTATTATCATAATAATTAAACGGTTCCCGTACCGATTCACCAACTGCTTTGAGTGCGGCAAAATGAATCACGGCGGCAAAACTATGTGCCGCAAAAACTTTGCTCAATTCAACTTTATTGCGAATATCAAGTTGATAAAACACTGGACGTTTGCCGCAAATTTGCTCAATTCGGTTAAAAACTTCTGGGCACGAATTACAAAAATTATCAACCACCACCACCTGATAGCCGGCAGTTAATAATTCAACCACGGTATGCGAACCGATATAACCAGCGCCACCAGTTACTAAAATTTCTTTCATATTGTTACCTCATGTTATTTCTTATTAATCTGTGCTGCCGATTCCGGCTGGTTTTGGTCAATCAACCGCGATAAATAATCGGCGGGAATCAAGCCGGAAACAATTTTACCATTCGGTAGAACAATCGTTGGTGTTCCGGTAACCTGCACCAAATCATTACCAACTTTTACCATTTGCGGCAGTTTTTGCGTTCCGTTCAAACAAGTCGAATTCTTACCCAGCACAACACCTTTTGCCATAAAAGATATCATCGCACTTTCAGGATTTTCGGCACAGAGAATTTTTTTGGAATCAGTTTCGGCATTAGCATGAATTGAAAGCGGGAAGAGATAATAATAAATTGTTACATTTTGTAAATACGGTATAGTTTCAACTTCCAGGCGTTTACAAAATGGACAATCCGGATCGGTAAAAATAGCGATTTTATTCGCCCCAGTTCCACGCACTCGCCGGATAGCCAAATCCAACGGCATTTTACTCCAGTCAATCCGATTTAAATCAGTAGTACGCTGTTCGGTCAAGCTTACTTTATTTTTCAAATCCAGCAGATTTCCAACCATTCCGTAATTACCACTAGCATCGACATAAAACACTTTGCGCCCGGAATCAACTTCGTAAACTCCAGCAAAAGGCGTTGCCATTACCCGATCAATTTGCAAATCCGGCATATTTGCCTTTAAATTAGTGGTTATGGTTGCAATCGTAGCGCTATCATCGGCATTCGCAACGCCAATCCCAACAATAACTAACCCAGCAAGTAAAGTCGCAAGCATTTTTTTCACTATCTAAACTCCTAAAAGAATATGTCAAATAACTTTATAAAAAAAATATACTAGTTGTTATTTTAAACCAAATTACAGTTAAATTATCTACAATCGTTTTTATTTTCCAGCAAACCAGAAATCAAACTACTTAAGCAATGCACTAGTAATATCAGTATTTGGATACGGTAATTTAGCCACGGGAATCACCAATTGTTTACCATTGTTAACCAACTGTTGCAAATCAACCCTCACAAAATTGGTACGATGGCGATAATCACTAAACGATAATTGATTAGTGGTTAAATCTTTGATTGCTACCCATTGGGTATAATCCGAAGTTTGATTGCCACTTTCTACCGCAGAAATTACACCAATTGGAATATCAACATTGTTTAAAATATGATCAACCAAGTTTACTGCGCCTGCAGCATCTTTTGGCTGGTCAGAAAAATAATTCAAGAACGTGGTTTTAACGAAGCGGGATGGCGGAGTGAAATCTCCCGGTAAACCAATTGCGCCACCACCCTGACCAAAGGCGGTAACATTCCCTAATTTACTATTACGACTGGAAATTCCGTCATTGCTGAGATTAACATAATTACGAATATTAATCATGTGCCAATCATAGTTAGGCGAATTGGTCATAACTCCGGCAGTTTTATCAAAAACCCGCATTTGTCCATCGATAAATTCGACCACGACATTAGCACCGCTTTTATCGCTAATCAGGAAATGGATACTCGGTTCAACCGGCAAATTGCTTAGTTTTGGTGCCCACACTTTATACTCCGGCAATGATTTTTTGATTTCGGCAACCGAAGCATAATTACTTAACACAAAACGAATAAATTCCAACACCGACAGATATTGATGATCTTTTGCACCGACCGTCTGATAGTGGGTAAATCCCGGTAAAAAATTGCCGCTAATGCCAACTCCGGCTGAATTTTGCCCCTCAAGCATAGCATTATCTTCCATTCCAGTACCAATTCCCAATACCGCATAACGACTAGTCAGCGTCTTGGCTGAATGTCCGCTTTTAGCTGGTGCTGTTAACTGATAAGTAGAACCCTGCGGATAAAACAATAAATTCCACTGCATTTCATAAGCCCATTCCATGGTGCGCCCGGCTACTACTGAACCATCTTGGGCTTTAATATCCACGGCAGTGCACGCCAATGCATCATGAATCAATAAACCACCTAAAATACCAGCTAAAATTTTTTTCATTATCCGCTCCCGTAAAAAAAAGCCGAAGAATTATCCTCAGCCTATTATTTTAATCAACTATACTCAATCAAATTCGAATATACGCGTGTTGAAATACTAGCAGGCATTTTGCTGCGAAGCCTACACACGTAGGTGAGCAGTAAAATAACGATCCTCTGGTAATGAATTTGTTTAAGTATATCAGCAAATCCGTGGTAATTGCTCACCACTTAACCAATCCACCCGTCTAACGCCGCCAAATACGGTAGTCATTGTCACATATGCCTCATCCAGACTCTGGATTTCGCCAATAATTGCAGCCTCTCTACCCAATGGATGCGTCCGTAATTGTGCCACAATTCGTTCTGCATCCTCAGCCGCGCAGGTAATCAAGACCTTGCCTTCATTGGCCACATGCAATGGATCCAAGCCCAATAATTCGCAAATACCTTTAACATTATCATGAACCACGATGTTTTGCTCGCTGAGATTTATTCCGAGCTTGAAGAAATTAGCCCATTCATTGATCGTTGCTGACAAACCACCACGAGTCGGATCGCGCATGCAACGAATTGCCGGGTTTAGCGCCAAGACTTCGGCAATTAAACCATTTAACGCAGCACAGTCCGAGCTGATATCGGTGGCAAAATCCAACCCTTGCCGTTTGGACATAATTGCCATGCCATGATCGGCTATCGAACCGTTAATAATAATCTTATCGCCAACTTTAAATTCGGCAACCACCTTATTGGCATCTTCAATCACGCCAACCCCGCTGGTATTGATAAATAATCCGTCACCCTTGCCTTTTTCTACCACCTTGGTGTCGCCAGTAACAATCAATACTCCGGCATCACGTGCCGCTTTTGCCATTGATTGAATAACAGTCCGTAAATCTGCCAACGGAAATCCTTCTTCTATAATCAGTCCGACTGAAAGATATAATGGTTTGGCACCAGCAACCGCCAGATCGTTAACGGTTCCATTAACCGCGATTGAACCAATATCCCCGCCATTAAAAAATAACGGCGAAACGACATAGCTATCGGTGGAAAACGCGAGTTTCCCGGCTAACGGCGGCAAGATCGCCTGATCAGATTGCTGTGCCAGATATTCATTATCAAATTCTTTCAGTATCAACTGATTCAATAATTGATACATTGCCCGACCACCAGCACCAACGGTTAAATCAACATTTTCTTTAAAATTCAATTTCATTACTTATTTCTTTACAAACATTACACACTATATTGGTAACTGGCGGCACAAGCACCTTCGCTAGAAACCATACACGCACCCATCGGTGATTCTGGCGTACAGGCTTTGCCGAATAATTTGCAATCCCGCGGTTCTTTCAAGCCGCGCAGAATCTGCGGACATTCACAAGCTTTAACATCGGCAGTATTAAATTCAGGAATATTAAACGCCACTTCGGCATCGAACTCCTTAAACTCGTCGCGAATTTTTAGTCCACTTAACGGAATGCTGCCCAATCCGCGCCAGCTAAATTCCGAACGCAATTCTAAAACCTCGGCAATCATTTTTTGCGCCTGCTGATTTCCGCTAGTTGAAACCGCCCGCGAATATTGATTAACAATATCAACTTTATCCGCATTCACCAATTCCACCAGATATAAAATTGATTGAAGCACATCTAATGGTTCAAAACCAGCAATTACAATCGGTTTTTGATAATCATCCGATACCTTTTTATAGGCATCCGAACCAATAATAATACTAACGTGTGACGGACCGATAAAACCATCCAAGGCAACTTCGTCATTATGTAAAATAGCTGACATTGCCACTGGTGTCAGGACATGATTACAAAATACCTTGAAATTCTTAAGCCCCAACCGCTTGGCCTCCAATAACGCATGCGCTGTCGGCGGAGTGGTCGTTTCAAAACCGATCGCAAAAAATACTATCGTTTTTTCCGGATGTTTTTGCGCCAATGCCAGCGCATCGCTAACCGAATAAATAATCCGCACATCGGCACCTCGTGATTTAGCCTTGATCAAACTATCCTGATGATCACCAGGCACTCGCAGCATATCGGCATAGGAACATAAAATAACCTCTGGCTGCGATGCCAACCAGATTGCCTGATCAACCCGCGGAATCGGCAAGACACACACCGGACAGCCCGGGCCATGAATTAACTTAATATTTTTAGGTAAAATTTGATTGAGCGCATAACGATGAATTGCGTGGGTATGTCCTCCGCAAAACTCCATAAAACGATAGTTAGTATCCGGTTTTACTGTTTCGTGAATCTGTTGAATGAGCTTTTTGGCTACCTCGGAATTGCGAAATTCGTCAATGTATTTCATTGGTAGCGTTCCTCATCGAGCAGCTCCTCAAAATACGCCAAAGTTTTTTTAGCATCTTCTTCATCTAATTTGCTTAAAGCGTAACCGACATGAACGATTACATAATCGCCAACTTTTACTTCATCTTGCAGCAAAGCCAAAGATATTTCTTTTTCAACTCCCGATAAAGAAGTCAATGCCATTTGGTTATCCAACAACTGGACTATCTGAGTAGGAACGGCTAAGCACATCCCGAGTTCTCCTAATAAATTTACAGCCGATATTATAGCGCTATCCAATACTTGTGGTTATAATATAACAATATAATTTATCTGCCACATTCAAAAAAGATTATTGCGAATCAAATAGCTTGTGCGTTTAGATTATTTATTTGCTATGCATCTGCGATATTAACAGCAACTTATTGACTAATCTAACCCACAGGATTTATTCAGGGTGTATTTTAATTTTCTCATTCAAATGTTCCGCCGATAGGTAAATATACTGCACCAAAATTAGATTAAATTTGACTATCATTACACACTAATTTGCTGTAACATCTATCACGAAATCAAACCATCTATGTATAGAGTTGCGATTAAATACTACTTCGGCTATCATATTGCTTGTGAACTATGCGTAACATCAGTGATTAAGTGATACTCACGATAAAACTTAAGCACTAAGCTATTAGTTTTTCCTCATGGCACACTGATTTTACACTCCCAATCAGCGCGCAAAATCGTCAAACTCAAAACTCAGTGCTTAAATATAGATATGTGCGTAACATTAATGATTAAATACAAAAATAGCTTAAACCACCACCATTAGTATAGGGGAGAACATAATGAAAAAAATTTCAACTTGGTCGCTAATTTTAATTTCTACCGGCGGAATGATCGGTAGCGGCTGGCTGTTTTCGCCTTTTTATGGCTTACAAACCGCTGGAACCGGCGTTATGCTGTCATGGCTGGTCACCGCATTATTAACCCTGATTATCGGTCTGAGTTTTGCTGAAGTTGCTACGATGCTGCCGATTGTTGGCGGAGTAATGCGCTTTATTGGGGTAACACACTCGCGTCCATTGGGATTTATCTTCATTGTCTTGGCATGGGTAAGCTATATCGTCTATTTGCCGTTGGAGGCGCAATCGGCACTACAATACCTAGGTTTCTGGATTCCGGAGTTAATTCGCCATGAACAAGGCGGTGTCTCGCTATCGGTGCTGGGGTTGGTAGCGGCATTATTAATCATGATTTTTTTGACTTGGTTTAACACTCTTCATTTATCACGGGTTGCCAAAGCTAATTCGATTGTCAGTATCTGGAAACTAATAATTCCGGCGGCGATTGCAATTGGAGTAATTATTTTTTATGGTAAACCGG
The DNA here is from genome assembly GCA_052033675.1 of Pseudomonadota bacterium. Lineage (GTDB taxonomy): Bacteria > Pseudomonadota > Gammaproteobacteria > Burkholderiales > UBA11063 > Aquella. The sequence continues at coordinate 11,557 of JBPOJK010000099.1, forward strand.
AGCATGTTATCAGTAACCATAGTTTGACTCAGATGGGCGTTGAACCAATTTTGCTGGCAATCACCAGTTCTGGGCTGGCGTTTGCTTTTGCTGGTTTCCAAAATGGCTTAATTTTAGCCAATAGCTGTAAGAACCCCAAATTAGCTATTCCGTTATCGGTCATTGCACCGGTGGTGATTGGCTGGGCAATTTACAGCTTGTTGTCATTGATGTTCATCAGCTGCTTACCACATGAAAAAATGTCGTTAGTCACTGGAGTTGCACCGTTATTGGGATTGTTAAGCCTGTTTGGTTTGCACTATGTGTATATAGTTTTGTTTGTCGATGCAGTAATTGCCCCGATGGGAACCGCCAATGTTTATACCACCGTAACCGGCAAAATTCTCTTGGGCATCGGCCGCGAATTTTTCCCACGCTCAGTTTTAACCAAGATTAATAAAAATTCAGCACCGCATATTGCCTTATGGATAAATTTAGTACTCGGCGCGTGCTTTTTATTACCATTTCCAACCTGGACACAGTTGGTAAATTTTCTCTCATCTCTGACTTTATTAAGTTGCCTCTCCGGACCTTTGGCACTCATGGTGTTAAGGAAAAAATTCCCGAATCTCGAACGTAAATTCAAACTTCCATTCCCGACTTTGTTTGGCTATCTTGGTTTTGCCAGTTGCAGTTATTTTGTCTACTGGTCAGGCACCGATAATCTACTATATCTGGTAGTGCTAATTTTATTATGCTGTTGCGCATATTGGTTAATTTTTGCCCGCAAGCAGCCCTTGTTAGCACTCAGAAAAAGCTGGTATATGACTGCCTACGTAGCAGTATTATATGCAATTTCATATGCGCACACCATCCATGCGCTTGCGTTCCCAATCGATAATATCTTGGTCTTTGTCAGTAGCATTATCTTTACCTCGATCTTTTTGCTAAATCAGGAATCAACACCGACAATTGGCAACAATATTGACATTCTAAAACTGGAATTGCAGCGAGAACTTGAATAAAAACTTTTCTGTTACTGGTTTTGACAGTTAATGGCGTAATTTACGCCGTAAAATATGCCATTAACTACACTTAAAAAATAATTGACGCGATTAACTCTTATGCAATAATGTTTGCGCACCATACCATGCCTGACCAAAACTAATACACTCGTCATTAACCGGCAGACCGTGGGGGATTAATATTTCAATCCCAAGCAAGCTCATCTTTTCTTTGATTAACGGAAAAAGATAACGGCTTTGCCAACAGCCGCCGGAGAGTGCGACTTGGCGAATACCATTGATCGAGGCGTGAAACAGTATCCATTTGGCTAATAGTGCTGCCAAAGAACCATAAAAGACATTGATGGCTTTGCCGATTTCATCATGAGCAATGCCCAATTGATAAACGCGCTGAAAGAGTAAAGCAAAATCCGGCTTACCATCGGGAGTCAGGCGTACCGAATCAAACTCAACTTCGGGATTGCGCACCAGACTTTCAAGAATCATTGCAGCTTCGGCTTCATAACTGACTTTATCAACTATACCCAATAACCCGGCAATCGCCGAAAATACCCGCCCCATCGAAGTAGAGGCTGAAAATTGATTACTGATAATTAATTTTTGTAATATTCCGGCTTGCGACTGGCGTTGAATATGTTCCGGAATTGGTAAACCGTAGCCAACACACAAAGCTAGACCCAGCCGCCACGGTTCACGCTCGGCAATATCACCACCGGGAACAATCAGTTCCGGAATTTGCGAAATTTGAGTAAAAGTTAAGTCCTGACGGTTAAATTTAATTAATTCACCGCCCCAAGCTTCACCATTGCTTCCATAACCATAGCCATCTAAAATACAACCAAATACTTCATTATCAATTTGCTGTGAATAACTCTCGGCATTACCGATAACCGAAGCCAAATGGGCGTAATGGTGCTGCAATTGTAAATGCGGAATTGCCAGTTCACGGGCATAATTGCTGACAAAAAAATCCGGATGCAAGTCACTGACCACCAGCTGCGGTTTAAAATTAAACACCTGCTGATAATGCACTAAGATTTGCTTAAAATATCTAATCGTATGCTCGGAACTCATATCACCGAGATATTGTGAGGTAAAAACTTTATTCTCGCGGGTAAAGGTGATGGTATTTTTTAAATGCGCGCCAAGACCGATTACCTGCGGCATGGCATATGGAAAATAAAACGGCTTAGGCGCAATTCCGCGTGCACGTCGTAGCAATAGATTCTCGCCGCCACTGACCATCAGCAATGAATCATCACACTTCATGATTATTTGGCGGTCATGATGAACCACTATATCGGCAATCGCGCTAAGCTGCTGCATGGCCTCGGCATCATCACTGATTATTGTTCCACCACTAAAATTGGCACTGGTTACTACCAGAGCTAGATCATGCGCCTCATTTAACCAGCCACGCCCGCTTGGTTGGCCCAAAAGATAATAAAATAAAATATAAAAAATCGGGTTATTGGCCAGCATAAATCCGAGCGTAGTTAAGCGTGGCGCAATTTCCGGCGCAATACTACTTCGGGCTTTACGGTTTAACAATACAATTGGCGCTGCCGCCGATTCCAACAATTCTTTTTCTGTAGGCTGGACATGAGCAAAATGATGCTGAATCGAGCTGGTATTTAAGGCCATCAAGGCAAAAGGTTTTGCCGGACGCTCTTTACGCTTACGTAAGGTGGTTATCGCCGCAGAATTAGCGGCATCCGCGATTAAGACATAGCCGCCAATCCCTTTGAGCGCAATGATTTTACCGGCTTGAATTTGTCGTGCCAAATAACTAAAATCAGCACTAAATTGCGGACCACAAGTGGGACATGCGGTTGCTTGCGCGTGATAGCGCCGGTTTTCCGGATCACGATATTCTTGCTCACAATCAGAACACAGCGGGAAATCAGCCAACGCTGTATATTTCCGGTCATACGGCAATCCGGCAATAACCGTATAACGCGGACCACAATTGGTACAATTAGTAAACGGGTAAAGATAATAGCGGCTGTTGGGATCGAAGATTTCATTAAAACAATCTTCGCAGATATAGCTATCCGGCGGCATTACCGTATCGTTGACATCTGCGGCAACAGAGGGCAATATAACAAATTCTGCCGCCAGTGGTTGCGAATAGTTTTCGCAGACTATTGAGTCGAGCGACGCCAACTTGGGCAGTTGACGTTTTAAATTGCTGATAAATTGCTCAGGGTTGGAATCGGAAATAACCACTTCAACCCCACGCGAGGTATTTTTAACCCAGCCGTTTAATTGTAAATTAACCGCAACCTTATACACCGTCGGACGAAAACCGACCCCCTGTACTATGCCGTTAATTAATAATTTACATGCCACGCGCTGCTGCCGGCAAATTAGCCATGATAGGCTTTGGCAACGTTAAGCCAATTAATCCACGCCGCAAAACCTTCACCACTGGTTGAAGATAATTGGACAATTTTACACTTGGGATTAATTTTACGAATATTACTTTCGCAGGCATTAACATCAAATTTAACATACGGTAGCAAATCAGTTTTAGTAATAATTACCAAATCAGCACCGAAGAACATATCGGGATATTTCAATGGCTTATCATCACCCTCGGTCACTGAAATCAACACTACTTTAGCATGTTCGCCCAAATCAAATAACGCCGGACAAATCAGATTCCCGACATTTTCGATGAAAACAAAACTATTTTGCTCAATTTCAAGATGCTCTAAGGCATGTCCAACCATATGTCCATCCAAGTGGCAGGCTTTACCGGTCTGAATTTGGTAAGCTTTGGCGCCGGCATTACGAATCCGGTTGGCATCCAATTCGGTGTGCTGATCACCTTCAATAACATAGATTTGATTATTATCGCTCAATTGCTTAATCGTTTCTTCAAGCAAGGTAGTTTTCCCTGAACCGGGACTTGACACAAAATTAAGTGCCAACGCTTGTTTGGCTTTAAAAAATTCGCGATTATGTGCCGCGTAATGATTATTTTCCGCCAAAATTTCGGCTTCCAAATTCACCACTTGATTATGTTCGTGATGATGATCATGGTCACCATGATGGTGATGGTCATGTGAATGATTACTATTTCCACCGCAACCGCAAGTTACACACATACTATTCTCCGGACAATCTTTTTAAAATGGCACAAATTATACCATACTACACTCAATCAAATTCGAAATACTAGTAGGCGCTTTGCTGCGAAGCTTACAACTAAGTAAGTGAGCAGCAAAATAACGACCTAGGATAATGAATTTGTTTGAGTATAACGGGACTTTTTGCTGCCCCGCTATCAACAAATTGGCTTATTGCCAACCAAATTTACGAACGTAAATACCTTTTAGTGACTGCGTCAAGATCATATAACATAGCACAGTTAGCACTAAAAATATAAAATAGCTTCCCGGCAATGCCTGCATGCCAAACATATGCGCAAACGGCGACATCGGTAAAATTATTCCAATCGCAACCGCACAAGAAGTCATTATCAACATTGGCCACGCTGCCGTACTCTGGATAAATGGAATTTTCTTGGTCCGTATCATATGGACAATTAACGTTTGCGTTAATAATCCTTCAACAAACCAACCACTTTGGAACAGCGATTGATTAGCGGCGCTATTAGCACCAAAGACATGCCACATTACAAAGAAAGTGGTAATATCAAAAATTGAGCTGATCGGACCAAAGAAAATCATAAACCGCCGCAATTCCGCCGGATCCCAGCGCTGAGGTTTTTCGATAAATTCGGCATCGACATTATCAAATGGAATCACCGTCTGCGAAATATCATAAATCAGATTCTGTAGCAATAACTGTACCGGCAACATTGGTAAAAATGGAATAAATGCCGATGCGACCAATACCGAAAAGACATTACCAAAATTCGAGCTGGCAGTCATCTTGATATATTTCAACATGTTTGAGAACGTTCGCCGACCTTCTTCAACACCACGTTCAAGAACCATCAAACTTTTTTCGAGTAGAATAATATCGGCCGCTTCCTTGGCAATATCAACCGCCGTATCCACAGAAATTCCAATATCCGCCGCGCGTAATGCCGGCGCATCATTAATTCCATCGCCCATGAAACCAACCACATGCCCGCTCATCCGCAATACTTCAACAATCCGTTCTTTATGCGCGGGAGTAAGCTTGGCAAATACCGTGGTATCTTTGGCAATCCGTTTTAATTCCTCATCGGATAATTTATCAATTTCCGAGCCTAGCAATAAGCCTTCAACATCCAGTCCAACCTCGCGGCAAACTTTGGCAGTTACCAGCTCATTGTCACCGGTTAAAATCTTGACATCAATACCCAAATGATTTAAAGCTTTAATTGCCGGTTCGGTCGTCTCTTTTGGCGGATCTAGGAACGCAACGTAACCGACCAAAATCATTTCTTTTTCATCGTCAACGGTATAACTTAATTTCGGTACCGGATAATTTTTCTTGGCAACCGCAACCACTCGCAAACCATCGGCATTCAGTTCGGCAGTAACCGCACGCAGCTTTGCCAGCAATTCGCCACTTAAAGGCAAGACCTGATTATCATGTTCGGCATGAGTACAGCATTCAAGCATTTCCTCAACTGCCCCCTTACAAATGAGGACATTGCCGCCGGCATTATCGGCAACGACCACCGACATCCGCCGCCGTTGAAAATCAAACGGCACTTCATCGACTTTGGTATATTTTTTAACCAATAATGGAATATCGCCAAAATTACCCCGTTCCAGTACTGCTACATCCAGCAAATTTTTCAACCCAGTCTGATAGTAACTATTAAGGTAAGCATACTCCAGCACATCATCGTAATCATCACCGAAAATATCGGTATGTTTTTCCAGACAGATTTTATCTTGGGTTAAAGTTCCGGTTTTGTCGGTACATAAAATATCCATTGCGCCAAAATTTTGAATCGCATCCAGCCGTTTGACGATAACCTTGCGCCGCGACATCACTACCGCCCCTTTGGCAAGGGTTGAAGTCACAATCATCGGCAACATTTCCGGTGTCAATCCTACTGCCACTGAAATTGCAAATAACGCTGCGTCCATCCAGGCATGGGTACTGATTCCATTGATAATAAATACAATCGGCGACATAATCAGCATAAAATAAATCAGCAGCCAACTGACTTTATTCACCCCTTTTTGGAATGATGTTTCAACTACATCCTGCTTAATAACCCGATCTGCCAAAGAACCAAAAAAAGTATTTTTGCCAATTGCTACAATTACCGCCAATGCCGAACCACTGACGATATTGGTACCCATAAAGCCGATGTTTTTAAGCTCCAGCGCATCATTGACATTTAATTCGCTTTGGGTAGCAAATTTTTCTACCGGTAATGATTCACCGGTTAATGCGGCCTGCGACACAAACAAATCTTTGGCCGATAAAATCCGCACATCCGCTGGAATCATATCGCCAGCCGACAAGGTAATAACGTCTCCAGGAACCAGATTGCGAATCGTGACTTCACTGCGATTGGTCATCTGCGCTGGGTTGGACGCCAAAATCTGTTTTTCGAGTTCGGCAATATGCTCATCTTCTTCGTCATCTTCATCGTCCTGACGAATTACAGTTGCGGTAGTACTAACCATTTCCTTTAATTTATCGGCAGCATTATTAGAGCGACGCTCCTGAACAAAGCGCAGGACAGTAGAAACCAGCACCATCAGCAAAATAACCGTCGTACCTTTCATATCATCGGTCAGATATGAAACTACCGCTAAGAGGGTCAATAGCAGATTAAACGGATTTTTATAGCTAAGCCATAAATGCTTATACCACGACAATGACTCATGCTTGTCAATTTCATTATACCCAAATTGCTCCTGTTTTTTTTCGACTTCTTTGGGTGTCAAACCATCCAAATCAGAATTGAGGGTGCGCAAAGATTCGCCATTAGACAAATAGGCATGGTGGATAAGATTATTGGTAATGCTGTTGGGTGCTTTAACCCCGTCCAACTGGTAATTTTCATCAAGTAAATTGGAATCACCGATAAATTGACGACGATTGGTAAAACGATTATCAAAAAATGCTTGAATCCGGGTTTTAAAAATGTTGATTACATTCATAGGCAGATATTCCATAAAATTGGCAACGAATGACGCTAGGAAAAATAACTATTGCAAATTATCTTTCCTAACCATTATTCACTGCCGGAGATTATTATACTCAATCAGATTCGAACACACGCGTGTGTAAATACTAGTAGGCATTTTGCCAAGCGGCTTACATTCATAAGTGAGCCGCAAAATAATGATCCACTGAGGATGAATTTGTTTGAATATCGAGCAAAATACTCGTTATTATAACTGCCTTCACCCTGTATAACTTCATTAATTTGCACAAGTTTATTATATTTTTATTATCTCAGCATAAAACAATAGATTACTCAGTGGAAAAATCAAAAAGCAGCCACGGTGACTGCTTTAATTCATATCAAAATAAAACAGGCTTGCAATCAAATGCAAGCCTGTAATAGAGTAAATAACCAGTTAATTATTTAGCAGCAGAAGCGGCAGGAGCTGAGGCTGCAACTGGGGCAGACGCAGCTGGTGCTTTACCGGAAATTTCATCCAATTTAGCATTCAACTGATCCGCTGGAACCATACCTGGTAAAATTTGACCATTTGAAAGAATGATTGTTGGTGTACCATCAACTTGCACCACATCAGTACCAATCTTCATAACTTGATCCAAAGCACTGGTATCACAGCTGGTATTAGTCGGCAATGCGGTATCTTTTTGCATCCATGCAGCCCAAGTAGCAGCGCGATCTTTACTACACCAAATTTTCTTAGCATCGCTAGCTGCATTTGGATGAATCGGCAATGGGAACAAGAAGCTATAAACAGTTACGTTATTTAATTGTGGAACTACTTGTTTTTCAAACATTTTGCAATATGGGCAATCTGGATCGGTAAATACCGCGATCTTACGGCTGCCATCACCAATTACTTGTTTAATTGCTAAATCCAGCGGTAATTTGCTGAAATCCACTTTTGCCAAATCTTGCATTCTTTGTTCAGTAATACTTTGTTTAGTAGCCAAATCAACCATATTGCCAAACATCGCGTATTTACCATCGGTTGATACGTAGAAAATTTTGCGACCAACAACTACTTCATATAATCCGCTAACTTTAGTTGGGTTAACTTGATCTACCTGAGTCAAGCCCGGAATTTGTTTAACTAAATTAGCTTTAAGTTGATCTGGAGTAACAGTTGCGCCACTACCTGCAGCACCTTGGTTATTACATGCAACTAAAGAAACACTAACCAATAAGCCCAATAATAATTTTTTCATAATAACTTTCTTTTATAAAAACACAAATAAAATATATACTCAATCAAATTCGAACACCCGCGTGTGGAAATACCAGTAGGCATTTTTCTGCGAAGCTTACACTCGTAAGTGCGTGGCAAAATAACACCCTAGGGTAATCAATTTGTCTGAGTATAGACACACCCACCGCCTCAGCCAGCTAACTATTGATTGCCGTGCTTTTTAGTAATATTTGGCACCAATTACTTTTATGCTAACACACTAAAACTGCAGTAAATTATTCCACTAAAACCGGATTATAACAGAAAAAATCCACCGATACAAATTCTAACTAAAATCCCCCATTATTTAAGAATGAGTCATCTCCAGCGGCACTACATATTTGTCAAAATCTTCGGCAGCAATAAGTTTGAGTTCAATTGCTGTTTCGCGTAATGTTTTACCCTCTTTATGGGCAGTTTTGGCAATTAGCGCCGCATTATCATAACCAATATAGCGGTTAAGTGCAGTAACCAACATTAAATTTTTATCCAAATTCGCCTTAATTACCGCAAAATTCGGCTCAATGCCGCTGGCACAATGCTCATTGAATGCATGACAGGCATCGGCTAATAATTCGATACTTTCTAACACATTATGTACCATTACTGGCTTATAGACATTTAACTGAAAATTTCCCTGACTACTGGCAAAAGCTACGGCCGCATCATTGCCAAATACCTGCACACAGACCATTGTCAAGGCTTCACATTGGGTTGGATTTACCTTGCCGGGCATGATTGATGAACCAGGTTCA
>JBPOJK010000007.1:0-8849 GCA_052033675.1 Pseudomonadota bacterium
AACTCAATAATTTATCGCTAAAATATAGATGGTATGTAACATCAGTTAAAAATTATTTTATGTTTTTCTGCCATTTTTTACGTACCAAATGCGCCGCCATTTTCGGTTGGCGCTCGCGGGTAAATAAGCCTTTTTTATTACCGCCGGCCCGGATATGATGCTGTGCGGTACGGAAATCGGCAAAATTCCAGATGTGTTCACCAGCGACAAAGTCTAGACTACGGAAAGCCTCAATTAGTTCAATTAACAGTTCGCTTTGATATTCCTCGCTCCACATTTCCGCCGGTAAGGCATGATAACCGGGCAGGGTATCGGCGCCAAACTCGGTCACAATTAGTGGTCCGGTAAATTTTGCATGAATCGCGGTTAAATGTTCGCGGGCAAATTTAACGGCTTCGGGAATATTTCCCGGAAGTAAATACCAACCGGGATAGGTATTAATCGAAACAACATCAAACCATTGCAGTGCATGGCAATCCGGTGCCCAGCAACTAACCATGGTATTCGGACGGGTTTTATCTAGTTTTTTGGTTAATTCTGCCAATGGTTTAAAATAATCGCGGCTGCTCTCTTGGTGCGAGCGCGGTTCATTGGCAACCGACCACATGATTACTGATGGATGATTATAATCCCTCGCGATAAGTTCTTCGAGCATGGTCATATGAGTTTGTAAGGTTTTTTCAGTTGCCTGATCGGTATTGAGACTCACTGCCGGAGTTTCGGAGATGACCAAAATTCCGTATTCGTCGGCAAGATCCAGCAATTCTTCAGCGTATGGGTAATGCGAAGTCCGGAATGAATTGGCATTAATCCAGTGCATTAATTCAAAATCGCGGACATTTACCGCATTATTGTTGCCTTTGCCGGAAATGAAGAAATCCTCATGTTTACCAAATCCTTGCAGGTAAATTGATCGCTTATTGAGCAATAATTGATTGCCGCTAACGGCGATTTCGCGGATGCCCAGACGTGAATGGTAATGATCAATTAATTGTCCCACCCACGAAAAATGACTATTATCGTTCACATGATTGTCATAGAGGCATAATTCAAACGGATATAAATTCCCGCAACCAATATCCCACAACCGTGGATTATCAATAATCACGCTGAAAGCAAAAGCATTGTCATTAATTGATACCTGATATTCTTGCTGATTTAATCTTAGACCAATATAATCGGCATCACCAGCAATCTGTCCGTAAATTTTTACTGTTGCCGATGTGTCACTGCTGAGATAAGTTTCAACTTTAAATTGGTCAATTCGTGATTTGGGTAAATAGCACAAATGAACTGAACGCTGGATTCCCGCATAGGGGAAGAAATCAAAGGGTACTCGTGGCAGTTGGCTGTTAAAGATCCAGCTATCGCCATCCAGACTAAGATTGCCTTGGGGAATGGTTTCATTTGATAACTGATTATCTAAGCGCACGGTTAATATATTTTCGCCATCCCAATTAATTGCCTTAGTAATATCGGCGGTAAACGGTAAATAGCCGCCTTCGTGACGCGTAATTAATTGTCCGTTGCAATAGACTTCGGCGCGATAACTAGCACCGGAAAAATAAATTACTACCGTATCATGACGATGGGCTTTATCGGCATAAAATTTCTTTTGATACCAGATGCCAGCGCTATGTAGTCGTTCACGATCGCTGACAAATAAATCATTAATACTCGCTGGAACCGGTACGCTTTTATATGGCATAAAACCATTACGGTAATTTTCCATTGCCGCAGTTTCAAAAGCAAAATCCCATAATCCATCCAATGAGTGTGCCTGACGGCAGGTAGTCGTAAGTGGTCGTAACATTCTAATTCTCCATTCCGGTAGTGGCGCCGGCATGAGCGGCATTCAGATGCCGTTGATGTAATTCGGCAACAATTTCATTACAGCGCTTATCGGTTAATTCGTACCATAGCCAGATAATTAAAGCCGCAACCGTGATGGTAATCGCCGGATAGAGCAATAACAATCCTTTAATCCCGAGCAGGGCATGATGTGACTGGATTGCATTTGGGATATAGCCAATTAAAGTCAGACCTAAACCGGCAGTAAAACCGGAAATGGATTGAGCCAATTTGCGCGAAAAACTAAATGCTGCATAGGTAACACCGGCGGCGCGTTTGCCGGTTTTCCATTCGCCAAAATCGATAATGTCGGAAATTAAAGCCCAGACTATCCCATTGGGGATACTGATTGCGACAAAGGCGATTGTTGCCAAAATAGTAAAGCTAATTGGCGAAGATGGGGTGAAAAAATTAATTAAATCGGCAATAATGCTGATAGAAAACCCCAGTAACATGGTATTTTTTTTGCCGAACATTTTTACCAGTTTGGGAATCGCGGTGATTGAAATTACTGAGCTGCCGATAATAATAAAGTTGATTATTGCCATTAAACCAAGATTGCCCAAGTTGTACTGGCAGAAATAGACCAGCATGGCGATTTTGATATTATATGCTGAAATGGTAAATAGCGACATCAATATCAAAATTCCCAATGGTTTATTTTGCAGCAATGCGGCTTTTAGATCGCGGAAATGGATTTTTTCATTGGCTTGTGGCTGGATATATTCGCGGGTATTGCGGTAACAATATAAATGTGACATTACCCCCACTATCGCCATTGCCGCGGCAGCAATTGGAAAACCCAGTTTGGTATTGGAAAACAGCATCACAATCGGCATAAAGATCACGCCGGTAATTAATAATGCCAATAATGAACCGGCCTGACGAAAAGATGCCAGTTGGGTTCGGTCATTGACATCCTGAGTCATCGCCGCAGCCAATGAACCGTAGGGGATATTAACCATTGAATACCAGAATCCCCAAATCATATAGCTGGCATAGGCGTAAACCAATTTTCCCTGTGTCGAAATTTCCGGTGCAACAAAGGTGATTACCGTTAATAATGCCAGCACAACAGCTGAAAACATCATTACCGGACGATATTTTCCGGTGCGTGTGGCTTTACGTTTATCAACATATGAACCGGCTAAAACATCCATAAAGGCATCAAATATCTTACTAAACAAAAAAATACCACCAGCAGCAGCACCGCCGATTCCGCAGACATCGGTGTAAAATTTTAACAAATAAGCCTGACCGAGATCAAAGGTAAAGCCATTGCCTAAGTCACCGACCCCGTAGGCGATTTTTTCTTTGAGAGTTAATTTACGTTTCATTACATTCCAATCAAATCAAAATGGGCAAAGCTGACAATAATCTGACAGTTTTCGCGGGGGAACTGGGTTTTAATTTCGACTGCACCACGGCTGTTGCTGTAATACCATCCCTCATTAGCGTCATTGAATTTATCGCGATGGAGGAATTGAGTAATTTTACGACCGCCGCTACTAATCCAAAATGGTCCTTTATGCGGATTAATTACAGTTAGTTCCAGTGTTTCAGTAGTTGCCGCCGATTTGCCGTCATGCTTGAAATCAATAATAACCTGCTCTTGTTGGTTAGTAACACCAATCAACGTTTTACAATAATACCCCTGACGATACTGTTCGGTTACGCCATCATCCTGATAGAGGATAAACGAGTTATTTTGTCCGCCGATTAACAAATGCAGGTGTTTAAATGTACCGCTTTTTAACTGATAGTTATTTTCGCTAAGTGCAATAATTGCATTATCACGAATAAATAGTGGAATCGAACTCAACTCGACTGGAATATTTATAGTTTGTCCACCAGCATATTCCTTGAAATTATAAAAATCATACCACCTGTTGCCAGCCGGTAAGTAAATTTCACGGGAGGTTGCTGCTGGTTCAACGATATTGGCAACCAGCAACGAATTACCAAGCATGAAATCAATTCCCTGATTATAGGTGTGGCGATCGTGCTGGAATTCGTAAAATGTCGGGCGCATAATCGGCGAGCCTTGGACGTTGGCTTGATGAAGCAACGAATAAAAATACGGCATCAGGCGGTAGCGCAAGCGAATTGCCTCACGAATCAGCGGGGTATGTTCGCTATACATCCACGGTTCGGTGACGGTATTATCGGTATTGCAGGAATGTATTGAGAATCGTGGCTGGAAAATACCATTTTGCACCCACCGAACAAATAATTCGGCATCCGGATGCGGTCCCCAAAAACCGCCAATATCGCAGCCATTGTTGGCAACTCCTGATAACCCCATTCCCAGAATCGTGGCGATATTAAATTTCAGGGTTTTCCACGAAGTGTAATTATCTCCCGCCCAAGTTTGTGAATAACGTTGAATGCCGGCAAACCCGCCACGATTAACTGAATACGGACGGACATCGGGATTATATTCCAGCATCGCCCGATAGCCGGTCATGGCCATTAAATTTGGCTGAATGGATTTTAGTTGTGCCAATTTGGCAGTTGCGCCATCAAAATCACACTCAATATCACGGTCGGTTAATGAATCGTATTCACAATTATCATTCCATAGCGAAGTAACGCCGTAATTGAATAATGAGTTTTTTAGATAATCGCGCCAAGTTGTACGGGCAGCGGGTTTTGTGAAATCAACAAATGAGCCGATGCCGCCCCACCAATAATCACAATAGGGTTTGGCTGCTGGCGAATTTTGCCCAATGAAAATCCCGTTGGCTGCCATTGCTGAATAGTTGGGATTGGTTAATAATACCCCGGGTTTGATATTTGGGGTGGTTGGAGCTCCATTGGTAGCCATCTGCTGAAAAAATTCCGCCGGGTCGCTAAATTTTTGCTGATTCCAGGTGAAAAGCTGGCGTTTATTGGTGCTGTCAACGGTATAACCAGATGAAAGATGGAAATTATCAATCGGAATTTGTTCATCGCGACATTTTTTGACAAAGTTAATAATTTCGGTATCACAATTTTCCGGCAGTTCAACATAATACATGGTTGAACCAAGATAACCCAATGAATAAATCGGCTGAAAGGCGGTTTTGCCGGTAAGGGTGGTGTAATTTTCTACCACTTGGGCAATGCTTGGTCCGTTGCAAATAAACAGATCAATATCGCCGCCATCGGCACAAAAGTAACTGTAGCGGTGGTGATAATTACTGTGCTCTACCGCCATGTCAAAAACCGATTCGTAGGTATTATGATAAAAATAGCCAACCGCATGTTGGGTTTGCGCGTTTAAACGGATGTAAAATGGGATATGTTTATATAATGGATCGCTGTGTTCTGCATCGTAGCCCAAAGTATCTTTGGCATTTTGAACTAACCGCCGCCGTAGTTTATTGATATTACCAGTCTTTTCACCAAAGCCATAGAAATAATCTTGCTCAATACCGCATTCACTATAGTGATAGACCCGCCCGATCTGGTCACAGACATATGGACGGGATTTTAAATCCGAATGCAGCAGCTCACCGGCAGCATTAAAAATTTGAATATAAAAAGGCTGTTTATTAATAACAATTTTGAGATTTGCGGTGGTGAAGATTAACTCGCCATTAGTTTCATTTATTTGTGGGGTAAGCGCGGTAAGCCGTTGCCGTTCACTGCCAATTACTTCATCCAAGCGGTCTTGCCACGCGGTAGTGGTTAGTACATATGATTCTTCAGGAAATTCGCCGCTAAATGAGGTGCGCAAACGAATAATATCGTCCGTCATTAGATAAATTTTGCTGGCTGAATTATCACAGTTTAAAAGCAAACTATTATCGGGTAATAGTTGCCAGTTTAATAGTTGTTTAGTTATTTTCATTGATTAATTCTCTTACTCAGATACAGATTCAGTTAAACTATTGTAGCTACTTGGACTTTATCGCAATAGCTGTGTTACAAGGTTCCTAATGTACGCTTTTGTGTACCGCGAGACACGCGTGTCTGCCTTGTGCCTCGCTCTTGCTTCAGATTCCGGTAGTTACAGCGACTCATATTGGTGAGTAATTACAAACTATCAAGGGTACGAATTGCTAATTCCATCCCCCTCAATTCCGCAATTCCTTTCATCCTTCCGATGCAGGAGTAGCCAGGATTGGATTTCTTATGCAGATCATCGAGCATTTGATGACCATGATCCGGACGAATGATAATCTGCTGTCCGCTGGCTTTTTCAACATCCAATACCGCTTTGACCAACCGTGCCAGATTGGTACTGCCGGCGATGTGTTCATCCTCATAGAAACTACCGTCGGCCTCGCGTTTTACGCTACGTAAATGTACAAATGGGATCCGCTCGCCCCAGGTACGAATATATTTTTCAATATCATTATGACTACCCGCCCCCAATGATCCGGCACAAATATTTACACCGCAATTTTTGCTGGTGAATTTATTCATTAGGCTGGCAATGTCGCTTTCACAGCTAAGTATCCGCGGCAGGCCAAACATTGGGCGTGGCGGATCATCCGGGTGAATCGCCAGAGTAATTCCACATTCAATGGCAACCGGCAAAACCTGTTCCAAGAAGTAAAATAAATTACTGCGTAATTGCTCGGCATCAATATTGCGATATTCATTTAAAGCTGCGCGAAACTCCTCAATGGTGAAGCTTTCTTCAGCACCGGGAAGTCCGGCGATGATGTTGCGAGTCAAGCGGGCTTTGTTTTCTTCATCCAGATTCTCGAATGTTTGGCGTGCATTGGCTAACTGCTTTGAAGTGTATTCTAATTCAGCATTTTCACGTTTAAGGATATAGAGGTCAAAAGCCGCAAATTCATTGAAGTCAAAGCGGAGTGCCCGCGCGCCGTTAGGTAAACGGTAGGCTAAATCGGTACGCGTCCAATCGATGATCGGCATAAAATTATAAATTGCGATTTTAATGCCGCAAGCAGCCAAATTACGTAGTGATTGTTGGTAATTGGCGATATGTTGCTGATAATTACCACTACGTTTTTTGATTTCTTCATGCACCGGCACGCTTTCAACAATGCTCCACACTAGATTACTGGGTTCATTGTTTAGACTGTCCCATGCCACTTGCTGTTGGCGTTTCTTGATTTCTTCCACGCTCCAAACTTCACCATTGGGGATATGGTGCAATGCCGAGACAATATCACTAACTCCACATTGCCGGATGTCGGCAATCGTAACTGGATCATTGGGACCAAACCAGCGCCATGAATATTTCATAATTAATCCTTCTAAAAGTGGTAAATTGCTTGATAACCAGCTGATGTTATCGTTAACAGTTAAATATGGGCGAATTATAACACGCAATAAAATTGTGGTTAAAGATTTTTATGCTGCATTGCAATGAAAAATGTTTGATTTTTGACTGGGGTTGACTGTTTATCATAATTTAATCGCTGAAGATGTAACCAATCACGGTAAGATTGATTTAACACTCAAAATGCTGGATAAAATTATTATTCTTGAATTTAAACTAGCCAAATATGGCAGCGCTGCTGATGCAATTGAGCAAATCAAAGACCGCAATTATGCCGCCAAATATTTTAGTGAGGGCAAGCCAATTTATCTACTGGGAATTTCATTTGATGAAACCTCGCGCAATATTGCCAAAATTATCAGTGAAAAATTTCAGTTCTGATTGTTGTCGCTCTTGTTATAGTTGGTTATTGTGGAATTTTGTAACACTAGCTGTCGATAGTCAAGAATCCAGTCAAAACTTAAAATAGTCTATTGAATTAGTTGGATATATAATAATCAGCGATTAATGGAGTGTTTAATCTCTTATAAATATCCATTTTGGATAACCTATCACCGATAAAATAACTTACAATTGGGCTTAATAATGGTGTGCCGTCTATGAGATTATTTTAGTTGAACCTCCCCACGCATTTGTGAAGAAATAGCGCACCATAATTTACCAACAATAAAATAAACAGGAGTAGCAGCGGTGAAAAAATTATTATTAATCATGAGTGGAGCAGTGATTGCGCTAACGGCGTGTAATTCGGGTAGTTCCAGCAACAGTTCATCTACCAATGTCAGCTATATGACATTACCGGGATATGATTTGGCAGAATCTGGATCATCAACGATAGTAACCGGAATCAGGGGGATTAGCAATTCTACCTCGGTATATATCAGCGGGCTTTATAAAACCGCAGCTGGGGTAGTCAATGGCGCGATTTATGCTGGTCCAATTAATGAAAGTGGCGGTATTTGGTATATTTTAAATTATCCTTCAAATCTAGCCGGCGAAAGCGTCACTGGTACTGCTTGGTATGGTCCCAATAATGGCGAGAGTGCCGGAACTATTCAGGTGGTGGGGAATTATACGGTTGAATCCAATAGCTACGCGCAGGGGATTCTTTACAGTGGCGCGCTTGATGGTAGCGGAACCTGGACCAAATTATTACCGCCTTCGCCAGATCATACCAGTGTCAAAGAAACTATTGCTCATAGCAATATGGGTGGGATTGTTGTTGGTAATTACGATACTCATTTGGCAACCGGTAAAGCATTTATTTATAATATTCAAAGTGAAAGTTATACCAATCTGGAATTGCCGCTTCAGCCGCAACCAGTTAGTGTTACTGCCTATGGCGTGTGGGCGAATGACGATGGCAGCTATACGCTAGTCGGTGGGTATAAAAATGAGTCACAAGGTCTTAGCAACGGTTATATTTTAGACTGGAATAAAACCACCGGAGCAATAACCCATTTTACTAGCTTGTATTTCAATAATCAACCGACTACTTCAATAATTTCACATATTGAGGGAATTACCAGCGATGGTAATGGTGGTTATAATCTGGCCGCCGATACCAGTAGCGGAGGAATTAGCGGTGCCGCACTGGTTAATGTTCGGCGTAATTTGGATGGTAGTTTTGCTACCCCAACATGGATTAGCATTGCTTATCCCGGCGCAAGTATTATATCGGCGAATACGGTTTATCAAAATAATATTTTGGGTGTGTATATTCCATCCGGCAGCAGCCAGGTTTACTCCTATCTGG
>JBPOJK010000052.1:0-34887 GCA_052033675.1 Pseudomonadota bacterium
GATCCCAAAGTGGTATTTTTGGATGAACCGACTGCCGGACTAGATCCTAACAGCGCAGCTTCATTTGATGAGTTGATTTTGGGTTTGCAAGAGCAGTTGCAATTGACGGTGATCATGATTACCCATGATTTGGACTCGATTTGGCATACTAGTGATGAAATTGTTTATTTGGGTAATAAGCAGGTGTTACTGCATGATTCGGTTACGAATGCGGCAAATAGTGAACATCTGCCGGATTTATATGAGTATTTTAATGGAACGCGGGGTAAAATTGCAAAAGCGTATTATTCTAGGACTATGGAGGCATAATGGAGCGAAATAAATTATATCTAACGGTGGGTGCCTTTGTGTTACTTGGGTTTGCTGCCATTATTGGTATTTGGTTGTGGTTTTCGGCGGCTAATCGTCAGGTGTATGACACTTACCGGGTGGTGTTTAACGAACCGGTGGATGGGGTGACTACTAATTCAATTGTCAAATATAACGGGGTTGAAATTGGTAAGGTTCGTGCTATCCAGTTGGACACTAAAGATCCGGCGAATATTTTTGTTGATATAAATGTTAAGCAGGGAATTCCAATTGCAACTGCCACTTATGCAACAATTAAACCGCAGGGTGTGACCGGAATGTCATTTATTAACTTGGGTTTAGATAATGAGCAGAAATATCAGGTTATAACCCCTCACGATAAAGAACCATATCCGGTGATTAAATCACGGGCTTCGTTATTGTATAGTTTGTCTGAGCAGGCACAGAGCGTTACCTCGAATATCAAAGATATTTCGGTTCAGGTCAAAACATTATTAAATGATAAGAATTTGGAACACGTTAATAATATTGTTGCCAATTTAGATAAAGTTACTGCGGCGCTGGCTTCACAGTCAAACCAAATAGCTTCAACAGTTGATAAGGTCGGTGAAGTATTGAATAATGTTAATGAAAATACTAAAAATTTAAATGGTGCAATTATTCAATTGGGAAATCTTTCCAAAGCTCTACAGAGTAATAGTACTAATCTGGATAATGTATTGAATTCATTTCAAAATAATACCATGCGTAATGTTAATTCAGTATTGCTGCCGAATCTAAATCAGATGGTTGGCAATATGAATCAGACTACCGTGCAACTTAATGAATTAATTAAAACTATCAATAAAAATCCATCAGCGTTGGTTCGTGGTAATGCGCCAGCTGTAGCCGGTCCGGGAGAATAATATGCTAAAAAAATTATCTTATGTCATTCCAGTGCTAATGTTAACGGCTTGCGGTATTTTATCGCCGGTACAACAGCGTCCGGTAGTTAATTATGAAATAAATGATGCTACCGTAGTTGGTGGTATGACGTGCAGTGAGTCTGCCGCTCGAAATGTGATTTTTATTTCGCCAATGCAAGCTGATTTACCGTATAACAATACCAAAATGTACTATACGCAAAAAGCCAATGAATTGGATGCTTTTGGTTATGGTCAATGGATATCTTCACCGAATCAAATGCTGACGCAGGTGATTACGAAAAAAATCTTTAAATCGTGTATCTATAAAGGTGTCGTAACCAGTGATGCTTTGGCGGATGCCAATTATCGCTTGGTTTCTAAACTAATTACCTTACGGCAGCACGTTGCGGCAGATGGAAATAGTGCCGAGGTTTCGTTGGTAATTTATGTTGAATTGATTGATCTTGAACGTAATCAAATGGTGAATAGTAATATCTTTATCGAAAAAGAGGCTAGTCAACCTGGTACGCAAGCTTTTGCCGATAGTGCCAACCGGTTGATGGTTAAATTTGATAATGACTTGGTTAGCTGGTTAAAACAAAATAGCCATTAATTGATTTGTACTCAAGCAGATTCATCATCCTAGGTTGTTGATATATCCTTACTTGGTAGTTGTAAGCTTCGTCGCACATCGCCTACTAGTATTTCGAATCTGATTGAGTATAGTATAATTAGGCTTCACTTTCGGGTGAAGCTTTTTTAATTTAAGACTAATGAAAAATATTGAACAACACATAAAAAATAGTAATTCGACCTATAGCCGGTGGTGGTTGAATCAACTGCGTAAATTGAAACCGGAAACACCGCGCTATACCAGCTTAGTGGCTAAAATTGAAAAAGAGTTACAACATTTAGAGCGGCGGCGACAACTAATCGCGATAGCTAAAATCAGTTATCCCGACGAATTGCCGGTGAGTGCAGCGGTGGTTGCGATCAAGGAATTGATTAATTCCCATCAGGTTCTAATTGTTTCCGGCGAAACCGGTTCCGGAAAAACCACCCAATTACCGAAAATTTTGCTGGAATGTGGTTATGCTAATAATGGTCTGATTGGGCACACTCAACCGCGGCGGATTGCTGCCAGATCCTTAGCCGCACGGATTAGTGAAGAATTGGGCGAAAAAAATTCGGAAGCTGCGCTAGTTGGTTATAAAATGCGCTTTAATGACCGAACCTCTGCGGCTACGGCAATTAAATTAATGACCGATGGTATTTTGCTGCAGGAGATTCAGACCGACCGCCTATTGTTGCAGTATTCGGCGCTAATTATCGATGAAGTCCATGAACGAAGTTTAAATATTGATTTTATTCTTGGCTATGTCCGCGAGTTATTGCCCCGCCGTCCGGATTTAAAAGTTATCATTACTTCGGCGACCAGTGAAAATGACAAACTGAGCAAGTTTTTTAATAATGCACCAATTTTAAATGTTAGTGGAAAAACCTATCCGGTCGATATTATTTATCAGCCCCGCGGTGAAGAGGATGACGATGCCGATTTGAATGGTGCGATTTATTTTTCGATTTGTGCTGCCTTGGAAGTTGAAAGCGGTAATGGATTGGTGTTTTTACCCGGCGAACATGAAATTAAAACCTGCCTGGCTTTTCTACGTAAGACCGAACTTAAAAATTATGAAATTTTACCACTATACTCGCGACAGAATAATGAAGAGCAAGCTAAAATCTTTACCAATAATGGTCGTATCAAAATAATTCTGGCAACCAATATTGCCGAAACTTCGCTAACCATTCCCGGAATAAAATTTGTGATTGATTCCGGAGTGGCGCGGGTAAAGCGCTATAGTTTACGAAATCGGGTTGAACAATTACAAATCGAAAATATTTCGCAGGCCAGTAGTCGCCAGCGTGCCGGACGCGCCGGGCGGGTAAGCCATGGCTTGTGTGTCCGTTTATTCAGTGAGGCTGAATTTAAGCTTCGCCGTGAGTTTAGCGAGCCGGAGTTATTGCGCAGTAATTTAGCTAATGTGATATTGCGAATGTTGAGTTTAAATTTGGGTGATCCGTATGAGTTCCAATTTCTGGATAAGCCGGAAGCTAAAAATTTTAATGATGGCTTTAGGACTCTGTTTCAGATTCAGGCTCTGGATGAACGCAATCAGATTACCGCAATCGGCAAGAAATTGGTACAGATTCCGGTAGATGTTCAGTTGGGGAAAATTTTACTTGCGGCTGGTGATAAATTTGTCTGTCTGAGTGAGGCATTAATCATTGTTGCTTTTTTGGCAATTCAGGATCCCCGCGAATTTCCCCTGGAGCACCAACAATTAACCAAAGAACGCCATGCGTTGTGGGCGGATAAGAAGTCGGATTTTATTCAAATTCTTAATTTATGGCGCTGGTACCATGAGCAATTGGTACACAAAAAATCCAATAAAAAACTGCTTGAAATCTGCCATAAACAATTTGTATCATTGCTGCGGCTTCGCGAATGGCATGAGCTGCATCGCCAGTTGAAAGAAATTTTACTGGGAATGGGTTATCGTGAAAATACCACGCCGGCAGGCTATGAGCAATTGCATCGGGCAATTTTAAGCGGTTTTGTGGTAAATATTGGTCAAAAGGATTTGGTTGATAACTATTATCTCAGTACCAATGGGCGCAAATTTTTACTTCATCCCTCTTTGCAGTTGGAGCCAAGCAAATGGATGGTTGCGGCTAGTTTGGTTGAAACCAGCCGGCTTTATGCCCGCCATTGTGCGGCAATTGAACCGCAATGGTTAAATGGAATTGCCGATCATCTGTATAAATACACCTATAGCACCGAACACTGGAGTAAAAAACGCGGGGAAGTGATTGCGAGTAAGTCTTTTTTGTTGTATGGTCTGTTGATTCATCAGCAAAATGTTTCTTTTGGGCGAATTAACCCAGAGCAGGCGCAGGAGCTCTTTATACGTGAAGGTTTGGTTGCCGCCCAATTAAATAGTCGTTATGGGTTTATTGAGCATAATTTGCGGGTGGTGCGCGAACTTGAAAAACTTGAAGACAAACTTAGAACCTCATTGGGAATGATTGATGATGAGCTGAGTGATTTCTATCATAATCAGTTGCCGCCAGAAGTGTTAGATGTTGCAAGCTTGGAGCAATTTATAAAACATGGTGATCAGCAATTGCGAATTAACCAGCAGGAATTTATTTCGCGGTTGACTACGGCCCATCAGCAGTTGGATTTATTTCCCGATCATTTGCTCATCAATAATCAAAAAATTCGTCTCAAATACGTTTTTGATCATCATAGCAGCGAAGATGGGTTAATCGTCATGATTGAGTTGCATCAATTACCGCTAATCCCTAGTGATGCCTTGGTGTGGCTGGTCCCAGGAATGATCCGCGACAAGGTGGCGTTTTTGATTAAATCGTTGCCTAAAAATCAGCGGCTCCAGTTTAATCCGCTCCAAGATTCAATTACCCAATTTTTGGAATATGTCACGACACCAGAAAATTTCTTGCAGCAATTTATTCAGTTTGCTGAACAAGTCAAAGGGGTAAAACTCAATTATTTGGATTTACTGAAATATAAGTTTCCGGTGGCATTATGTGCGCATTTTCGAATTAGCGAACGCAATAAAGTTATTGCGGCTAGTGATGATTTAGAACAGCTGAAATTAGAACTGGCACCACGATTGAGTAACATCGTAGTCAAGCACAGTGCTGCGGGACAAATTAAAAATCTAGCCGCGTATATTCCGGAATTAACCCAGCTGTTAACTGAAGTTAAGTTGGGTGATGGCGGTAAGCTCACTGGTTATCATAGTTTGATTGTTGAAACCGATAGCTCGGTAACTTATGGGGTAGTGAGTGAGCTGGGTAAGGCCCAGAAAAGCACTTTTGCTGGCTGGAATCGATTAATTAAAATGCAGCTTAAAGAGCAGTATAAATATTATTTAGGCAAAAAAATGAGTGGCTTTAATCAAGTTAGCCTGGTTTTTCGCGAAGAATATAATTCCGAACAGCTAAACATTGCTATTTGCGATTATGTTTTTCGGGTGGCTATTGCGAATGCCTTGGGCGATGAATTATTATATACCGCCGAGGAGTTTGCGGCGCTAGTGCAAACGGTTCGCCAGAATTTAAGCGAAATCTATCTGGAATTAACAAAAGTATTAGCCGCTAGTTCGCAATTATATAGTCAGGTTAAAACCGCGCTTAATCATCATGAATTAGCCGAAGTGATTTTACTGCAGTTGGATGATTTAATTTTCCCGGATTTTCTTGGTTTTGTAAAATGGGCATTTTTACAACACTATCCGCGGTACTTGCGTGCGTTACAAATTCGTCTGGAGCGTTATGCCAATAACCGTGAACGTGATGAGCGGATGGATGATGAAATTAACCTTGTTTATAATAAGTGGTATAATTACGTCGATGAGCTTGAAGCTAAACATAAAGTTGTCATCAGTAAACTATATGATTTTAAATATAAAATTGAAGAGTTGCGGATTTCACTGTTTGCTCAGGAAATTCGTACTTTGTATCCGGTATCAGTTAAGCGCTTACTTACTGAACTGGAGGAACTGTATTTAGAAAATCTGGCTTAAAATAATACTCTTCGTCTTTGAGTTCTGGACTTTGTTGTATCTCAAAAAAGACTCCTTATGTAGTGTCGCTACATAGCGTCGTCTTTTTCATCAATACTTCGCGCCCAGAAGTCAAATACTGTGAGTATATAGTAAATTTTATTCTTTTGTTAAGGAGCGTTGAATGCGGTTACTAATTACTAAGCATAATATTGGAAAATGGGCAGCACACTATGTTGCTAATAAAATCAATAATTTCAATCCCAGCGAAGATAACCCTTTTGTGTTGGGATTGCCAACCGGATCGACGCCTCTTGATATGTATCGGGAGCTGATTGTCTTAAATAAGGCGGGCAAAGTCAGTTTTAAACACGTGGTGACTTTTAACATGGATGAGTATGTTGGTTTAGCGGAAGATCACCCTGAGTCATACCACTATTATATGCACCATCACTTTTTTGATCACATTGATATTAAAAAAGAGAATATTCATATTTTGGATGGCAATGCCAAAGATTTAGATGGCGAATGTGAAAAATATGAAGCGGCAATTGCTAAGGTTGGCGGAATCCATCTGCAATTGGGGGGTGTTGGTGAAGATGGACACTTGGCGTTTAATGAGCCGGGTTCATCATTGGCATCTAAAACCCGGAGCAAAGATTTGAATCTATCGACCATTATTGCTAATTCACGGTTTTTTGATGGTGATATTGAAAAAACGCCAAAATTAGCACTGACGATTGGAATTGATACCGTGATGCAGGCTAAAGAAGTGGTTATTATGGTCAAAGGCTTAGCCAAAGCACCCGCGGTTTATCAGGCAATTGAGGGTGCGGTTTCATCAATGTGTCCAATCACAGCACTGCAATATCACCGCAAGGCTTTGATTGTTTGTGATGAACCAGCGGCTTATGATTTACGTCTAAAAACCATTAAATATTTTGAAAATATGCAGGACGAATATTCACAAATGGAAAAAAGCCTGTAATTACTCAATTTCAATCATGGCCCACTGATTTTGCTGGTGCAAAATTGACAACTGGTTTTTAAATAGACATGTGTTATTATCATGGTTCTTAAAAAGTCTTCCTACTAGGAGACTTTTTTTATGATAAATATCAGTTGCTTGTTGCAATGGTTGGTGTTAGAATAGCGACTGGCTTTTTATTAACTGTTTAGGGGATAACATGAAAAAATTGGTTTATTTGTTAATGGGGGTTGGCAGCTTGGTTGCCAGTAGTTATGCGTGTACAACCATTCTCGTGGGTAAAAATGCCACTAAAGATGGTTCAATAATTATCGCGCGCAATGAAGATGGTTCTTCTGCCAGTGATGCAATCCATTTTTTATATCATCAACCACGAGCTAAAGGCTATCTGTATCAAAGCGTACAGGAGAATAAATTTAGCTATCAGATGCCGGATAATTTAATGGGCTATTCAGCAGCGCCGGATTGGGCAACTCGATCTACGCCAAGTGGTGGGACTTTTGAAGAAATTGGTTTTAATGATGTTGGCGTAGGAATTTCCGCGACCGAAACTATTTTTAGCAATGCGAAAATGCTCAAAGTTGACCCCTATCTGGATGAAAGTGGTGTAACTGGGGGGATTACCGAAGAAGCGATTCCAACAATTATTTTGCCGCAAGTGAAATCGGCTCGCGAAGGTGTGATGTTGCTTGGTCGTATTATTGAGACCCGTGGTGCCGGCGAAGGCTTTGGGGTGGCTTTTGTTGATAGTAAAGAAGCTTGGTATCTTGAAAATGCCGGTGGTCACCAATGGTTGGCGGTCCGGGTTCCAGATAATGCTTATTTTGTCAGTGGCAATCAATCACGCTTGGGTGAAGTGGATTTAAAAGACAGCAAAAATTATTTGGCATCGCCAAATTTGATTACTTTTGCCGAAGAACATGGTTTATATAATCCAAAAACCGATGGTAAATTTAATTTCCATAAAGTCTATGGCAAAAATGACACAACTAACAGTTCAATTTATAAAAACGACAGTTACTATAATTATCAACGGGTAATTACCCTGCAAGGTAAATATACCAAAGATACTTTAAAACATCCGGTAACGGATGGTGATTTTCCGGTATTTTTGAAACCGGATCATAAATTAACGATTGCCGATGTCGAAAGTGGTTTACAAAATTATTATCAGGGCACAACTAAAGATCCGTATACCACCCAAAATCCGGCTGAGAAATATCGTCCGATTTCGGTTATGCGCACGCAGCAATCGCATATTTTACAAACCCGCGAAAAATTGCCGCAACCGATTGCCAATGTTATTTATCTGAATCTGGGCATGACGGCACTGGGAATTTATGTTCCATTCTATCAAGGTGCAACTATTCCTGATTCTTATCAGTTAGCAACCGATCAGGCGGATGATCATTCGGCATTCTGGAAATTTAGAAAATTACAAACGCTGGCTATGCAGAATTTCCCGAAATATGCGCCATGGGTTCAATCCGGTTTTGCGACGCTTAATCAGCAAATTCAAGCACAACAGACTAAATTTGAGGCTGATTATGTCAAATTGTATAAAAAAGATCCAGTGGCAGCGCAAGCGTTATTGGATAATTTTACCCGCATGACGCAAAAAGAAGTTTTCACTGAGGTTGAGCAATTAACCAATCAAATTCTTACTGATATGACCAATCAGGTTGAAAAAACTTATCATTTTGAAGGTGCATAATCCTTACTGAATATGTGTATATTTGTTATAATTTGTTCCGCAGCCAGTGATTTGGGTGCGGATTTTTATTTTCCTGAAGGATAATCATGAAAGATAATATGCGGGCAATAACCGCCAAATATGTGTTTGACGGTGTTAATCTACTTAGCGATAAAGCGGTCTTAATCGCAGATAATACCATAATTGATGTTGTTGATTGTGATAAGGTTTTTGATAAAAACCAACTTGAAGATTTTGGTAACTGTGTTATAAGTAACGGGATGCTGGACTTACAGTTAAATGGTTGTGGTGGAGCATTATTTAATGATTCAATTTCTTTTGCCACGCTGGAGACTATGCATCAAAGTAATTTGCGCTATGGTACGACCGGTTATTTACCGACATTGATTACTTCCCCATTTAGTGATGTGTTAGCGGCGCTGGAAGTAGTAAAGGAATGGTTCAAGAAATATGGCAATACCCGCGGAGTTTTAGGGCTTCATCTTGAAGGTCCGTTTTTATCAATAGAAAAACGTGGAATTCATCCATTAGAGTGTGTGATCAAACCCACCGATGAAATGCTGGCACAGATTGTACCGTATGCCAAATATTTTCCGATTAAAATGACGTTGGCACCGGAAAATTTTAGTGCCGCACAGATTGATTATCTGGTAAAACATGGAATTATTGTGTCAGTTGGGCATACCAATGCGAGCTTTGAACAGGCACAAATGGCATTTGATCATGGTGCAAAAACGGCAACCCATATGTTTAATGCCATGAGCGGTTTAACTGGGCGCAATCCGGGTGTGATTGGTGCGATATTGGCAAATTCTAATTATTTTGGCTTGATTGTCGATTTACTGCATGTTGATAAAGCTAACGTCCAGTTGATGGTTAAATTGAAACCTGCCAATATTTATTTGGTTACTGATGCGGTAACTCCGGCCGGTACCAATATGACTGAATTTGATTTTGCCGGTAAGCATCTGTATGTCAAAGATGGTCGCTGTGTTGATGAGAATGGTACCTTGGGCGGTGCTTATCTAACTATGAATGAAGCAGTTCGATTATGTGTTGAAGAATGCGGCATTAGCTTGGAACAAACATTGGCGATGGCGACAGTGATTCCGGCGCGGTTACTTGAGATCGATCAGCAAGTCGGTAAAATTGCCGCGGGCTATCGTGCCGATATTATCGCACTAAATCTGGATGATTATTCCTGTCAGCTAGTTTAATATCATCAGAGATTCTTTTGATCAGCCTGTTTTAGGCTGATTTTTTTATTATGGGAGTCATCGTTGTTTCTCTAAACTATTAAAAAACAGTCCCTGCAAAAATGCAAGTGCCTTTTGCAAAAATGTGTGTTGAATAGTGGTGTTCATCGGAGTACAATCGCGCTAGTTTGGTTGACACTAGTTGTATATTTACAACTCTATAGTAAAAGGAAAGATTAGATGAAGAAAATATTGGTAGGGGTGCTTGGTTCAACAGCCCTTCTGGGTGCGTGTACCGGCGGCAGTAATCCGTCGGGCAATAATAGTTCTACGAATCAGGCAATCAAAGTAGTGCCTAGTTCGATTCAAGTTATGACACCGATGAGCTCAGCTATGAATACGTCATCTGCTCAGGCGTTACAAGCAGCAAAATTAACAACCACAAATAGCTGTATTCAATTAGTCCAAACCAATGGTCAAAACTATACAACTTCAATTAGCTCTTCAGAATGGTGGAGTACCGCTAATTTAACGTTCACGTTAAAAAATACCTGTAGCACTGGTCAGCAATTTTCCGCAAATGTTAATTTAAATAATTTAGAAGTAAATGGCGAAACTGCAACTAGCGTTGCAGTTTCTAGTCAAACCGGTTCTCCATATATGAGTACAAGCATAACCAATGGAAGCAATCCAGTGGTTACTGTAGGGACTCCTGCTTGTACTGGTGAGTGGTGTAGCTGGGCACAACTGGCTTCTGGTGCAACGACATCAATTACGGTTCAAACAACATATAGTGGACGGATTAATTCATTTACGGTATCAAGCGTTACAGTAGGTGGCGATACTCCGTTGCCGAGTCCGACAGTAAGTCCATCGCCAAGTCCTAGCCCATCGCCGACACCAACCCCTCCAGTGGCAACAGGTGCTATTGATTTATCATTAGATGGTACAAATTTAGCAAATATTTGTAAGTCTAGCTCGTGCAATATTAAAGTAAATGTTGTTTCTGCAGCAAACGTTATCGTTGATACTGAATATTTTAATCCGGCAAAACAAGCAAAATTAGGCGTTCGGTTAGATAACTTGTTTGTTGGTGATTATACGGTAGTTGTTGATGATGATTCATTGCCGTCTGTTTCCGGCAATAAAGTTATTTACGGTTATATCCCATCAGCCGAGGTTGCTGTGACCAAGGGTAATGTGGCTAGTGAGCAAGTTTCATTTAAGTTGGCTCCAATTGATCAAATATACAACTTAAATGTGTCCTTAGGTGGTGTTTCAGATAACACCTTATCTGGAAAAGCCGTCTATGGTCAACTAATTAATAGTAAAAACGTGGTAGTACAAACATTTAATACGACAACTTCGGGCGGTAATGTTAGCTTAACTACAACCGAATCAGGAAGCTTTACTGTTAAAGTGCAAGGCGTTGGCAATCCTAAAACTGGTGTTTATTTTGGAAACATTGTCAAAGCGGTAAACATTAAAGATCCAAATACCGCAATATCTTTATCTTACGCTAAATTAGCTAGTGATAAATTATTTGCGGTAAACGTAGCAGTAACTAATCCGAATGATAGCCAAACCATGAAATTTGGTTCGGATGATTCGTGGTATGTTTACGGCTCAACACCGGCAACTAGCGGTAGCTTGTACTTTACAAATAGCGAGCCAACCATAGCGGTTACGCTGTCATCCGTATCTGGCTATACAACCATAACAACGCCTAGCCCATTGGTTATTAATGGTGCTGGTAACATTAATATTAATAACGAGAAAGATACTGCGCCGGATGTTACTGCTAATAAAGTGGTTACAGTGTATTTGTTAATTGACAAAATGTCAACATTAGAGCAGTACATCAAAGACCTTAGTGCGATATCAAAACCAAATTTCAATCGAGTTATTTTCTCATTTGTTAAACCAACGTTGACCGATTATACTTCAGGTAGCCTGGCAAACACTGGTATCTTAAGTTATTGGGATAAAGGTGATGGCAACGGCGTTGCTGCCTTTGAAAAATTGAAAGAAGCTGCAAAATTATCTGCTGAAAAAAATATTCAACCATTTATCTCTGTAGGCGGTTGGAACTATAGCTGCAATTTTGCAGAATACGGAAATAAATGTGGTGATACCCCAACGGCAACCAATGGGATACACTATGATTATTTCCCAGATCCAACCGATTCTAAAGAAGCGGCAACTGCAGCAAAATCCTATGCTAATATCATCAAGTTGACTAACGATTTAGGTATGCAGGGAATTGATTTTGATGCTGAAGAATTTTGGCATGCAGATAAATACGCGGTAGCATGGAAGCCAGGAGTTAGTGGCGAATGGTCAACCCAAATTGGGAAAGATATTCTGACTGCTGGTGGACCAACTTATGCTAATTTGATGAAGTATGGTGCGGATAGTGCAAGTGGGACTCCCGCTGTTATGCCTAAAACGATTGATAAAGTAGCGGCAATTTTACATGCGTTGGAAGATAACCCGAATGCTAAAGATTTAATGTTCTCTACCGCAGCGCCGCCGGTTGGAGCACGTCCGACTACCGGTTTTGTCTATGGTGATAATGCCTCAGATATTTATACTAAAGGTGGTGTGTGGTGGTTGGGAAATTTAAAAGGTCTGTGGTATCATTTGGCTGATAAAGACCGAGCCGTTGTGGATAGATTTGATAGTCTTGGTTTAATGACTTATGACTTATGTGGAGATAATGCGGCTGTTTGTGCACCATATGGCGGCGGTCCAATTGATTTACCGGGTCAAGTTGCCGCATATATGAAAGATTATACCACTTGGTTAAAGACCTCCAAAGCCGCCGACTTGAGTGTTAGTGAGACCGGGAAAGTAACATTTTATCCAGCCCATTATAGTGTAAATTCTAAAATTCAATTTGGTTTTGAAGTTAATAAACCAGCTTATCCTAGAAATGATGCGGGAATATTACAGTTAACAAACTCTCTTGTTGATACGATTTTGTCACAGCAAAAAGACGCTGGTGGTGTAATTATTTGGCAAATGTATTCAGTTCAAAATACTGAGGGCAATGGTACTACTTCAAAATATACCATGGGTCAAAGTTGTAAAACATTCCTTGGTAACGACAATCGCTATGATTGTAATGCCAACTTCCCCTCAATAGTTAAGTAATCTTGGTGATAGCGGCAGATTTTGCCGCTATCAGTAACTTTTTTTGGAATATCAGTATGAAAATGAAAAGATTATCAATTGTATTGTTTGCTGGGCTCATTATGTCTGGATGTATGAGTAATAATGTCGGTGGCGGAAATAGCGGGGTGGCATCTGTCCAATCAATTTATTCGACCACTGCCGTTACGAATGCGGGAACATTATCCATTGCGGTGAATACTGCAACTGCGGATTGTAGTGGGACTACTAGTTGTAACGGTCTTACTATTGATGTTCGGGATTCAAATGATAGCAGTGTATTGTCAAATGGGATAATTACTGTTCCAATAGATTATCTAGGTGGGCTATATACAATCAAGGTTCAAAACCTTCCGGCGGGTAAAAATTATACGGTTATAGCCAGCGATATTAGCGGATATAAGACTAGCTACAGTCCTGCTGCGGTGGTTGAAATAAGTTCTGATCAAACTACCACTGTCAAGGTTGGATTTGAAAGTGAAACTGTCCCAAATCCGGTACCTACGGTTACACCAAGCATTGAACCAACAACTGTTCCTAGTGATGTAGCAGGCACCTATGACTTTGCTATGCCAAGTTTAACTAAGAATGGGATTGACTATTCGGGCAAATTTGATATTCAATTAAATCCGAAAAAAACGGTGGATAATGTTGAAAGTATTGCATTTTCCTCAAATGTTGCAAATTTGGATCAAATTAGTCTGTCATACGGTAATTTTTATAGTTCAAATGCCAAAACATCTTGGAGTAAATCAAGTAATTCAACGACCGGTTTAACCGATTATGTGCTAAAAATTACCAATAACGATTGGTCTGGTAATCCGGTGAGCACTCCGTTATCTAGCGGTGGAACTTTAGCGTTTGCTTGGAGTGGTTCAAATAATAATGGTTTACCGTTGGAGCAGATTGTTCCAATAATAACCAATGTTAAAATTAATGGCGGTGGTTATGTAATTGATGGAATTTGCACTACTTGTACCGATCCTGGTAAGGGTAAGCAAATTGTTGGTTATCAGGAGCAATGGTCGGTTTATTCAGCACATAACTATTATCCTGAAAATATTCCTTATGCTAAGCTAAATACCATTAATTATGGATTTATCGATTTTGTTACTACCAAAGGCTATCCTTTCGCTGGGAATGGCTCTTACGGAATATACTCTGCCGATGGTGGTGCGGATTATCGGCAATTGGTTGCATTATGGAAAGCCAAACAACGTTACCCATATTTAAAAGTAGTATTGAGTTTTGGTGGCTGGACCAATGATGGAGAAACGATTTTCCCAGATATTAATTTTGATCAGATGACTGATGCTCAGCAGCAAGCATTTGCCAAAGATGCTGCCAATTTGGTCAAAACATTTGGCTTTGATGGAGTTGATATTGATTGGGAATGGTGGGCAAATCACCGGACAAGCAATCCCGCAGTTTGCGATCCGAATGTTATGGTTAAGCCGGGTAAAATTTACTGTCAGGGTTATGCAGTAGATCATAGCACTCAAAAATATATCAATTTGTTAAAGTACTTACGTCAAGATTTGGGTAGCAATAAATTATTGACAATCGCGACGGTTTCGGCAAAAGATAAAATTCTTTCTGATGAAGATACCAAAGTTGGTGGTGTTGTCGGTGCATGGAAACAGATTGCAAGCTACGTTGATTATATTAACGTGATGGCATATGATATGCACGGTGCTTTTGATAATAAGACTGCATCCCAAGCGCCATGGGACTTGGATCCGGAACGTGATCCATTCTATGGTAGTGCCTCAGGTTTCTCAATCAAGTCTTCATTGCAGGCATATGTTGATTCCGGTGTGCCGCTGGCAAAATTAGTGTTAGGTTTTCCGGCTTATGGTCGTGCATCCATTATTAATGGTGAAGGTGCGACCGGTGGTTTGTATCAAGCTAGTTCCGGAGCGCCAACTGGCGAATTTGATAAAACCGGTGTCTTTACCTATAATTGTTTGGCTAATGGTGTATGCAATACCAATGCTCCAGCTGGTGTGACGTTACATAATAAAGGTACGGGGTTATTTAATAGCTACGGCTCTTATAATCTGACACCATGGGCATCGTCTAGTAATATGTTTATTACCTATGATGATCACAATAGTGTCAAAGATAAATTGAATGCCACGTGCAATACTTTTGGTGCTCTTGGCGGTGGTATGGTATGGGCACTGGATGGTGATTCCAGCGATGATACTTCAATTGTTGCCGCAGTAATGAATAACATTAATAGCTGTAACAAATAATAGATTTCCTTTGAAGTTAAATGAGGCCTGACAACATGTTGGGCTTTATTTATTGGATTATAAGATTTTGGCTTGAAATCTGTTAATTTGTCCTTATCTGCTATGGATATTATGTAACAATTGTATAGGAATAACCATGGATTTAACTCCCCGCCAGATAGTTGCCGAGCTGGATAAACATATTATCGGTCAAAATCAAGCCAAGAAAGCCGTTGCCATTGCGTTGCGGAATCGCCTTCGTCGGCAAAAAGTTGCTGAACCATTGCGTAGCGAAATTACGCCCAAAAATATTTTGATGATTGGACCGACCGGGGTTGGTAAAACCGAGATTGCCCGGCGCTTGGCTAAACTTGCCAATGCACCGTTTATTAAAGTTGAAGCTACTAAATTTACCGAAGTTGGCTATGTCGGTAAAGATGTTGATTCAATTATTCGAGACTTGATTGAAGTTGCGGTTAAAGATATCCGTGAAATTAAGCGTAATGAGAATCGCGAGAAAGCCACTACTGCTGCGGAAAATCGGATTTTGGATGTGTTATTACCGCCGGCAAGAGATACTTTTGGCGAAGCAGTGAATGAAGAAAAACCGGATGAAAATTCGACCCGTGAGCGCTTTCGAAAAATGTTGTTGGATGGAAAACTTGACGACAAAGAAATCGAAGTTGAAGTAACCCAACCCAAGGCACAGGCATTATTGATGGGACCGCCGGGAATGGAGGAATTAACCAATCAGTTGCAAGGAATGTTTGATGGTGCTGGTGAGGGTAAAAAGCGTAAACGCAAGCTGAAAGTCAAAGATGCCTACAAATTGGTACTGGATGAAGAAGCCGGCAAGCTGGTTGATGAAGATGAAATTCGCAATCAGGCGCTGCAAAATGTGGAGGAAAATGGAATTGTCTTTATCGATGAAATTGATAAGGTAGCCACTCGTGGTGGACAAACTAGCGCTGAAGTTTCACGTTCGGGTGTGCAACGCGATTTATTGCCATTGGTTGAGGGGACTACTGTTTCTACTAAATATGGGATGGTTAAAACCGAGCACATTTTATTTGTCGCCTCCGGTGCCTTTCATGTGGCAAAACCTTCAGATTTATTGCCGGAATTGCAGGGGCGCTTTCCGATCCGGGTTGAATTAAATTCTTTAACCGTGGATGATTTTAAACGGATTCTAACCGAAACCGATGCGTCATTGACCGAACAGTATCAGGCATTATTGGCAACTGAAGGTGTCAAAATTGAATTTGCAGCGGATGCGATTGCGACATTAGCAGAAATAGCTTTCCATGTCAATGAAAAGACTGAAAATATTGGTGCACGACGGTTATACACGGTGATGGAACGCTTGTTGGAAGAATTGTTATTTGACCATGGCGAGGTTACGGAAATTGAGATTAATTCTGATTATGTTACTGATATGATTGGTGAAGCTGCTAAGTCTGAAGACTTGTCACATTATGTGTTATAAAAAAGTTTGCCAGTTTAATTTAGTTGTTGTATAATAACACAATTCGCCGCTAAAGAAGTCTGAATTCATGAGGTTTTTATATTTCAAAAATCAAATCTGATCAGTGAATTTTTTGGCTAAAAATTTAATTTTAACTTAATAAGGGAAATTATGAAACGTTTATTACAAGTATTGTTAGTATCAACTGCTTTTATTTCTGTAGCCTCTGCTGCAACTGTTTATGTTGATGGTAAGCCAGTTAATCAAAAAATTATTGATCAAGCGATGGCTCAATTGAAAAAAAATCCAATGGCTGCGCAACAATTAAGCAATCCGCAATTCCAGCAAGAAATGTTGCAATCAATTGGCATGCAACAAGCAATTTTAGCTGATGGAACTGCTCAAGGTTTAGAAAAAACTCCTGAATATCAAGCTAAATTAGCTGAAATTAAACCAATGATTTTTGCACAAATGATGCAAGAAAAAATCAGTGCTCAACCGATTACTGATGCGCAAATTAAAGCTAAATACGATCAAATGAAAAAAGATGCAGCGGCTCAGCAGCAATATGACGTTTCACACATCTTGGTTAAAGATCAAAAAACCGCTAATGATGTTGAAGCGCAATTGAAAAAAGGTGCTAAATTTGCTGATTTGGCTAAAAAATACTCAATCGATCCAGGTTCAAAAGCTAATGGCGGTGAGTTGGGTTGGTCTGATGGTTCTAATTATGTTCCTGAATTTACCGCTGCGATTAAAACTTTGAAAGCTGGTCAATATACTACTACTCCAGTTAAGACTCAATTTGGTTACCATATCATTAAATTGAATGGTACTAAAACTGGTGCGGCTAGCTTCCCAGCTTACGATAAAGTTAAAGATCAAATTAAACAACAAATTCAAATGGAAAGAACCAAAGCTTTCTTTGATTCTATCAAAACTAAACATAAAGTTACTGTTAAGTAATTTGAAGTTGTTTAAAAAGAGCAGATTTATATCTGCTCTTTTTTTATGCTGATTGGTTTCTAGGGTCTGTTATACGCTTTGTCATTCCGCACTCGCTGCGGAATTCATTAATTACTAAAAAGGTGAGCATACTATGGATTCCTGCTGGAGTTTATTCCTGCGTAGGCAGGAACAGGAATGACAATATGGCTACACACTGCTGTTTTTAAGATGGATAGATGCAGTAAATTAATTATTCTTCTTGAAGTAAAGTAATTAGATATGTGAAAATACCAATAAAGACAAACGATTAGTATTAATTTATTACGAAAAAATTTGGAATATAGTTAGACGTTTTTAGATTGAATAAGAAGAGAAAGTGGTCGGGGCGGTGGGATTCGAACTCACGACCCCTTCTTCCCAAAACAAGTGCGCTAACCAGACTGCGCTACGCCCCGACAATGGGGTGGATAATGGGGCTCGAACCCACGACAACCGGAATCACAATCCGGGGCTCTACCAACTGAGCTATATCCACCATAAATGCTGATTTTTATTTTTGGCGCGCCCGACAGGACTCGAACCTGTAACCCCCGCCTTAGAAGGGCGGTGCTCTATCCAGTTGAGCTACGAGCACATCGATCGGAAAGAGCGGTTAAGCTCATGGTTCTACCGAAAATAAAAATCTGTGAAACTTTGAGTAACTGGTCGGGGCGGTGGGATTCGAACTCACGACCCCTTGTTCCCAAAACAAGTGCGCTAACCAGACTGCGCTACGCCCCGCAACAACGGCTACTTTCCGTTTCAAGAGCGATATTATAATCTCCGGATTATTGAGGTGTCAAGTTTTTTTGTAAATATTCCTCAGTTTGCATTTCTTCAAGGCGGCTGACGGTTCGCGCAAACTCATTGGCAAAATCGCCGTCATTATAAATTTCGTGAATTGAAACAGTGCTGGATAGTGCTAATTTTGAGTTGTGGTCGTACAAAATATCTATTAACCAGGTGTAGCGGCGGGCAATGTCTTTTTTATCGCTGCCAAGAGTGGGAATGTCGCTGATAATAAACCATTTGAATTGCGCGACCAATTCCAGATAATCAAGCTGGCTACGCATATCACCGCAAATAACCGCAAAATCAAACCAGATTACATCGCTGCCACGACGAATATAGGGAATCATTCGACTGGAAATTTCAATTTCGCCATCATCTTCATAGCTATTATCGAGATTAATCGCGCTAAAAATTTGCTGAAGTTGCTCGTAACTGGTGGCTGAAGATTGAATAAATAATTTATTGAACGAGTTATTAATCAAGCGATAATCTTGCTGGCTATTGAGGCTGACCACTTCCAAGCGGGATTTGAGTGCTTCGATAGCCGGAAGAAAGCGTTCACGCATCAAGCCGTTTGGCCAGAGTTTATCTGGATGATAATTTGACGAAGTAACAATGTAAATACCTTTGGCAAATACCGCATCCAGCAGCTTTTTCAGAATCATTGCGGTGGCAATGTCGCTAACGTGCATTTCATCAAGATAGATGATGTCATATTCCTGTTTGAGGTCGGAGGCAATCACTGCCAGTGGTTCGTCGATATTGGTCATTATCGCCAATTGCTGATGGATTTCACGCATGAATTCATGGAAATGCCAGCGATTTTTGCGGCAGGTGTTAGTGTGTTGATACATCGCATTCATGATCATTGATTTACCGCGCCCGACATCGCCATAAATATAATAACCCAATTTGTTACGGCGGCTAAACAACCGCGTGATAAAATTCTGTCTGGCAAAATTATGCAAAAATTGCGCAAGTTCAGTGATGAGGCGTTGTTGTGCTTCATCAAAATTGAGCTGTTTGTTTGCAGTTTGCGTCTGATACCACGAAATTAAAGAATTTTCCATTATGTTCCATTAGTTATTTAGATTTAATTGAAATGTTAATTGTAAAGTAATAAGTGATTTTTTGCAAGGTAAGTATAAGTGAAATTGACGATTAATGATCCGCGGCAGTATAGCAATGTTTATCCGGAGAGCAATATCCTGATTAATCAGGCACAGTATGATTTAGATAATCATGCCGATAATGGCTTGCTTAAAGCCTTGCTGGGTGACACCCTCAAGGATGGCAATGATCAATTGCTATCGGTGGCGTACAATCTGGCTCCAACCCAGCAGATTGCCGATTATTTGTGGCAAAGTTTGCAGGAGGTGCTAAATCCCGAATCCTGCCAGTTGGAACTATTTGTGTATCCGCTGGTGTTAATTGTTGGCAGTACCATACAAGTGCAATTGCCGAATCAAATTGATCAAGTACAGCTACAACAGTTATTGCAGGCAAAAAATATTCTTCCATTGGGTGAGGACGGTTATATCAGCGGCAAGCTTTTTGATGTCAATGGTTTGAGCCGAATTAAACCATCGCAGCTCTGTGGGTGGAATAATCAATTGACCCTAGCAGAATGGATTACTATTAGTGAAAATTTATCCCACCCAGCGGTGGTTAATGTCGGCGAAGGGGTTCATCTGCGCTTTTTAGTCGGTGCGCGGGTGCCGGCGGCAGGTTTGCATCCGCTTGAAAGTGGTGAGATTGCAACCCTAGGAATGGATTTACTTAAATTGCTTAACAATGATCTTAAAACTGAAGGTGTGACATTATTTCCACTGCCTTTTCCGGCTTGTCGCTTGAGTCAAGCGGTGGCGCGTGGTGAATTTCATCGGCAGGAAATTGATGTTAGCCTAAATCTCAGCAATCTGGTTAAAAAACTGCGTCAGAACGGACAAGCACCGTTTATGAAAATCTCAAGCCAGAAAAATAATCTGCAATTGGAAGTGTGGTGTCCGGAGGCTACTGAAGCTGAAGAAATTTTATTGTGGCGGATTCAACGTAGTGATGATTTTGCGATGATTTGTGAGATTGTCGGCAGCTTGTTGGTTGATATGCACTTGCAAGTTGAATATTATCCGGAACATGACCATGACGAGCATTAATCTAGTTGCGGCAATTGATGCCATTCTTCCGCAAACCCAGTGTACCCGCTGCGGATTCCCGTCATGTGGTGATTATGCAGCTGCGGTAGCCGATGGGCGGGCTGAAATTAATCAATGCCCGCCCGGTGGTGATGAGGGAATTGTGGCATTGGCGCAATTGCTGGCTAAACCAATCTTACCTTTGAATCCGGCAAATGGTGTGATTAAACCGCGGCAGTTGGCGGTGATCGACGAAGCGGCTTGTATCGGCTGTACGCTGTGTATTAAAGCCTGTCCAGTGGATGCGATTATCGGTGCCAATAAAATGCTTCATACGGTGATTACCGAGGCGTGCAGTGGTTGTGATTTATGTTTGCCGGTGTGTCCAGTCGATTGTATCACTTTAGTCGATGATCCATTGCCTTGGGATGTTAAGCGCCGCGAGCAAGCTAAGGAACGTTATTTGGCGCGTAAACAGCGACAGGATAATGAGCGGAAGGCCCGCGAAGCACGCTTGGCACAGCAAGCTGAATTATTGAAACGGGTTAAGGGGGATAAGCCTGTGGCCCCAGAAGCTAATTCTGTTACAATTACTCCAGCAGCCAATGATAAAAATGATTTGATTGCCAAAATAATGGCAAAAGCCAAACAAAAACTTGAAAATTAAATAAGGTCTCAATGCGGGATGGTCTTACAGGATCTGCTACAACTTGGTGAAAGCTATCATCAGGAGTTTAAAGAAACCATTGATAAATCGCTGGTGCGCGAAGTCTGTGCTTTTGCCAATGCTTCCGGCGGTAAGATTTTTATTGGTGTCTCCGATGATGGACGAATTAAAGGGGTTGATTTTGATAACAATACCCGTTCACGCTTGCAAGACAGTATTAACAACATTGAATCAACTATAAACGTAACGATAGACTATCAACAATCGGTTATTATTCTCACTATTCCCGAAAGTAAAACAAAGCCTCATGCCTGTAGTGAAGGATTTTTTTTACGAATCGGCACCAATAGCCAAAAGCTCTCGCGTAATCAGATAATCAAATTTTTTCAGCAGGAAGGTTTAGTCCATTTTGATGAATTAATTAACCAACGGGTAAAATTTGATAAACATTTCTCACTAACCAAATATAATAATTTTATTGAATTAGCCAATATTTCGCCGAAATTAGCACCGCTTGAAATATTGCAAAATCTACGCTGTGCCAATGATCACCAGCAGCTAACCAATGCCGGAGCACTGTTTTTTTGCGAAAGTATTGAGTTCTTGATTTTGCAGGCAAAAATCGCGTGTGTGTTATTTCAGGGGACTGAAAATATTACGATTCTGGATCGTAAGGATTATAACGCGGATTTAGTTAGCGATATTGAAGACAGCATAATTTTTTTGCGTAAACACCTGAATATTGCCTATAAAATTGAGCATATACAGCGTGAGGAAATTCTTGAAATTCCAGAAGTTGCACTGCGCGAAGCGGTAATTAACGCGGTATGTCACCGTAATTATTTTGAAAAAGGTGCGAATATCGTGATTGCGATTTTTTCTGATCGCGTCGAAATCAGTAATCCCGGAGGTTTGCCTTCTGGTTTATCGCGAGAGTCTTTTGGGCATAAGAGTGTTACCCGCAATCCACTGATTGCTGACCTATTACATCGGATTGGCTATATTGAAAAAAATGGTACCGGAATCAAACGCATTCGTGACGCCGTTGCCGAAACTACTAATTGCAGTGTCGAATTTGAAATTGATGAACATTGGTTTACGACAGTTTTTTACCGTAATAAACCACAATCCGCAAAAAGTTCGGATATAAGTTCGGATATAAGTTCGGATATAACCAGTGCCAAAATTCTTGAGCTATTGAAAGTTACACCAACTTTAAGCGCCCGTCAACTAAGTGAGGTTTTGCACATCTCACCCCGTGCAATAGAAAAACATCTAAGCAATTTGAAAGCTGCCAATAAAATCAGGCGTGAAGGCTCAAAGAAATATGGCTATTGGACAATAATATGATTGTCCAGTTGGTTAAGCGCTTGCTAACGATAAAAAACAATGAAGTTGCATTAAATACGGCATGGCAATTTTTTGAGCGAGTTTTTAGTTTCAACTGTTCTTTTTATTGTTTTTATATCTGTTGCCCAAAAATATATAGCATTTCAAAATTTATATGAAACTATTACGTAGTATACACTTTAAAAATATGTCGTGGATGACATTTGAGCAGATATTAAGATTGGCTTCTGGTCTAATTGTTGGTGTTTATGTAACAAGATATCTAGGTCCTGAACAAGTCGGTGTGTTAAGCTATGTGGGTGCTTTTGTTGCTATATTCGCGGGAATCGCAAAGTTAGGTGCTGATGATATTGTTGTAAAAGAAATAGTGATTTCACCAGATGACAAGTATCGAATTCTTGGAACGGCTTTTTGGTTGAAGACAATTGGTTCTTTTTTAATGATTGTCTTGATAGGTGTTGCATTATTGTTTTTAAACGTTGATAAAAATACGCAGTTGTATATTTTCATAGTTGCAGGTGGCATATTTTTCCAATCTTTTGAAGTTGTTGACTTTTATTGCCAAGCACACATGCTTATGCGTTTAGTATCGATGTGCCGGATAGTGCAAATAATTATTTCTGCAATTTTACGTATTTATTTGGTCAGTATTGGTGCAGACTTGGTGGATTTTGTTTTATTAACTCTTATTGATCAGTTATCAATTGCAATTATGTTATTTGTTTTATACTTTACTCAAGAAAATCAAATCTTTATACGATTTTTTGATTTTGGTATCACAATAAAGATACTAAAGCAAAGTTGGCCATTATTGCTTTCGTATTTGTCATATATAATTTACGCAAGAATAGACCAAGTAATGATTAAAAACATGATTGGTGAAAAACCATTGGGATATTATTCAACTGCCTATAAACTTTATGAAATCCCACAATTTATCGCATTTATCTTTGCAAGAAATATGTATCCACTGTTAACCAAAAGATATTCTGAAAATATGGAGTCATTTGCGCAGTTGATGAAAAGTGGTACAAGTATTATGACTTTAATTTCATATTTGCTTGTATTGTTTTTTTGGCTATTCTCTGATAATTTAATCTATATTTTGTATGGTACGCAATTTGCAGAATCAGCACATATTTTGTTTGGATTATCACTGTGCTTAATTCCAATGTTTAATGGTTGCTTACGATCAGCTTTTATCAACATTACCAACAATCAACGCATACTGTTTTATTCTACGCTTCTATCTACATTAATCAACGTTGTATTAAACTATTATTTAATTAAAATTTATGGTGTAATCGGCTCTGTTTATGCCATAATATGTACCCAATTTATCTCGCTTTTAATCATGAACTTATTTTTTCCAAAGCTTCATGCGTTACTATTCTGCCAATTAAAATCATTTTTACTATTAGGATTAAAGCCATATGTTCCCTATTTATCAAAATGATGGAACCATATCAGAGTCACTATCTGAAACACAAATAAAATATTTATGTTTAATAAAAGAACATATTAGCAATCATGAACTGAGCCTTATTCCCAATAAGTGTTTATGTAATAATAAAGATCAGCAGAAGGACGTTGTGATTACGGAAAGAGACCGATTTGGTTTACCAGTCCCATCTGTTATATGCACAAAATG
Organism: Pseudomonadota bacterium; assembly: GCA_052033675.1. Classification (GTDB taxonomy): domain Bacteria; phylum Pseudomonadota; class Gammaproteobacteria; order Burkholderiales; family UBA11063; genus Aquella. The sequence continues at coordinate 24,163 of JBPOJK010000052.1, forward strand.
TGGTCTAGTTCGCAGTGCTGTTATTTTTGATCAACAATCAAATATCAACTTTTATACAAATTATTATCGTGGACTTTATTATAATTCTGAGTACGTTGATGAGTCATTTTTTGCAGATCAAGTCGCCAGAGGTTCTGCTATTTTCAACAAGCTACGTAATATTATAGATGTCAATAGTATTAAAAATTTGTTAGAAATTGGCTGCGGTGCAGGTGGAATAATGTACGAATTTCATAAAAATGGTATTAACTGTGTCGGTGTGGATTTTGATGAAAATTACTTAGCATTTGGTAGAGCAAAGGGTTTAGCTCTCTTAAATGGCAATTATGATGAATTAATTCAAAATGATAGTCAATCTGCTATATTGCTCTCTCACGTCTTAGAGCATTTTGACGAGCCTATTCGTGAGCTGATAAAGATATGTAAAAAACTCAAACCAAATGGTTTCCTAATTGTGGAGGTTCCAGGGTTATTTAATGTTCGCAAGACGTACTATAATCCTATTTTATATTTCCAGAATGCTCATATTTACAATTTTTTCAAAGCATATCTTGACGTTCTATTTAAAAATATTAAGCTAAATGTCATTTATGGTGATGAGTCATGCTTTTATGTATTGCAGAAACCAGATGGATGGGGTTCAGACTGCAATGATGTGATTTATGATCCGGCACTATCAAAATACCCAAAGAAAATTAAATGCTACTTTACTGTAATATATATATTATACAAGCTCAGAATAAGACCTAATGCGACACGTATATTTTTAGTAAGCATTATTTCTTATCTCGGGCTAAAAAACATAATTAAAAGAATAATCCATAAGTAATTTTTTTATATGAAGGACTAGATCATGAGTTTTAAATTTGAATATAAAAAACCAAAAGTGATTGCTGAAATAGGATGTAATCACATGGGGAATTTGGATATTGCGTTTGAGCTAATTGAGATGGCTCAGCAATGCGGAGTAACAGTTGCTAAATTTCAAAAAAGAGATAACAAATTACTCTTAACAGAAGAGCAATATAATGCACCTCACCCAAACCAATATAACTCTTATGGATCAACTTATGGTGAGCATCGTGAGTTTCTTGAATTCACACAACAACAGCATAGACAACTGAAAAAATATTGTGATAAAGTTGGGATTGAATACTCTACGTCTGTATGGGAAGTAAACTCCGCAAAGCAAATAGTCGAACTAAATCCCAGATTTATAAAAGTACCATCAGCTTGTAACAATAACTTTGAACTACTAAAGGTACTTCGAGATGATTATAATGGCGAGGTACAAATTTCATTTGGCATGACAACTCACAAAGAAGAGCTGGAGGTTATTAAATTTTTTGAAGAAACAAAACAAGCTAAAAATAGGCTAATTATATATGCATGTACGTCTGGATATCCAGTACCTTTTGAAAATGTTGCGTTACTTGAAATTAACCGTTTATATGCAAATTATGGAGAGCGGGTTAAGGAGATCGGTTTTTCTGGGCACCATTTAGGGATTGCCGTTGATATTGCCGCTTATACGTTAGGAGCTAGATGGATCGAACGGCACTTTACAAAAGATCGGACATGGAAAGGTACAGACCATGCCGCATCTCTAGAGAGAGAAGGATTGCGTCGCCTCGTTCGTGATTTAAATGCAACATACCAGTCTTTAACTTATAAAGAAACAGAAATTTTAGAGATTGAACAAGTTCAACGTATAAAGTTAAAAAATAGAAAGTAATATAATGATAATTGCATTTGTTCCTCTCCGCGGGGGAAGTAAATCAATACCAAATAAAAACATTAAACCACTATATGGTAAACCCTTGGCGTATTGGTCTTTGTCTGCATTGTCAAATTCAAAAAATATCGATAAAATTGTAGTTGCCACCGATAGCCAAGAAATTAAGAATGTGGTTATTTCATTGTGCTTAAATAAAGTTGAGGTATATGATCGTTTACCAAAAAATGCAGAAGATCATTCTTCTACAGAATCAGTGATGCTTGAATATTTACTGTCAAATATTAATATCAACGAGGAGGATCTTTTTGTTTTAGTTCAGGCAACATCTCCATTTACAAAGTCAGTGCATTTTGATGAGGCAATTAAAAAATATTATGCTGGTGGATTTGACAGTTTATTATCCATTACATTGAATAAACGTTTCTTTTGGAGTATTGAGAATTCCCAACCAATAAATTATGATTTTACGATTAGACCAAGAAGGCAAGACTTTCAAGGTTTCTACATGGAAAATGGCGCGTTCTATATTTCAACGATTAAAGGGGTTTTAAATTCCAATAATAGACTATCAGGGAAGATTGGTTTTTATGAAATGCCTGAATATAGTGGATTGGAATTAGACGAACCGCTTGACTGGGAACTAGCTGAATTTCTTATGCAGAGACATTCTTATTTAGAGCGAGACTTTAGCAAAATTAAGTTATTTTTTACTGATGTAGATGGGACTTTGACCGATGCAGGAATGTATTATGGAAATAATGGGGAGGAGTTAAAAAAATTTAACACCCATGATGGGAAAGGAATTGAATTATTACGTGGTAAACAAATTAAAGTTGGATTAATTACTAGTGAAAACACTCCAATTGTTGCTAATCGGGCGTCAAAATTAAAAGTTGAGTATTTATTTCAAGGCGTCGCTCATGGTGGTAAACTGGAAACTATTTCTAAACTTTGCGACTCTCTGGATTTGTCTTTATCGAATGTAGCTTATATTGGTGACGATGTAAATTGTAAGGAGTTATTGGGAAAAGTTGGGATTAGTGCTTGTCCAGCAAATGCTACTGCCGATATAAAAAAACTGCCGAATATAATACAACTTTCTAAATCAGGTGGGGATGGAGCAGTGCGAGAGTTTATTGATATTATTTTAAGACATATAGCATGAAAGAATTTATTAAATTAGTACTTCCGCCAATTATATTATATTTTATTCAGGAAGTTTTAACTCAATGGAAGTATAGAAATTACAAGAAACTTATAAAATCAAACAGAACACTGAAAAACAAACATGTAAATAAGCGTTGTTTCATTCTCGGTAGCGGTCCGTCCATAAAAAAACAATATATTGAGCTACTAAAAAATGAAAACATTATTGCATTAAATAATTTTTATGTTCATGATAAATTTAGCAAAATAATTAAGGGGGACGGGCAAAAATATTATTTGACTGCACCAACGCATGATCCACAATCTCGTGAAGAGTGGATAAATTGGCTGACGGATATGTCGAAGAATATGGTCAGTAATGTTACAATGTTATTTGGAATTACTGGCTATGAGAATAATATAAAAGATATTGTTGAAAAAAATAAGTTATTTGACAAAAATCCAATACATTGGTACGTTCCAGTCGGCAATAGTTATTTTGACGAAATTAACTATGACCCAACAAAATTTGTAACAGCTGCGAATACCGCCTCAATATATGCCTTGTACTACGCATTATACATGGGATTCAGTGAAATCTACCTAGTTGGTTGTGATCATAACTATATATGTTTCCAATTGGAGAGTGAGTTTAGATTCTATGAGAAGGCAATGCACCAAAAAATGGAGAATGAGCGGCTTAATGCACTCCACAAACTTAGTAATAACACGAGAGAACTTATTGCTCAGGCTGAAATATTTAAGATGTACCATAAGCTAAAGGACTCAAGTAAAGCAAAAATAATCAATTTATCACCCGGTTCCTTATTGGATATTTTTGAAAAAATGAGTTTTGAAAGTGTTTACAAATAAAATTTACTATTAAAATATCTGGTAACTAAATGCAAAACAAAATCAAAACAATTATAAAGCAGTTTATTCCACCTGTATTTTTGGTTTTTGTTCACAAAATTCGAAATACTTCAAGGTATGGTTGGCATGGTGATTATGCGAGTTGGCAAGACGCTCAGTCAAAATCAACAGGGTATAACGCATCAATCATATTAAGTAAAGTTTATGCAGCTACCTTAAAAGTCAAAAATGGCGAAGCTGTATATGAGCGGGATAGTGTTATCTTTGATAAAATTGAATACTCTTGGCAACTTTTGGCAGGATTAATGTACGCTGCTGCAAAAAACCATGGAAAATTGCACGTTTTAGATTTTGGCGGGAGTTTGGGGAGTAGTTATTACCAAAACAAAAAATTTCTGGATGGTCTGGAATCCGTTAAATGGTCAATTGTTGAGCAGCAAGGTTTTGTTAATTGCGGCAAAGAAAATTTTACAGATGAAACCGTACATTTTTATGGCACAGTCGATGAGTGTTTACAGCACCAAATTCCTAATGTTTTAATATTGTCGAGTGTGTTACAATATATTGAGAAACCGTATGAATTACTTGAAGAACTATTAGAATATAAATTTGATACAATAATTGTCGACCGTACTCCTTTTTCACAAAATAATAAAGATACCATAACGCTACAAACAGTACCACCGCAGATATATTCTGCTAGTTACCCATGTTGGCTATTTAATGAACAAAAATTTATCAATAAATTTAGTGATTATAAGCTACTGGAGTCTTTTGACGCGTTAGATGGGATTACAAATAAGTATTCTTTTAAAGGGTTTATTTTTGGAAAATAATTTTTGTACTTTATTTGACTCTAATTTTCTGGTTTATGGTCTTGTTCTATATGAATCACTAAAAAAACACTGTAAGGATTTTCACCTATATGTCTTTGCATTTGATGATGAATGTTTTGCCACACTAGTACAGCTACAGTTATCGAATATAACTGTCATTTCACTCGCTGAATTTGAAGATCCTCAGCTATTAGAAATCAAGCCGTCAAGAACACGCGGTGAGTACTGTTGGACATGTAGTTCATCTACTATACTATATTGTTTAAAAAAATATAATTTATCTATTTGTACATATTTAGATGCTGATTTATTTTTTTACAATGATCCCAGTATATTAATAGAGGAAATTAAAGATAATGATGTTTTAATTACTGAACATCGTTACACGCCGAAATATGATCAATCAGCAAAATCAGGTGTTTATTGTGTTCAATTTATGACTTTCAGAAATACTGAGAATGGATTGAGAATTTTAAATTGGTGGCGAGATGCCTGTATTGAGTGGTGCTATAATCGATTTGAAGATGGCAAATTTGGCGATCAAAAATACTTGGATGACTGGACTACTCGTTTTAAAAAAGTACATGTTTTACAGCATTTAGGCGGTGGCGTTGCGCCTTGGAATATTCAACAATATAGGCTTATTGGAGACCGAAAATATATAGATATGAATCGCAAAACGCCATTTGATATGATTTTTTTTCATTTTCATGATGTAAAGATAAATAGTAATAAATTGAATTACTCTATTTTATTAAGTTATGATAAAACCAATTCAGATTATAGACAATTGTATTATCTATATTTTAATGAATTAAACCAAGTTGTTAGCTTGTATAAGTTAGCAACTAAATGTTTTAACTTTTCTAAGACAAAATTTGGCTTATTTTTTATTATAAAACAATTAAGAAAGCTTAAAAGTGGCACATTTAATAAATCTAAAAACCTTTTCAGATGATCGTGGGAATCTAACGGTTATTGAAGATCGAGAATTGCCTTTTAAAATTAAGCGGGTTTTCTATATTTATGGCGTTGATGATTCAATTAGAGGTGGACACCGGCACAAAAAAACTATTCAGGCACTAGTTGCTCTTCAGGGTAGCTGCGAAGTTTATAACAACGACCAGAGTAAAAAAGAACGTTTTATGCTGGATAGTCCGTCAAAGTGTCTAATTTTAGAGCCGCAAGACTGGCACAGTATGTATAATTTCTCAGAGAATTGTATTTTACAGGTATTTGCGTCAGAGTACTTTACTCCAGATGATTACATATGGGAACCATATAATGATTGAATATGAAAACCTAGCATTACTTAATAAGCCGTTTGAAGATGATTTTAATGCATATTTCAAACAGTTTTTAACATCAGGATGGTACATTTTAGGCGAACAAGTCAAACTTTTTGAGACTTCTTTTGCTAATTATCTTGGTAGTAAATATTGTGTTGGAGTTGCATCTGGATTGGATGCTCTTTTTCTCTCTCTTTTAGCCCTTGAGCTACCAAGAAATAGTGAGGTCATCGTACCGTCAAATACGTATATTGCAACTATTTTAGCAATAATAAATGCGGGATTGAGGCCTGTTCTTGTAGAGCCAGACATTTCAACATACAATATAAATCCGGATAAAATTGAACAAGCTGTAACTTCGGCAACATCCGCCATAATGGTAGTTCACCTATATGGAAAAACATGTCAGATGGATAAAATTAAAGATATTGCAGAATGCCATCAATTGAAAATTATTGAAGACTGTGCACAGTCCCATGGCTCAATGCTTAATAGCCAAAAAAGTGGTACATTTGGTGATTGTGGGGCATTTAGTTTTTACCCAACAAAAAATCTGGGTGCATTGGGTGATGCTGGTGCGATAGTAACTAATAATCAAGCAGTTTATAATAAGCTATTACAATTACGCAACTATGGGTCTTCTATTAAATATGTCAATGAAATTATTGGGTATAACTCACGCTTAGATGAGTTGCAGGCTGGTTTTTTATCAATTAAGTTAAAATCTCTAGACAAAATTAATCAACATAAACGAGAGTTGGCTCAAATATATTTAAAAAAACTAAACAGTAATGTCATACTGCCGATTGAACAACCTGGTTTTTATGATGTGTATCATATATTTAACATTCGAACACAATACAGAGATGAGTTAAGACAATATCTAATAAACAACGGTATAAAAACCGAAATTCATTACCCGATCCCACCAAATCATCAGAAAGCATTGTCAAGCATATGGAATGAAACATATCCCACTTCAGAAGAAATTCATAATACCACATTAAGCTTGACTATTTCATATTGTCATAATAAAGAAGATGTTTTTACTGTTTGTGATACGATAAATAGGTTCTTTGAAGATAAACAAGCATGAAAAAAACCGCACTAATCACTGGTATCACCGGACAGGATGGCTCTTATCTGGCAGAATTACTGATTGAGAAAGGCTACGAAGTCCACGGCATACTCCGCCGAAGTTCAATCTTCAATACTCAGCGGATTGAGCATTTGTATCTGGATGAGTTGATTGAAGATATGCATAACGACCGTAAGTTACAACTGCATTATGGCGATATGACTGACTCGACTTCGCTAATCAGTATTATTCAAAAGACGCAACCGGATGAGATTTATAATCTTGCCGCTCAATCGCACGTAAAAGTGTCATTTGAGGTACCTGAGTATACCGCCAATAGTGATGCAATTGGTACGCTGCGGATTTTAGAAGCTGTGCGGATGCTTGGCTTGGTTGATAAATGTAAGATTTATCAAGCTTCAACCTCTGAACTTTATGGCAAAGTTCAAGAGATTCCACAAACGGAAACCACGCCATTTTACCCACGTTCACCGTATGCAGTTGCCAAACAATACGCGTTTTGGATTACCAAAAACTACCGCGAAGCTTATGGGATGTTTGCGGTTAATGGGATTTTATTCAATCATGAATCTGAACGCCGCGGTGAAACATTTGTCACCCGTAAAATTACACTGGCAGTAGCTAATATTAAAAAAGGCTACCAGAAAAAATTGTATTTGGGAAATCTTAATTCGCTACGTGACTGGGGTTATGCCAAAGATTATGTTGAATGCATGTGGTTAATTCTACAACACGATACGCCTGAAGATTTTGTCATTGCCACTGGGGAACAGCATCCAGTACGTGAATTTGTAGAGTTATCATTTAAACATGTCGGTATATCAATAGAGTGGCAAGGCGAAGGTATTAATGAAAAAGGTGTTTGTAAAGAAACTGGAAATGTCTTAGTCGAAGTTGATCCTAAATACTTCCGTCCAACTGAGGTTGAGACATTATTGGGTAATCCAAGCAAAGCTAAAACCTTATTGGGCTGGAATCCAACTAAAACTTCATTTGAAAAACTTGTTGAAATAATGGTTAAGCATGATTTGGATTATGTTGAAAAAATGAAACAGGCGCGCTACTGATGATGAATAAAGATAGTAAAATTTATGTTGCCGGACACCGCGGTTTGGTTGGTTCGGCAATCGTCAGAAACCTACAACAACAGGGTTATACCAATCTACTGCTCAAAACCCATGTAGAGCTGGATTTAACTAATCAACAAGCCGTGCATGACTTTTTCGCTAAAGAACAGCCGGAGTATGTTTTTCTGGCCGCGGCTAAAGTCGGTGGTATTTTGGCAAATAATACCTATCGTGCAGATTTTATTTACGACAATCTGCAAATTCAAAATAATGTAATTCATGCCAGCTACCAAAACCAAGTCAAAAAATTATTATTCTTGGGTAGTAGCTGCATTTATCCAAAACAAGCTCCGCAACCGATGCCGGAAGATTGTTTACTCACCGGAGAGCTGGAATACACCAATGAACCGTATGCGATTGCCAAGATTGCTGGGATCAAACTCTGTGAAAGCTATAATCTGCAATACGGCACCAATTATATCGCGGTAATGCCGACCAATCTCTATGGACCAAATGATAACTTTGATCTGGATAAATCCCACGTATTGCCGGCGATGATTCGCAAAATGTATCTGGCAAAATTACTCGCTGAACAAAATTATCCAAAAATTGCTAAAAACCTAAATCTAACCATCAGCAACCAGCAACAAATTGATGATCAACTGACTAAATACGGTATCACTCATCAAGGGCAACAAACCATCCTCAGGCTATGGGGGAGCGGTACACCCTATCGGGAATTTCTCCATGTCGATGATATGGCTAATGCCTGTGTTTATATCATGAATAATGTTAATTTTAGTGACTTGATAAAAGATAAAGTAGAAATCAGAAATACCCATATCAATATCGGTACCAAAGAAGATTTAACCATCAAAGAATTAGCATATTTAATCAAAGAGCAAATTCAGTTTAATGGAAAAATTGAGTTTGACACGAGCAAACCCGATGGAACCATGAAAAAACTGCAGGATGTTAGCAAATTACATGAACTGGGTTGGCGGCATAAGGTTGAATTAGCAGATGGAATTAAACAGGTGATTGATTGGTATTTAGGAATTCAAAATGGATAATCGCAATCACAAAAAACCGCTAATCTCAATAATTACCGTGTGTTTTAATAGTGCCAAAACTATCCGTCAGACGATTGAATCGGTGCTTAATCAAACTTATACCAATATTGAATATATTTTGATTGATGGTAAATCTACCGATAATACCGTCGCAATAATACAAGAATACGCTCCGTTATTTGCGACTAAAGGTATTGCGTATCGCTGGGTTTCAGAGCCGGATAATGGCATCTATGATGCGATGAACAAGGGTATCAAAATGGCTGTTGGTGAATGGATTGGGATAATCAATAGTGATGATTGGTATGAATTAGATAATTGTGCGATAATTCAAGACCACACACATCTACAAAATACCATTTTATATGGAAAAATTAAATATTGGAAAAATAATAGTCCATTGTTTATTAGAGAAAATGAAAATATTAGTTTGCTAAATAAAGGTATGGTTATTCCTCATCCTACTGTTTTTATTCCAAAAGCTATTTATGAAAAAATTGGATTATTTGATGTCAAGTTTAAAGTTGCAGCAGACTGGGAGTTAATGCTACGATTAAGGAAAAATAAATATAAATTTGAGGTTATTAATAACCTAATCGTTAATTTTACTTGTGATGGTGTAAGTAGTGAAATAAATAATAAGACCGTTAGTGAAAAACATCAGATTCGTAAACTACATGGGCTATATGATATTATTGATGTTTACTATTTGATCGACCAAAGTAAAACATTTATTTTCCCTAGTCGACTAATTTATCAGTTATCACTAATAAAACAAAGAGTCATGGCTAAATTTACAATATGAAAATATCTCTAATTTGTGCAACTTATAATCGTTCGACGGAGCTAGAACAACTATTAAGAAGTTTAGTAGCTCAAACTTATAAAAACTTTGAAATTATTATTGTTGATCAGAATAAAAATGGACTAGTAGACGAAATCATCCAGAGTTATAAACAACAACTGGATTTAATTCATATCAAGTCTGATAGACTGGGGTCATCAATTAATCGCAACATAGGAATCAAAGCAGCTACAGGCGAAATCCTAGGCTTTCCAGATGATGACTGTACCTATTATCCAGATACTTTGCAGAACGTTATTGGTTATTTTGCTAAAAATCCAAATACTTCACTAGCCTATGGAAAAATTTATAATCGCGTGATGAAAAAAAATATTATGCGAAATTGGCCGCCAATTACTACTGCCGTGACAAATTTATACGACATTATGCTGTATTCGAGTGCTGTCGTTGTATTTGTAGTAAATAATGATATTTACTTTGATGAGAAATTTGGCGTAAATGAGCAGTATGGTGCACTTGAAGATATTGACTTGTGTTATCGTTGTTTTAAGGATGACGCCAAATTGGAATATTGCCCAAACATAGAGGTAAATCATCCTGAAGTTAGCTCTAATTTTCTGAATTGTAACAAAGCCTATAATTACGGACGGGGATGGGGGGCTTTTTTTTCTAAGCATCTTAATCCAAAAAATTTTCCATTATTTGTTGGTATTTTGAGTTATGTGGTTTTACTAGCTTTACGGGATATTGTTTTATTCAGGCCAACCGCTAAAGGACGAATTTATTCAATAATTGGGCG
>JBPOJK010000215.1:0-16569 GCA_052033675.1 Pseudomonadota bacterium
CAGCTGCAACGCCAACCATGCAAAAAAAGCGCAAACCGCCCCACCGTAACTGCCTCTCAAACTGACAATTTGATAATCTTTATGAAAATTGCGGGCAAAAAAAGCCTGAAACACTCCAGCAGTAAACGCCGTTTGGCTGCCACCACCCTGACAAGCAATGGCAATACGAGTTTTCATCAAACCAACCTCACAAAAAATCACTCAGGTTGCAGCTAAGGAATTTACCTTACCCGGTAGTGATTATTCAAAAAATTTGGCAAACTGATTAACTTCTTCGCGCGGTGTTAGATAGTTATTGATAGGTGCAGTGTTATCCGCATAGCCCAAAGCCATGCCACAAATTAAAATACTATCATCATAGGCGCCCAAAAATTCCCGGACAATATCCGGATATTCTGCCAATGCCGCTTGGGGACACGTTGCCAACCCCTGCTCGGTCGCTGCCAGCATCACCGATTGCATCATCATCCCGCAATCAAGTATCGAACCGGCTTCAACCTGTCGCGGTAGGAAAAAATATAAAACTACCGGCGCGCCAAATGCCGAATAATTTTTGCCCCATTGTTCCAGGCGTTTTTTGGTATCTTGACGGGTAATTTGCAGAGTTTCATACATCCGCATTCCACAATCAATTCGCCGTACTTGCATTTCGCGTGGTAACTTCGGCGGATAATATTTATAATCCATATTTTTTTCAACACCACTAGTAAAGGCTTGTAACAGTTTAGCATCCAATTGACGCTTGCTCTCTCCGCTCACCACCGCAATTTGCCACGGCTGGGTATTGGTTCCCGATGGCGTATAGCGAACTGCCTCCATAATTGCCATAATTTTGTCATTGGCAACCGGTTTATCCAAAAATGCACGTACTGATTTCCGCGCTTTAAGTGCTTCACTAACTAACATATTTAATCCTTATAAAATTCTTAATTTCGCGGCATCCGAATCTTCAACCATCTCAGTCTTGGCCCGTTTACTGTCCAATTTAATCCGCATTTTAACATCATTTAAACTATCGGCATTCTTTAAGGCTTCTTCATAACTGATTTTACCCTCTTCATACAAATCAAACAACGCCTGATCAAATGACTGCATGCCTATATCTCGCGAACGCACAATAATCTCGCGGATTTCTTCCATTTTCTGCTTAAAAATATAGTCAGAAATAGTTGAGGTATTTAACATAATCTCAAGTGCTACCGCCCGCCCTTTGCCAGATTCTAATGGAACCAAGCGCTGTCCGATAATCCCTTTGAGATTCAGAGCCAGATTCATATATACCTGCGGTTGTGCCTCGGTCGGAAATAAATTTACCACCCGTTCAATCGCCTGAATGGCATTGGTCGCATGGATAGTTGCCATACATAAATGTCCGGTTTCAGCAAACTGCAATGCATAATCCATGGCTTCGGCATCGCGAATCTCACCGATTAGCACCACATTTGGTGCCTGCCGCAGCGCCGATTTGATCGCATTATGCCAATTATCGGTATCTACGCCAACCTCACGCTGGGAAACAATACAATTTTGATGCTGATGGATAAATTCCACCGGATCTTCAATTGATAAGATATGTCCATAGGAATTGCGATTGCGATGATCAATCATCGATGCCAAGGTGGTCGATTTTCCGGAACCGGTCATTCCGATAACCAGCACTAATCCTTTGCGCTCCATGGCAATATCCGCCAATACCGCTGGCAGCTTTAAATCAGCAATAGTCGGTACTTTGGTATTAATTTTCCGCATCACCATCGCCGGTTTACCCTGTTCAAGATAAACATTTACCCGAAAACGCCCACCATCGGGATGAGCAAAGGCAAAATTGCATTCTCGCCCAGTTTCAAACTGATTAATCTGATATTCATTCATGATTGAATAGACTAATAATTTAGCCTGTTCTTCGGACAATTTTTGATTAAATTGCGGGGTCAGCCGTCCATCAACTTTAAATGACGGTGAAAAATTTGAAATAATAAAGGTATCATCTGCCCCGACTGCCAATGCCTGTTTAAGCAGATAAAGCATAAATAAACGGGCACTTTCTTTTTCGCGAATCATGGAGAGTTCTAATGCCATTAGTTGTCCTTATTACAAGTCGAGAAATAATTCTTTTTGCACTGCATAAATTGCCGCAGTTTCCGCCGAGACTTCACCACTCTTAACCACTTTAATCAAGCCCTGATCCATGGTCTGCATCCCGTATTGCTGTCCGGTTTGAATGGCGGAATTTATCTGTGAAACTTTATTTTCGCGAATCAGGTTTTTGATTGCTGAATTGACAATCATAATTTCATGCGCCGCCACCCGTCCGTTATCATCTTTTTTCTTGAGCAACAATTGCGAAATTACTGCCCGCAAACTTTCTGATAACATCACCCGCACCATATCTTTTTCGGCTGCTGGAAACACATCAATAATCCGATCAATCGTTTTAGCTGCCGATGAAGTATGCAGCGTGCCAAATACCAAATGTCCGGTTTCAGCGGCAGTCAATGCCAAGCGGATGGTTTCCAAATCGCGCATTTCCCCAACCAAGATACAATCCGGATCTTCCCGTAAGGCTGATTTCAGCGCATTGGCAAAGCTTTTGGTGTGGGTATTCAATTCGCGCTGATTGACCAAACTACGCTTGGAAATATGGACAAACTCGACTGGATCCTCGACGGTTAAAATATGCTGATAATCGGTTTCATTGATATAATCAACCATTGCCGCTAGGGTCGTCGATTTACCCGAACCGGTTGGACCGGTAACCAGCACCATTCCTTTGGTAAAAGAAGAAACTTCTTTGAAAATTTTTGGTGCGTTTAATTTTTCCAGCGAAAGAATTTTTGACGGAATCGTCCGAAATGCCGCACCAATTCCACGGGTTTGCATATAGACATTGGCACGAAAGCGCGAAACATTGGGAATTTCAAACGCGAAATCGACTTCCATATTTTGCTCAAAAACCCGCCGGACATTATCATTCATAATATCATAAACCATGGTCTTAACTTCATTGGCTTCCATCGGCGGTAAATTAACCTTGCGAATTTCCCCATTGACCCGGAGCATTGGCGGCAATCCACTGGATAAGTGCATGTCAGAGGCCTTATTAGCGACCCCAAAAGTCAGTAACTCGGTAATATCCATTTAGCTCTTCTTTATTATAATTAGTATGAGATCTAATTTTAACATGGCTCATTATGGCAGGAATTTATATTATTGGCTTCACTGTTGAATGCCGGGATAAGCCCAAATTCCGGCTGCGCGTAAAACATCGCGAACTATCACCAATTTTTCGGCAGTTGTCACCGTCATTGCCTGAGCTAAATCCGGATAGTCAAGATAAACCAGATTGTCAATCGTTAGCTTGGTTCCCTTTTGCATCGCTAGTGCCAAAAACACCGAATACGCGCGGCGCATATGACTGGCGCTAGTAACCAATACAATTTTATCAACCGCCAATTTCTGCACGATTGCCAGCGAATAAACCGCATTCATCACCGTATCTTTGGATTGATCTTCAATGTATATTTGTTCAGCTGCAACCCCATGCTTAATCAGCCATTGTTTCATAATATATGATTCGGTCACCCCACCGTGCGGCATGCCACCGCTAACAATAATTGCCGCCTGCGGATTTAATTTATATTCGGCTAACGCCACTTTCAGCCGCTCAATCAAAGTGCTTTGCGGTGTACCATCGGCAGCCAGTGCATAACCTAAAACCACGATTGCGAGCTTACCGTTGATTGGTGCAGGGTGTGGATTGAGAGCTAATTTAAAATTCTGTTGCGTCATGTCCAAAATCGCCTGCATTTGCTTGGCACCCTTAGGATCAAGCGTTTGTGCCCGGGCAAAAAACTGTTGTGCGGATTCGGAAGCTCCGCTAATCTTACTGTAAGCGCCGGCTAGAATCAAAGCATTAAAATTACGCGGGTCTTTGGCAAGAATTTTTTGGTAGCTACCGAGTGCGGCTGAAGTTTTATTCTGTAAAATTTGCGTTGAAGCCAAATCAAACTGAATATCCAACCGTGACGGATCCAATTCTGCCGCGGTGGCAAAATCATATTCAACCAGGCCCAGCTTGCCACGCAAGGTAATGCCTTTAAAGACCATTGATTCATTAGCTTTTACCTCATCACCATGCCAAAAATTGTACATTCCATCCTGAATATATTGATTGGCAAGCTCTTGATTGCGATAATTAATCTGGCTAGAATGGCGTGGCAGGCTTTCACTACTAATGGTTTTTGCATTAACCGGCACGCTTAGCATACTACAAATCCCCAAAGCCAATGCCATTTGATAGAATTTTTTCATCTGTTTATCCTCAAAAAAATAATCAGCCGATAACCGCTATCGGCTTGATAGATTAGAGATATTACCTAGATTTTTATAATCAGCAGAAGCTGGAATTACTTGCGCTGAGCCTCGCGAAATTTTAACGGCGTAACCCCAAAGCGCGCCTTGAACAGCCGGGTAAAATGACTCTGATCACTAAAATTTAGTTTAAATGCAATTTCACCCAGTGACCAGCTACTAGCTTTTAGCCAGCGTGCCGCCTGATTCAATTTTTCATTCAAAACAAATAGATGTGGGGTGGTATTTAATTCACGCTTGAAGGAATTAATCAATGTCGTCTGGCTGAGATTAAACTGCGCCGCAAGGGTTGCCAGCTCGAGGTTATCTTCCAGCCGCTGGCGGATAAAGTCAATAATTTTATGTAATTTATGCTGTCCCAACGCCAAATCCTGCACTGCTTTAAAATTGGAATAATGATGGAGATAATGTAATGCCAATGCATTGACTATCGAATCGACAAAAATTTTCTGATTGGGATTTCCCTGCCGGATTTCGGTAAGCAGTATTTGCAGCAAATTTTGCAACTGGACATCGTTGGCATTATAGTGGCGCTCAAACACAATCTGTCGCAGATCGCTGTATTCGCCAATCGCCGCACGCAAACGTTCGTCACTAAGCAGCACCAACCCAAATTCATTATACATCGTAACCCGATGGCTAAAACTTTGATCTTTGGGATTTACCCAGATTTGTCCGCGCTGGGTTTCCAATTGCCGAAACCGACCATCATATTTAGCTTCCCAATTATAATGATCGCTTAAAAGCATTGCGAAATAATGCCCCGCCACCACGGCATCATCGGGACAGAATAAGTCGGCACTCCCCTCTTCAACAATCACGCCATCCCAGCCAAATTCGCTGCTCGAGTGCGCAATGTTTAAATTGGTGGCAAATCCGGAAACATCATGATTGCCGGAATGCAGAAATTCAATTTTTTTGGACATAATCAATTCGATTGTAAATTTGTACCATAATCTGTGATTATATTCTATATTTTGCTTATTCTGGAAGAATATAATAATTGCTGTAAAATCATAGCATAAGATTATAATTCTTCAGGAGCCATCATGCAGCCATCAATCAACATCAGTTATCCATTAGTTGAATATCGTTATTTAATTGACGAGCAACGCCAGCGCAAATTTACCCGCAACGACATTAAAGCCTTTGTCCATAAAATCTTCGCGATGTATGAGCGGGCTACTTGTGAAAAATATTATATTCCTGCCGAAGCTTTTTTGCCATATCTGGCAGAAGATGTTTATTTTGATTTTCCCAACTATAAGGTACATAATCACCGTGAATTTTGCGAATGGCATCAATGGATTCATGACCAGCTGGAATCGGATGATCATATCATCGATACTATCAAAGTCGAATTTCTCGCTGATGGTAAATATCTGGTACAATTTGAAGTTGAATGGAAAGCCCTATTTAAAGCCGGAAACTATTTCGAAGGCAAATTTCTGCAAAAATGGGTAGTCCGTGAAGAAGCACATCTTGAACACCCACTGCTGGAAGCCTATATTGTGGCGCAGGGTGATTTCATGCAGTTAAAAGAATTTATCGGGTTTTCCAGCTTGGGAACAACCGCAGGAAAATCTAATTAACAAATAACCGACAGATAATCGCTAATTTAAGGAGTATTTTTTATATGCAACAACGTAAAATCGCCACTGATACCGTCGGTGCAATTGGCTATGGCGCCATGGTTCTCGAAGGCTATTATGGCAGCAGCGATGACAATGCCGCACTAAACGTAATTCATCAGGCTTTGGATTGTGGTGTAACCATGATTGATAGCGCTGATGCTTATGGCAATGGTCATAATGAACAATTACTGGCTAAAGCACTAAAAAATCGCCGGGCTGAGGCTTTTATTGCCAGCAAATTTGGAATTGTTTTTGAAGATAACTGGCGCGGCAGCGATCTGCCTACCGGCTGGGGTTTTAACCTTAATATCAATGCTACGCCACGCTATGCCGCCCACGCGCTGGAACAAACTTTACTGCGCTTGGACACTGATTATCTGGATTTATGGTATCTGCACTACCCGCAACCGGATTTGCCGATTGAAGAAACCATTACCGCCATGGCCGCGCAGGTTAAAGCCGGCAAAGTTAGAAATCTCGGATTAAGCAATGTCAGCGCAGCAGAAATTCGCCGTGCTCATCAGGTTCATCCAATCGCAGCGGTACAATATGAATATTCACTATGGCGGCGCGAAATCGAAGCTGAAATTCTACCGACCTGTCGCGAGCTGGGCATAACAATAGTTCCATGGTCACCATTAGGTAGCGGCTTTTTGACTGGAACAATTGAGAAATTGCCGCAAGATGACTTCCGGAACAATAACCCTAAATTCAGCGGCAGCAATCTGCAGCAAAATATCGACCGCTTTGCCCCGCTGAAAAAAATTGCCGCTGATTTAAACATCACTCCGGCACAACTGGCTCTAGCATGGCTATTACATCAGGGAGAGGATATTATTCCGATTCCCGGTACCCGTACTCCGGCACGAGTTATTGAAAATGCTGCCGCCGCCGAAGTTAAATTATCGACTGCGCTATTGGCTGAGATTGACGAATTTGCCGGTTTGGGCGCAGCTACCGGTGCAACTTTAGTATAATACTATCCGTAACGGCTGGTAATAATTACTATACTCAAACAGATTCATCATCCTAGGTCGTTGACAGGCTTCTCACTTACTAGTTGTTGTAAGCGTCGTCGCCCATCGCCTACTAGTATTTCGAATCAGTTTGAGTATAGCCATCTTAACTAATTTAAAAGGGACAACTTTATGAAAACTTTGGTAATTTTGGCACATCCAGATTTAAACTCGTCAGTAGCCAATAGCGTTATTGTTGAAGAATATAAAAAACATCCGGCTAACATCACCATTCGCCATTTAGACAGTCTTTATCATGATTACAATATCGATGTCGAAGCCGAACAGCAAGCGCTATTGGCGGCTGATACTATCGTCCTGCAATTTCCTTTTTACTGGTATTCGGCTCCGGCATCGTTAAAAAACTGGATTGATAAAGTATTTGGGTTTAATTTTGCTTATGGTCCGGAAGGCGATAAATTAAAAGGCAAAAATCTAATAATTTCAACTACTGTTGGCGGACCGGAAGAAGCCTACCGTCCATTGGGATACAACCATTTCAAAGTAACAGATTTATTGTTGCCATTTGAACAAACCGCCTATTTATCCGGCTTAATCTATCGTGAACCAATTTTCACTCACGGCTGCGTATATGTTCCCGGTGTTTATAACGTCAAAGAAGAAGTTGAACAGCGCGCACGCAATCATGCCGCACGGGTATTGGCAACGCTTGAACAATTAGCCAACTAGGTGCAGCTCATGACTAAAAAATTATTCGCGCTTAGTGTACTGGTTGGCGGGTTATTGGCACCGCTGGCTAATGCCGGTGAAATTAAGCAACCCGGCGACTGGCAAATTGATCCGGTGATGAAATTCAGCTATGGTTATCTGCCAACCGAAAAAGATAAATCTTACACTAGCTGCCAAAGTGCCTTTGATTACACTCCGGCAGGACAACCGGATATCAATAATATCAACTTGGCGGCGTTTGCTAAGCTTGGCTTTCAAGTACCAACTCCGGCTAATGCCGATAATTATCGCTTCTATCTAAAATTGTATAAATACCCGCCGAAGTTAAATCCGGAGATTTCATCGACAGCGGTTTTAAAACAGTTTTATCTGGAAAAATTACCGGAAACAAAATATCTCACAACGTTCTTGGCAAACCCTGATAACAGCTATGTAAAATATGCCTATATCGCGCCTGCCAAACGTGTATTTAACGCCCAAAATCCAATGCCGCAATTTTGTTTACCAAATAATATCAAAAATGCGCAACAGGTTTTTGACAACCATTTGCCGTTTGATACCATCTATATTGCCAGCACGAGCAGTGAATCTGGATTAGCGCCGGAATCACAGGTGGTACAAAGTCGGAATGGATTATTTGCACTGCATAACCAATTGATTGCCTATTATCGTGATCATCTGAAACAGCTAAATAGCAGTGATAGTGATTCTTATTACTTCAAGTTGCCGGACTCAACGCCCACTCAACTGAAAGTCATCAGTATTCCGAAAAATCCGCTGATTTTCAATAACTGGAAAGACTTGCCGTTTCCACAAGATCCGAAACATATTTTTGCAACCGCATTGGTGCTGGTCAAACAGATTAATTACAGGGTAAACCCCGAAACATATCCGGCAGACAGCCAAGCCATTCCGGCAACGCTGGCACAAACTACCATTCTGGAACTGGGTTCGGTGGTAAAATTAATGCCACAACAATAGCAATTAAATCTGTCAACAATATCATCCTGCTGCCATTTCGCGGCAGGTTTTTTATTGCCGGTTACTCCTCGTGATGCAATAGCCGTTTTAATTGTTTGATGGTGGCAGCAAACCAAAATAAATTGGCAAAGACAATGACAACTAATGCGCCCATAAATATCTGGTGATTGCTGCTGAGCGAATCGCGATACACCACAATATTGATGATAATTGCACAAATAAACAGTAACGCGCCATACGACGCATATTTCAATTCGCGGCGCTTGAATAGATATACCAACACCCCCGCCTGAATCGCTACCGCCAACGGCAAATACAAAAACACGGCTACCGTATAGGCCAGCAACAAAAGATTTAATTTGGCTTTAGCATTAATTGACATAACCACTAACTTCCTTTCTTTTAAGAAATGATCTTCGTAACATCTATTTATCAATATGGAGTTTTATTTCTGATATTTTTTGGCTGATTTCATAACCTTTATTCTCAATTACATCTGTATGTTTCATGATATTGGCGACTATTGCATAAAAACTCGTCATTCCGTTCCTGCCATTTTCAATATGTGCTAAGCTTACCAATTTTTTAAGACTATCTTACGAATACTCTTTTTAATGATTCCGGCCTCTTTTCCTGATATATTAAAGTAAAAATATACTGTTTCCCATTAAGGAAAATCACTTGGCAAGATTCGCCTGCCAGCCCATAATAAATCGTACAAAATACATCATACATATCTATTTTACGCGACTTAGTTTTTTACGGGCTAACGTATGTGCTTCCACCTAAAGATTAATTGAAATTATTTTTTACATATGATATACCAGAATTTTTGCTCTGGTATATCTGTAAATTCCTTCATTTTGATAGACTCATCAATTATTTTACAGTCAATCAAACCATATTTACCAAACTCTGATTTAATTGAATCAGAATCATAAAAAAACAAAGTAACTCCATGTGGATTCTCAAATGTATCTTTACTGATTTCTTGCCCATCCCCATATCTGGAATCCATTTTTGAAATTGATACAAATACCATATATCCATTAGGTTCAAGTTGATTATAACAATTACTAATTAATTTCATTCTCTCATCTGAATTTAATAAATGAATTAATCCATAACTGAATATTCCATCATATTGCTCTTGATTAAATGGCATTGAATTTACGGAACCGTGATAGATTTTTACACTATCTCCAAAGTATTTATTTGCTAAACTAATTGCCGTTTCAGATATCTCAATTCCAGACACCTTAAATCCATTATCATTAAAAACTTTGGCATTCCTACCATAACCAAAACCAGGTATCAGGATGTTAGTTATCCCGTATTTTTTAAATAGCTCTAATGCCATAAGAGTTGAATTGGCTGGTTTCCAGCCCCACATTTCTTGTTTATCTTTAAAACAAGACTCCCAAAATTCCATCAGAATTTCCTTCAATAATAGCGTTTAAATTAACATTATAATAATATAGGCTTAAAATTAAATTTTATACAACACACTGAATTAAGCATCAATTCTCTTCAAGGTTATATGCATCAATGAATGCTTTTATTTGTTCAATTTTCTCTGGGGTCATTGATTCAGATTTATCGCACAACTTATGATGTAGGAACTCAGTAAAGCCCAACTCTTTGAATTTATCTTTTAATTCGCTGAATTTTATTATTTTATCTATACATTTACGAATGATTATCCCCGGGGGTACGTCAATGTCAACTTTTTGTTTAATTTCAACAATTTTTCGATCAATAAATAATTTTTGCTCTTCAGTTAATCGTACGGTAATTGGATATGTTTTAGACATTTTTGCTTCCCTTAGAAAAATACTGTAATCGTCAATTACAATGTAATTATAAGTTACATAAGTTAAATCTGTCAAGTTTATTTTAAAATACGCCAAATAAAATCCTAAGTATAATTTTTTAACTTCTCCGTAACATTTTCGAATGGAACTTCCTCCTGCACGTACCTTAAAAAGCTGGGCAGCAGATCTCAACACATTTAGTCACAATTAATTTTCTTGAATTAAGGTGTATTTCACTTCAATTGTTTAGCAAAATATTACTATGGCTAGTTCACCATAATAGCGACATAGCCATCGATATTGCACCTGCGTAAAATTACGCGGTCTACCGCCCAGCGACTGGCACTCAAAAAATAAGCGAACGACACAAGTTAAATTGTCGGAGATCAAGCAATTCTCGCTGCGCTGCAACATTACTTTACTAACAGACTCTGATATAATTAACGACTGCTTTTACTGGCAATGGGGAGATTTGATTAATGCAGCACAATAAATATCAGGAATTTATGGCCGAAATGTTCGGCACCATGTTCATCTTACTCTTTGGTAATGGGGTTAATGCGATGGCAACCCTGTTTAATCTCGGTGGTTATACCAATATAACTTTTGGTTGGGGATTGGGGGTTTTTCTCGGAATTTTGGTTAGCAATCGCATCACTGGCGCGCACTTAAATCCGGCAATCACCATCGCACTGACGCTCAGCAAACGCTTTCCGGCAAAAAAAGTTCCGTTATTCATTTGCGCACAAATGATCGGCGGTTTCTTGGGTGCGGCTCTGGTATATTTCTTCTATTCCGCCAAATTTCAGCAGGTTGATCCAACTCTCGCTCATAGCGCCGGAATTTTTACTACCTTCCCGGCAATCACCACTAGTTTTATGCCCGGCTTCATGGCGGAGATAATTGCTACTGCAATATTAATGTTTGCAATTTTGGCAATTGTTGAAAATTTCATCACCGACAAGGCGGGATTTTTGGCACCATTTGCTGTTGCCGCACTGATTGTGGGTATCGGTATGTCTTTTGGTGGAATGCACGGCTATGCTATGAATCCGGCACGGGATTTTAGCCCACGGCTGTTTGTAACCTTGATGGGATTTCAGCATACCGGATTAGGTGGCGGTTCGTGGATTTGGGCAGCACCGGTTTTTGGTTCATTAATTGGCGCACCACTTGGCGCATGGTTATTTGATTTAACACTAGCAAAAGGGAAAAAATAATGAAAAAATATGTATTAGCCTTGGATCAGGGAACTACCAGCTCACGTTCAATCTTATTTGATAAAGCCGGCAATATTTGCAGCAGCAAACAGCTTGAATTTACCCAAATTTTTCCGCAGCCGGGATTAGTTGAACATGACCCGATGGAAATTTGGTTAACTCAGCTAACCACCGTTAAATTAGCCATGTCATCAATTGGTGCTCAATCAACCGATATAGCAGCAATCGGCATAACCAATCAACGCGAAACTACCATAGTCTGGAATACCGAAACCGGCATTCCGATTTATAACGCGATAGTCTGGCAAGATCGCCGGACCTCCGATATGATTGATCACCTGAAAACTCAGGGCTATGAAGCATTATTTCGCCAAAAAACCGGTTTGGTACTGGATGCCTATTTTTCGGGAACCAAGCTCAAATGGATTTTAGACAATGTCGCCCATGCCCGCGAACTGGCCGCCGAAAATAAACTGGCATTTGGTACCGTGGATAGCTGGTTGACGTGGAACCTTACCAACCGACGTGAACATGTTACCGATGAATCGAATGCTTCACGAACCCTACTCTTTAACATCCATACCGGTCAGTGGGATGATGAGTTGCTAAAAATTCTCGATATTCCACGGAATATACTACCACGGGTAGTACCATCTTCCGGAATTATCGGCGAAGCCAGTTCCGGGCTATTCGGTCATCGGATTCCAATCGCTGGAATCGCCGGAGATCAGCAGGCAGCAACTTTTGGCAATTTATGTATCAAACCGGGAATGGTTAAAAACACCTATGGCACCGGTTGTTTTCTCTTAAAAAATACCGCGGAAATGGCGCTGGAATCAAAAAATAATTTACTGACTACTATCGGTTGGCAAATTAACGGTCAGCGCAATTACTGTCTGGAAGGCAGTGTCTTTATTGCTGGCGCGGCCGTACAATGGATTCGCGATGAAATGAAATTTATTGACGAATCTTCCCAAATTGAAACTCTTGCAACCAGTGTTCCCGATAATGGTGGTGTTTATATGGTACCGGCTTTTGCCGGGCTGGGCGCACCGCACTGGGATCAATATGCCCGCGGTCTAATCGTTGGCATTACCCGTGGAACTTCGCAAGCCCATCTGGCGCGCGCCGCACTGGAATCAATTGCGTTTCAGGTTGCCGATGTGGTACGGGCGATGAAATCCGACTCGGGATTGGGTTTAACCGCCCTGCGCGTTGATGGCGGAGCCTGCCGCAATAATTTTCTGATGCAGTTTCAAGCCGATATTCTCGATTGTGTCGTTGAACGCCCAACCTGTCTGGAGTTAACCGCGCTGGGTGCTGCGTATCTGGCGGGCTTGGCAGTAGGTTTCTGGGAGTCAGTTGACGAGCTGGAGCAAGTATGGAAAGTTGAACGCGATTTCTATCCACAAATGAATGCCGAAACTCGTGAGCGCCTGTTAGATCACTGGCATGCAGCCGTTACCCGCAGCAAGGGTTGGGCCGACCATAATTAGAAAGTTTAGCATGTTAAAATTATTCCGACCAGCCGCGGCTATTCCACGCTTATCCGCCACCGCAATTGCAACACGCTATCCGTGGTGGCGAATCCGCATGTTTATGGTTGCCTACATTGGCTATTTCACCTATTATTTTGGGCGCAGTAGCTTTGATGTCTCCAAACAATATCTGCATCTTTCGCCGCAGTCATTGGGACTGATTGGTTCGGCGTTGGGTATCGCCTATGGTCTGAGTAAATTTTTCATGGGTAATATCTCTGATCGCAGCAATGCCAAATATTTCCTCGCCAGTGGACTTTTTATCAGCGGAATAATCAATTTACTGCTACCTACTTTTTTAGGACTCGGGGTTAGTTTATTGCTGATGCTGATGTTCTTAAATGGTTGGGTTCAAGGTATGGGCTGGCCGGCATGCGGCAGAATTATGACTCACTGGTTTAGCGATGCCGAACGCGGTACTAAAATGGGTATCTGGAATACCGCTCATAACGTCGGCGCAGCGACTTTAGCTGTGGCGATCGTCCCGATCGGATTAAAACTATTTGCCGGTGACTGGCATGGATTATTTTATGTCTCGGGAATCTTATGTATCGTGATTGCCGTGGCGATTATTATCTGGGGTGCCGATACGCCGCAGTCAGTTGGATTACCGCCAATTGAAGAATACACCGGTATTTATCCGGATAAAAAAGTTGAACATGATATCAAGGATCGCGAGCAGGAATTATCGGCTAAAACCATTTTCATGAATTATGTTTTGAATAATCCATGGATCTGGACGATTGGAATTGCTAATGCTTTTGTCTATTGTGTCCGCTACGGCTTATTGAGCTGGTCGAGTTATTATCTGGTGCAAGTCAAGGGTTTTTCGCCGCTAACCGGATTGTGGGGCTTTGCATTATTTGAACTGCCGGCAATTTTTGGTACGGTGATTATCGGCTGGTTAAGCGACACGCTTTTTCATGGACGACGGGCACCAATCAGTGTAATTTGTATGGCATTAACCGGCGGGCTGATTTTTGTTTACTGGCAAAGTTCGTCACCGGTGGTATTACTCAGTTGTCTAGCATTGATGGGCACCTTAATTTATGGACCAGTGGCGTTGATTGGGATTTTAGCATTGGATTTGGCACCCAAAAAAGCGGCCGGAACTGCGGCGGGCTTTACCGGATTATTTGGCTATTTCTTTGGAACCGTGGCAGCACAGGCGGTAATCGGTATCATCGCAACCCATCTGGGGTGGAATCAGGTGTTTATTTTCTTGATTTCCTGCTGCATTTTAGCGGTAATTCTACTGGCAGCATGCTGGAATCTCCATGATCGCAGCCACCAACAACATTAAAATGAAATGATTATGACAAACTACGATATTATTGTAATTGGTGGCGGTGCCACCGGCTTGGGTTGTGCAGTTGAGGCTGCCAGCCGTGATTATAAAACTCTGCTGCTGGAAGGCAACGACTACGGCAGTGGGACATCGTCTAAATCAACTAAATTGGTTCATGGCGGTATCCGTTATTTGGCAAATCTGGATATTGAGCTAGTAAAAGAAGGTCTCGAAGAACGCCATTATTTCCTAAAAAATGCTCCGCATTTGGCACACCGCCAAAGTTATTTAATCCCATTTCAAAATCGCTGGGAACAAATCAAATACTGGCTGGGGGTCAACTTATATAATTTCTTGGCACAAAACAAAAAGCTTGGTCGCAGCAAGTTTTTTAATAAACCGGAAACCCTAACTGAAGCACCGGATTTAGCTGCCGATAAAATCATTGGTGGTGCGATTTACTACGACGGTCAATTTGATGATACACGGATGTTGATTAGTCTGGTTAAAACCTTGGAACAATTGGGTGGTACGGCGTTAAACTATCACAAAGTAAATAATTTTATTTTTGCGACAGATGGCAAAATTAGTGGGGTAGCGGTTGTCGATAGCCTAAATGGCGAACAGCAGCAGTTTTATGCACCAATCATCATCAATGCCAGCGGAACTTTGTGTGATAGCGTACTGGATTTGGCTGAGCCACAGCAAAAACACACCAATGTTGCCGCCGCACAGGGAACCCACCTGGTATTTGAGCGGGAGATTTTTGATAGTCAGCACGCGATTTTGATTCCGGCTACCAGTGATGGGCGGGTATTATTTATTTTACCGTGGCTGGATAAAGTGGTCGTTGGTACTACCGATGTTGCGGTAGATAGTCCGAGTTTGGAACCACAAGCATTACCGTCCGAAATTGATTTTATCTTAGAAACGCTCAATCACTACAGTGCTCATCCGGTAACTCATCAGGATATCAAGGCGGTCTTTTGCGGACAACGACCATTGGTAAAAGCCGAAAATTCGCAGTCAACTGCCAAAATCTCCCGCAAACATGAAATATTATATAACCAAGCCAGTGGACTATTTACCATTGTCGGCGGTAAATGGACAATTTATCGTTTAATGGGTGAAGACACGCTTAATTACATTGAGAAAAAGCTGAGTTTACCATTAACTGAGTCTAAAACCCGGGATTTACCATTAGCCGGCTACACCACTACACCCAAGCCCTACCCGCTAAAACCGTATGGCAGCGATTATTCCGCGATTGAAGAAATTCAGCAGCAGACTGGTAATTTTGCACTAATTCATCCGCAATTACCCTACTTACAAGCTGAAATCATTTATCAAATTCGCCATGAACAGGTAAAAACCATCGAAGATATTTTGGCACGCCGTACCCGGGCGTTGTATTTAAATGCATCGGCCGCGATTGAATCAGCAGCGCTTGTCGCTAAAATCTTTGCCGCCGAAAAAAATTATTCGCCGACATGGGAGGAACAACAAATTACCAACTTTACTCAATTTGCCCAGAAGTACACTGCAGCATTTTACAACACCAATAAAATTTAATAACCACCTGAAATACTATAATTTAATAAATCCAGCAGAAAAACCACTGCTTTTAAGCGGATAAATTAGCCGTGCAAAATTTACCTTTTAATTTGATCATGCTATAATCTGCCCGGCGGATTTTCAAATCCAATGATGATTTTCAAAGTAAAAAGGGATAACAATGAAAAAGATTTTAGCAGTATTATTAGCCGGTGTCTGCATCAGCGCAGGTGCCGAAAACGTGTATATTGATGCCAATATCGGGATGAACACGTCATGGAGTGCGGTTGGTTTAAGCGCCGATGTCGGTTATATGTTTAATAAATATGTTGGCTTGGAAGGCGGTTTTACCTATAGTCCCGGTTATAGTTACAACTGGGGACCTAATAGCTGGAGTTCCAGTTATTATATGTTTGATGGCGCAGTCAAAGGCGTATTGCCATTATCGAACATGATTGATTTA
>JBPOJK010000140.1:0-74106 GCA_052033675.1 Pseudomonadota bacterium
TTAGCATCACTCGTGAAAAACTACCGTTGAATAACATTAATCACGAGCCATTGTAACACAATCATCAACTACTTAATATACTATCATTAAACATTAAAACACAAACTAAGCCCTAAAAAATGTTATATTTTGCGTAATTACTTAATTATCAATAGTGGCCATTTACAATAAAAAGAACACCAATATGAAACCAGTGGAAACGATCACACATCAAGAGGTAGCACGTCACAGCAAAAATACGCCGCTGATGTATCTGGCAACTGGCGTGTGTTTATTATTTATAATTTATTGCGGAATTGAAATAGCTTTAATTCTCCAAAATATGGATAATTTAGACACCAATAGCAATGATATAATTTTTGGCATAATAATTTTAAGCCTCTTTCTTGGAGTTTTTATATTTGGTCTAAAAATATGTCTCAACATTATGATTTCTTCGGTAAGCCTAGCGTACAATTACCTTGATTATCGTTATTTGGCTCCATTTAATTTTAAAATTGGCACTTTTCACGTAGCTATCGAAGACGTGATACTAGAACTATCAACAGCAACAAGTGTCCGGAACCAAGAAAAGCTGCAAGATATCTTAATTTTAATTATAGCTAAAGGTAAATTTCAATTTCCCTATAAAACCCGTACAAGCATTGTACCACTACATAATTATTGGCTGCAACGGCAGAGATCTTAAATAAATAACACTTTACAGACCTAATGACTCTTTAATAAACTTAAGTACCACCTCTTTAGCTTTGGTTTTAACATTATTACTTTGCACCAAAAACAAATTTATCTGCGCACTAGCGATATATTCCGGCAGAATTGGAACCAAATTACGCCCAACCGCTAGTTCCGGTAAAATTGCTACGATTCCAAGCCCCTGTTGTGCCAACGAAATAGCCGTTTCAAAAGTATCACAAGAAACACTGATATTTTGTCGCTCCAACTGAATATAATATTGCTGTTGATCGTGTTTATGATAAAGACAAAAATCAGTAATAATGGTATTATCAAATAATCGGGTTAATCCAATTAATTTATGCCTCCCCGGTAAGTCCGATACTAATACTGGACAACCATTTACTTTCAAATATTTATCACTAGCAAATAATTGCGCTTCCAGCATTTGAACTTTTTGGCGAACGTAATTAGCTCTTCCCGGGACAATGGTTGTTAAACCAATATCAAAATTAACTTCATGTCCTGCCGGAGTAAAATACGAATTAATTAAATTAATCCGTAATTTGGGATATTTAGCCAGCAAATCGGCAAATTTATCGGAAATAATGTAATCACGCATGGCATCAACAATGACCAAGGTAAGATTTCCAGCAACTTCGGTTAAGCTATTGAAATCAGCCAGAACATCTTCGCTGTATTGAAAAACACCAAAAAATTGCTCTTTAAGATTTTCACCCGCAGTAGTTAATTCAAGGCAGTTTCGTCGATTCAAATTAAATAATTTCACATGGAGCGTAGCCTCCAAAGCCTTTAAGCGCCGACTAATTGTCGAAGCATGAATACCATAAATTCTCGCTGCGTCGGTAAAACTACCGGCGATAGCAACTTTAATAAACAGAAAAATATCATCTATCATAATCTATTAGTCCTCAGATAATCATAACTACTCATACTTCAAAATCACAGACATTTTACTAGTATTTTCCAAATATCCCCCAACCGCTGTTGCCGTTTTAACACTAATACTTGGTATAAAATATCTTAATAAAAAAGCAGCCCATTATGAGCTGCTTTTGAAAACTATAAAAATCAAACAGTTACCTGCCTAATTTTTAGATGCATTAGCTCAGAATATTTTCAAATTCACGGGTTGCCGCTGACAACATCGCCAAATCTAACTCGCGGTAGCTTTGCAATTCATCTTCCATCGCCCGGATTTTGGCAACTTTTGCCTGATTGGCTTTAAACCAACTGGCGGTATCGAGATTACCCTGATCGGCAATTACTTTTTTGATCAGAATCGCATATAAACCCACCACATCAGCAATCAACGCCGAGCGCGCCAACACCTGCCATTTATTATTTCGTTGTAAAGCAAATACGCTATTGCGCAACCAATCAATTTGTAAATCGCGTCCGGCCGCAAAATAACTCCGAGCCACTTCTTCATAGCCAAAATTATTTTCCTGCGCGAGGGCCACGATGCTCATCAATTGCGGCAAATAATTCGCCCGTGATGCCAAAATCGCTACTTGTTGCGGTACGCCTTCGCTAGCAAATTCGCTAGCCAAAACCTGAACATCTTTATATTCGGCAGCAACAATCAGAGCATCCAAACTAGCAATCAGTTCACCAACATATGGACGGTAGCGCTCAATGATTTCACTAACGCTATTTAAATCGGCAACATTCCGTAGAATCCAGCGGCATAAGCGCTCAATAGCTTTTTCCATCCCAATAAATAACCGCACCTGCGTTTGTGCTTTAACTTGATTATCCAGCGCTTCAATATCCGCAAAACGACTATTGCCATCCAGTAGATTATAGGCAATCCACCAAGCGCGCACGATTTGCTCCAGCGGCATGCTAAATTCATCGCTGAACCGTGAAATAAATGTCATTCCAGCCCGATTTACAACCAGATTAGCCAATTGATTGGCAATAATTTCCTTGCGAAGATAATGGCTGGTAATATAATCGGCATAATGTTCCTGTAAGTATTGCGGGAAATACGACAGCAGCAAGCCATCAAAATTATTATCGCTGACAATTGAAGAATGCAGTAATTCGCGATCCAGCGACATCTTGGCATAGGCTAAAACCACCGACATTTCTGGAACCGTCAAACCTTCGCCATTTAAAGTACGGGCATTAATTTCTTTGTCATCCGGTAGAAATTCGACTTTACGATCCAATTCACCGGCTTTTTCCAACATCCGCATAAAATTACAATGATACGGGAAGGTATATTTAGCCCGATATTCGGCATTTTTTAATGCCAGCGTTTGCAAATAGTTATCACGCAACACCAAATAACCAACTTCATCGGTCATGGATTCAAGAATTTGATTGCGCTCGGCACTAGTCATTCCGGTCGCCTGCATCACTGCCGCAAAAAGAATCTTGATATTCACTTCATGATCGGAACAATCTACGCCCGCCGAATTATCAATCGCATCGGTACAAATCAAACCGCCTTTTTTGGCAAATTCAATCCGTCCCAATTGAGTTGCACCCAGATTACCACCTTCGCCAACCACCTTAACTTGCAACTGATTACCGTTGACCCGTAGATTATCATTGGCCTTGTCTTTTACTTCTTCATTACTTTGGCTTTCGGCTTTAATATAAGTCCCGATACCGCCGTTGTATAATAAATCCGCCTTGGCTTGCAAAATCAAATGAATAAGCTCATCTGGTGCCAACTCATCAGCATCAACGCCTAACCATGCTTTTACCTCAGCCGACAATGGAATTGATTTACTTGAGCGCAGATAAATTCCACCACCATGAGAAATTGTAGTTTGGTCATAGTCCTCCCACGATGAACGCGGCAAATTAAACATCCGCAACCGTTCCTGATATGACTTAGCAGTATCCGGATTAGGATCCAAGAAGATATGCTGATGATTAAACGCGGCGATCAATTTAATTTTTTCGGATAATAGCATTCCATTACCAAATACATCGCCCATTAAATCACCAATCCCGATTACGGTAAAATCCTGAGTTTGGGTATTTAAGCCCAGATGGCGGAAATGACGTTTAACCGCTTCCCATGCACCTTTGGCAGTAATTCCCATTTTCTTGTGGTCATAACCGGCCGAACCACCGGAAGCAAAAGCATCTCCCAACCAGAAACCATATTTCTGTGACATTTCATTAGCATAGTCCGAGAATGTCGCGGTACCTTTATCTGCTGCCACCACTAGATATGGATCATCGCCGTCATGGCAAATCGCCTGTGCCGGTTTAACTACTTTGCCATTAACCAAATTATCGGTAATATCCAGCAAACCGGAAATAAATTCTTTATAACATTTTACGCCTTCGGCTAAATAAGCTTCACGATTGGTGATCGGCGGAAGTTTTTTACAAACAAAGCCGCCTTTAGAACCAGTCGGCACAATTACTGAATTTTTAACCATTTGCGCCTTAACTAACCCCAAGACCTCGGTACGAAAATCTTCATTGCGATCACTCCAGCGTAATCCACCCCGGGCTACCTTACCACCGCGCAAATGAATTGCCTCAAACCAGCGCGAATAAACAAAAATCTCGCGGAACGGTACCGGTTTTGGTAAATTTAGCACCTGCGCTGAATCAAGCTTAAAAGAAATATAGCGTTTATGTGCACCATCATCCAGAGTTTGAAAGTAATTGGTTCTAAGCATTGCCCGCACTACCGATGCGGCTGCCCGTAAAATCTGATCTTCGGCAATATTTTCAATTTTACTTAATTCTTTTTCTAAGGCCTTTTCTGCCCGCGCTTCGCCGTCTTTATTATGATGATTCAAACAAAATTTAGCCGCAAACAAGCCAAATAATTCATGAACAAACTGTGGATTACGCACCAAAGTGTCATTCATATAACTCAATGAAAAATTAAGATTGGTCTGCACCAGATAATGCACTACCGCACGAATTAACGCAACCTGACGATACCCAAGTCCACTTAACAAAACTAATTTATTCAGGGCGTCATTTTCAATTTCGCGTTTGAATGCAGCAACCAAGGCTTTTTTCAATTTTTCCTGTAATTCGGCATCGGCAATTTTAGCTAAAGTAGCTTCCGGAACCTGCACCCCAAAATCGCAGACATGCACGCTGTCACCATTTGCCAAATTGACAATAAACGGGTTCTCATCCATTAATTTAAAACCAAAATTTTCAATTGTTGGTAACCCGCGTGACAGGCTGATCATCGCATTATAGCGGAACATTTTTATTTGCCAGATATTATTTAATGGCGATTTTCCAACGTGAATATCAACTGCATACTGATTACTTGGCGATAGTTTATTCATCAATGCTACATCAATTTCCGACTGTGCCTCACCATTATGATTGACATAATCGGAAGTCAAATTTTCAACCGTAATATTATTCATAAAATCTCCTGATTCTAAAATAGTTTTTGATTAATTTTTAATAACTGCAAAATTTCCAGAGTCGCATAACTCCAGATAATATCAGCACCGGCACGTTTAAATCCCAGCATTGTTTCGATTAACGTAGTTTCATAATCCAACCAACCGTTTTGTGCCGCGGCTTTAAGCATCGCATATTCACCGCTGACATGATAAACTGCAGTGGGAAATTTAAATTGTTCTTTGACCCGATAGACGATATCCAAATACGGCAACCCCGGCTTAACCATCACAATATCAGCGCCCTCGGCAATATCCACGGCGACTTCGCGTAATGCTTCATTGCCGTTGGCGGGGTGCATCTGATAACTAAATTTATCGGCTTTTCCTAAATTGGCACTGGAGCCAACCGCATCACGGAATGGTCCGTAATATTTGGATGCATATTTTGCTGAATACGCCATGATACCGGTATTGCTAAAACCATTTTGCTCCAGACTCTGACGGATTAAACCAATCCGCCCATCCATCATATCCGATGGACAAACAAAATCAGCTCCGGCAGCAGCATGACATAATGCCTGTTTAATCAGGATTTCATTGGTAATATCGTTTAACACATAGCCATTATCATCGATAATACCATCCTGACCATGACTAGTGTATGGATCAAGTGCGATATCGGTAAATATTCCTAAGTGCGGAAAACGCTGTTTTATCTGGCGAACTGACTGTGGTAATAAACCATCCGGATCATAACTCCCACTGGCTAAATTATCTTTAACACCTTCAACTACCGGAAATAATGCTAAGCCCTGCAAACCTAATTCGACGCTAGTGACTAGTTCTGCCAATAACACATCGACACTCATCCGGTATTGCCCAGGTAACGAAGCAATCGCTTCCTTACGTTTTTCCCCTGCAACAATAAAGACCGGATAAATAAAATCATTATGGCTAAGATGGTTTTCTTGAGTTAGATTACGAATATAGGCGGCCTGACGATTGCGGCGCGGACGAGAATACGGATAAGAAGAAATAATCATTAATTATCCTATTTTTAAAGCACGTTATTTAATTGTGACTAATGAAAATTATAATTACGCCCGAAACTCCGCTGCCACTGATTAAATCCAACGGAATTTCGGCTGACAAAATGTTTATTTATACTCTAGAATAGCAAAGACATCAAAACCTTGTTCTTTAATTAACTTGCTACCATTAAGATAGAGTAAATCACTAACAACTGCACATTCAGCAACTTTGGCACCAAGTTCGGTAATCAAAGAGCACGCAGCAAGCATGGTACCGCCAGTTGCAATCAGATCATCAATTACCAACACATTATCGCCTTTTTGTACAGCATCGATGTGCATTTCAACGGTGTTAATATCCCCGTATTCCAAAGTATAACTCTTGGAAACTGTAGTATAGGGTAATTTACCTTTTTTACGAATTGGTACAAAACCGATCCCCAATTCATAGGCAACAATCGGTCCAAAGATAAAACCACGGGCATCCAACCCAGCAACCACCGTAATTCCTTTACCTCGATAGCGTTCGACCATTAAATCAACTACCGCACGAAAAGCTTCAGGATCTTTTAATAAAGTTGAAATATCGCGAAACATTACCCCTGGTTCCGGCCAGTTGGGAATATCACGAATAGCATTACGAATCAGTGCTAAGGTTTCTGCATTCATTAGGTTCATAAATACTCCTTAAGCTAAGTTTAATATTTGTTTAACAATCGCAACCGATTCGTCACAACGACGTTTAATTTCAGCAAAGTCATGTGCTGCAATCAATTTAGCTTCAACAATTGAAGACATTCCGGCCGCAAAAATATTTGGCAGCTGCACGTACTTGCCGACATTGGCATTGCTGATTCCACCTGTTGGGCAGAATTTCACATCCGGAAATACCGAGGATAATGATTTAATCACTTCATAGGCATTATATGGTTCAGCCGGAAAAAATTTCAGATACTTAACATCATGATCTGCACAATCCATAACCTGTGATGGAGTCACCACACCGGGGATATAACGAACGTGCTTCGGACCACGACTAGCGGCATTCAATAATTCATTGGTAACTCCCGGCGAAATAATATATTCGGCACCGGCATTGCAGGCATCAACATAATCGGCTGCCGTACGGATAGTACCGGCACCAACCAACATTTGTGGTACTTCTTTAGCAACTTTTTCAATGATTTTACGGGCGTTTTCGGTCCGTAACGTAATTTCCATGGTATTAATACCGCTTTGCAGCAAAGTTTCTGCCAATGGAATCGCGGCATTAATATCGTTGATAACCACGACCGGAACGATCCGGTTTACTGCAAAAATATCTTCAATTTTTTTCATAGTTTATTTCTTTCCTCGAAAATTAACGCACTTTCAACTCATTGGCTTTTTTGGCTAACCTAACCATTTGCTCCGCATATTGCTGTAATTTGGCAAAATCACCAGCTGCAATTATTCCAGCCGTTTCAAATGAAGAGATGCCAACCGATAATACATTCGGTAACGACAGATATTTATCAACATCATCATGACTAAATGTAGCACCTCCATGAACCGCAAAAGCCACCGTCGGAAAACTCCGCCCGTACAATTGCAACAGATTATAGCCATCAAAATATTCAGCCGGATAAAAATTCAATACATCAAAACCACGGGTATACGCATCCATCACCTCGGAGGGAGTCACTACCCCCGGCAAAAAGTGCGCATTGTTATAGCGGGTTCGCGCAGCATTGAATAATTCCGGAGTTGAGCCCGGGGACGAGATATATTTAGCCCCAGCCAAGCTTGCCGACATAAAATCCGCCGAATTAAACACAAATCCGGCACCGACAGTCAATTCCGGAACTTCGTTTGCTAATACCCGGACAACATCAAAGCTGACACGGTCAACTATTCGAATTGTCGCAACATCAATCCCACCAGCTAATAATGCCTCAGCAACCGGCTTCGCCAGCTTGACATCTCGAATGACCAGCGACGGAACTACTCGTTTGGTTCCCGCCTCCAAATCAAATATCTGTTCTAAGGTTTTCATACCCGTTTATCCTAAAATAAGGTTGCACCTTGTTCTGATTCACTCAAATTATGGCGCAAATGATTGAACAGTTCCCGTCCATAACCAATTCGATTAGCACTCAAATCGGCAATCACCAGTTCCCGTGCAGCCAAGGCATCCGCCGCTACGTGCAATTCCAAAATTCCATTTTCTAAATCCAGCTCGATAACATCACCGGTTTGGACTTTTGCCAAGTTTCCGCCGGCAAGCGCTTCAGGTGTTAAATGAATCGCATTCGGAACTTTACCGGAAGCA
This sequence comes from Pseudomonadota bacterium, assembly GCA_052033675.1. GTDB lineage: Bacteria > Pseudomonadota > Gammaproteobacteria > Burkholderiales > UBA11063 > Aquella. The sequence continues at coordinate 8,394 of JBPOJK010000140.1, forward strand.
CCCGACATCCGTCCATCAGTCACCAACGCTACTTTATAACCTTGATCCTGTAACGAAGCCAAGGCAGGGGTTAGCGCATGCAATTCCGGCATACCATTAGCGCGCGGACCTTGATATTTAAGCACGACGATCACATCACAGTTCAGTTGACCACTCTTATAGGCTGCCAAGACATCTTCCTGCGAATGGAATACTTGCGCCGGGGCTTTCACATAGCGATGTTCTGCGGCAATTGCTGAAATTTTGGTTACCGAGCGCCCCAAATTACCAGTCAATAAGCGCACGCCGCCCTCTGGACTAAATGGTTCGGCAATTTCTCGAACAATTTCACGATTGCTATTGACTGCAGGAGTCCAGCTCAGTTTATCTTCGGTTAACTTCGGCGTGGTAGCATATGCATCTAGCCCATTGCCGACCACAGTTTTAACATCATTATGCAAAAAACCGCCTTTTAGAAGTTGGGACATCACATAAGTCATCCCGCCAGCTTCGTGGAATTGATTCACATCGTAAGCACTATTCGGATAAACTTTGGCAATCAATGGCACCGCTTGTGATAATTCATTAAAATCATCCCACGTCACGTTGATTCCTGCCGCATGGGCAATTGCCGGAATGTGTAGAGTATGGTTGGTTGAACCGCCAGTAGCCAATAAGGCAACGATACCATTGACAATACTTTTTTCGCTAACCACTTCACATAACGGCGTAAAATTATCCCGCTGAGCAGTATTTTTAACAATTTGGTTAGCAGCAGCAGCAGTCAATTTATGCCGTAATGGCGTATTGGGCGCGACAAAAGCACTACCCGGAATATGCAAGCCCATAGCTTCCATTAACATTTGATTGGTGTTGGCCGTACCAAAGAACGTACAGGTTCCCGGTGCATGATAGGATTTAAATTCAGACTCCATCAGCGCATCTTTACCGACTTTGCCTTCGGCAAATAATTTACGGGTTTCGGCTTTTTCTTTATTGGAAATTCCGCTAGGCATTGGACCGCTAGGTACGAAAATTGTCGGTAAATAACCATAGCTAAGCGCACCGATTAATAACCCCGGCACTATCTTGTCGCAAATACCAAGACACATTACACCATCAAAAACATTATGTGACAATGAAATCGCCGTTGCCATCGCAATCACTTCCCGTGACAACAGTGACAACTCCATTCCAACTTGTCCCTGCGTTACGCCATCACACATTGCCGGAACACCGCCAGCAACCTGCGCCGTAGCACCAGCTTGGTTAATTATAGCCTTTAATTGCTCCGGATAACGATAATACGGCTGATGAGCCGAAAGCATGTCATTGTAGGCAGTCACAATTCCAATATTTGGCGCATCAATTTGTTTTAAGCGAATCTTCACCTTATCGTCTTCAGCTGCTGCCACATGCGCCAGATTGGTACATGCTAACTGTTCGCGCTGAACTTTCTTGCCATAATGTTCTTTCATCCGTGCCAAATAAGCACTCCGGGTTTCACGACTCCGCTCAATAATTCGATTAGTGACCTGCTCTACAACTTTATTTAACATAATTTTCACCTACTATTCGGTTAAGCGACCCTAGCTTCGTATCAACAATGACCTTCGGTCGCAATCAACATTTTAAAATAACGTGATATTATACTACTATTTACCAGACACAGATTAGTTAGCTTTGCTGCACTGCAAATAAATTTTTGTCGAAGTAGTTATTGTTTAGAATATTTTTGTAATAATTGCTCGCAACCGGATTTAGTGCGCGAATTTTTCTCGCACAGCGACATGGCTGCATTAATTGAACCCAACTCCCCTTGCTGATAGGCTGGTGTTCCGCGACCAATTGAGTAGTCGTTAGGCTTGGTAGTAGAAGAAAAGGAAGTTAGTTGTGTTGGCTGATTCATGGCATTGAGCTCGTGATTCTCGCTGGTATTAAGTTGTGCACCCAATTTTGAAACATCGCTGGAACTACCTAGCTCAACCGGCGCGGTTTGAGAGGTAATTTGTTGCTGCTCGGCTTGTTCGATAGTTAGTTGTTTATTGGTTGTTGTTTGCAAAACCTGCCGCGCAGTATCAAATTCCGCATCCAGATCCGGCGTTGGCGGTGAATCGGCAGCGGCTAGGCGGGTAATACACCATAAACAGCTTAACAGCACCGCCCGCCGAGAATTAGTTGAGAACCACATCATCATCGCAACCTAATACGCAAACTCAATACTAAACTGCCGCGACCAACTACTGTTTGCCGCGACAGTTTCAATTGCCGCCTTGCCATTAACTTCGCCGCTAAAACCCAACATATCACTATGCCCGCACCACGGCTCAATACAAACATACGGCGCGCCGGGTTTTGACCATAAACCCAGCCACGGAAAACCATTTAACGAAACTTTCACCGCACGGGATGATTTTTTCTCGCGCAAGACAATCTGCTTGCTTGTATAGCTAGTATAAACAATAGCATCCTTGGCAAAGGTATCTGTCGATAATTCAATTGTTTTCAATGCGTCTGCCGTAGTTTTACCGGTAAAGAATGCCGCAGAAGTAATTTCATGACGGGTCAGATTCTCTTGCTGTTCAAACTCAATTACATAATCACTAAATTGCTGTTCACCATCAAACGGACAGGCAAATGCCGGATGAGCGCCGACACTGAAATAAGCAGTTTCGGCACCCAGATTTTCTACTTGATAGCGCGTTAGTAATTGAGCCCCAATTAACTCATAACTAACCAAAAATCGTAAATTAAACGGATAGCTGCAGCCATCGCTGTGATTGGTGATAATTGCCAGCGTTACTGCCGACTCCGATTGGCTCTCTACCGAAAATAAAGCATTACGGGCAAATCCATGATTTCCCTGCGGATAGCCTTTGCCATGCCATAATACCTGATTATCAGTGGTTTTGCCGACCACCGGAAACAATACCGGTGAAACACCAGCCCATACTGCGGCATCGCCACTCCACATATATTCATGGTGATTATTGACATTCTTGACACTTCTGACTTCCGCACCATGCAAGGCGATAGTTGCTTGTAATTGTTCATTCCTGATTATTACTGATTCCATTTAATGCCCTTTTATATATCGTGACTATCATTAAATTTTTTGACCTGCGTCAGCGAACTTTCCGCCAAGTAACCGCCACCTAATACTTGATAAAGGTTGACAATGCTATTCATTTGCTGCATTTTGACTTGATTGAGATTGGCCGCGGCATAATCAATATTTAACTTCATCCCAACCGTATCAGAATAAGCCACTGAACCCTGCTGATATTGAATCATTGCCAGATGGTATAAATCCTGAGCTTTACTCATTGCTACTTGCTGTTGCGATTCAATTTTATTCAGACTATCATTATTGGATAAACCATTGTCAACTTGGGAGAACGCACTGCGTACCGTTTGTACGTAATTGTAGTAGGTCGAATAATAGCCGGCTTTAGCCTTATCTTCCTCGGCATACAAGCCCATATTGAATAATGGCATCCCCGCCGCTAATTGTCCCATCCAGAAATCACCACCAGCATTAAATAGATTGCTTAACTGCACCGAACCCTGCCCAAGCATTCCAGTTAAATTGATCGTTGGAAAGAACATTGCAGTAACCGCGCCGATATTGGCATTGGCAACCTGCAACTGGTATTCAGCCGCCATTACATCCGGTCGGGTTTTAAGCACATCCGAAGGTAAATTTACTGGAATTATACCTTTGGTGCTAATCTCGTTAAAATTCCGCACCGTCTTGATTTTGCCGGGATTGTTGTTGGTTAATACCTGCAAGGCATTTTCAGTCTGGGTTATGGCATCCCGAATACTTGGAATTTTGGCCTGCAAACCGGCAATATATTGATCAATTCCGGTTAGGTTAAATTCAGATGCACTACCATTTTGATACTGTATCAAATTGTATTTCCGCATTTCCTGGGCATCACTTAGCAATTGCTGTTGCAAATTTAATTGCTGTTTAAGCCCAAGCAAATAGAAATAACTGCCGGCAACCTGTGAAATTACGCCCAGACGCACTGCATTTTTGGCTTGTTCCTGCATAGCCAGATTGGCTTTAGCAATCTGCCCTTGTTTAATTTCTTCAAAAACATTCAGCGTATAAGTTGGCATAAAACCGGCACCATAGCCGCTAAAATTTTGTGGATTATTTGTCTGCATCCCACTGAGTTGCGGATTGACACTCAGGTTTTGAAAACCGGGGTTAAAAGATTGACCGGTAAATCCCGCACCGCCAATATTAACCATCGGCAGCCATGCCATGTTGGCTTTACTAAGCGAGGCTTGCGCCTGCAGTACATTGCCCATCGCAATTTGCAGATTGTTATTGTTGGTTAAAGCACTTTCAATCAACTGGTTCAATACCGGGTCATTAAACTTACGCCACCACGCCTGATCGGCTAAGTTGACACTTTCCGCTTTAGTTGTTGCCGATGAATTATTCCAACTAGTCGGCGCAGTAACCACCGGCTTTTCATAGCTAGGACCAAGTAGCCCGCAACCACTTAATAAAATAACCAGTGAAGTTAATAATAAGGAATTCTTGTTCATAGATTGTGCCTTACTTGGTAGTATCAACAGTTACATTACTGCTGGCGCCAACCCGCAATGGAAATTTTGGATCATCCTGCAACGCCACCCTCACCGTAAAACGCTGGGTAACTTTCACCCAATTCCCAGTTGCATTTTCTGCCGGCAATAGCGAAAAGGTGTTGCCACTGGCGTGACTGATACTTTGCACTGTCCCATGATACTTATGATCATACATATCTAACTCTATAGTTGCCGACTGTCCAGGTTTTACCCGCTTTAATTGAGTTTCTTTAAAATTTACATCTACCCACCAACTGGCATCATCAACCAAACCAAATAATTTTTGCCCCGCCTGCACTAATTCGCCGCTTTGTAAATTAAGATTGCTAACATAACCATCAACTGGTGAGCGTAACTCGGTATAACCATTATTGTTGCTGGCATTTTTAACACCAGTTTGCGCAAGATCAACTTGAGTTTTCGCCGCTAAATACTGAGTTCTTGCCTGCTGCAATACCACATTAGCTTGCTCCAACGCTTGTTTGGCAGTGGTTGCCTGATTGCTATATTTTTGCATATCCTGCAACGAGCCAGCTTTCTGGTTATATAAATTAGTGTATCTAGTCGCTAACTGCTGAGCAAATTCATAATCAGATTTGGCTTTGGTCACGCCGGCTTCGGCCGTTACGATTTGTTGTTTAGCAGTATCAGCTTGCTGCGAAGACAACGCTAAATCCTGCTTAGCCTTTGTCAAAGCTAAAGAATAATCCTGTGGATCAATAGTAAGTAATAAATCTCCCTTATGTACTTGCTGATTATCCTTCACATAGATATTCTGAATATAGCCACCAACTTTTGGAGCAACATTAATTAAATTAGCATTAACATAGGCATTATCAGTACTTGGATAAACCTGACTATAATGATAGTAACCATAAACGCCTACTGCCGCAGCTACAACAATACCAATACCAATAAATAAATGTTTATTGCTACGTTTTTTTTCGTTTGTCATAAAAATTTCCTTAAATCAATCAAGATGTACTTTACCACCAACTTCAGGTTTTTTAAGCATGAACGGTAGCCATAAAATTAACAATAAGACACAGGCAAAAGCAAAAAATGAATCCAAATAGCTTACCAACGAACCTTGACTCATTACCTGAAACTGGGCAATCGCAACCTTGGATTGTTCTGGCATTTGCCCCAAGTTTTGTGCCCACAATTGGTAACCTCGATCATAGGGTGAAATATGCGCCCCCATATCATGATAAGTCACCTGCATTTGATGCGAAACAATGGTCGAAGAAATTGAGGTACCGATTGAACTGGCAATATTCCGGAAAAAGTTAAACATTCCTGAAACATCACTATGTAAATTTTCGGGAACGCCGATAAACACGATCTGCATAATCGGAATAAAAAATGACATCATTCCAAAGCCCTGTATCATCATCGAAGTAATGATATATTTTTCCGACACTACCGGTGCATAACTAGAGAGCATAAAACAACCGATAGCAAAAGTTAAAAGCCCGAAAAACATAATCTTTCGCGGATCAAACTTACTCATCAACTTGACCGTAATCGGGGCGGCAATAAATGCCACCATCCCCCGAGGAGCAGTTATGAATCCAGCGGTATCAACGGGGTAGCCAAAGCTTTGCTGTAGCATTGTTGGAAAATATGCCAATGATGCTGAGGCCAGCAACATAAACATAAATAAGGTAAAGCAACATAGGACAAAATTAGTATTTCTAAAAATGCTGAAATTGACTACCGATTTGCCTAACACTCCCCGCCATATAAAAAATCCAATTAAAATCACTGCGATCGTCAATACAATAATCATTTGCATGGAGTCAAACCAATTATTGGTATTACCTTCATCAATAAAATACTCAAGACAAGCAACGCCCAATGCCATAAAGGCAAAACTAAGATAGTCAATTTTAGCACGGTCATGAATTTCATTCTTCATGTAAATCCAAATCAGCGCAAAGCCGGCAATACAAATCGGAACGTTAACATAAAAACACCAGCGCCAATTCATATCCTCCGCCAATACGCCACCAAAAATTGGACCAATAATCGGTCCCATCACCACACATAAACTATAGAAAGCCATGATTTTTGGTTGCTCAGCCTGAGTGAAACGCTGTGAAATATAGGACTGCGCAATTGATGGCAAAAATGCGCCACCGACCCCCTGCACTAAGCGGAAAAAGATCATTTCATTTAAGGATGTTGACATTCCACACAAAACTGACGATATTCCAAAAATTACCGCAGAAACTAATACTACATGTTTCATGCCAAATTTACGCGTCACCAGACCAGTCAGCGGAATACATACTGCCGCTGCCACAATATAACTGGTCATTGTTAATGAAACTTCACTTAAATTAGCACTTAACGACCCCATTATATGCGGAATCGCCACCGAAACGATAGTTAAATCAACGATTTCCGCCAATGCCAGCAAACTAACGGCATAAGCGACAATAGTTCGATGCTGCAGCCAAAAACTGCGCGATTCATCACCTGCAAATTCATTCATTGTATTATACTTTTCTTGTGATTATACTCAATTAAATTCGGAATATTCACAAGCGCGATACGCCGAGCCTTATATAGCTAAGTGCCGCACATATCAATAGCCTGAGACAATAAAACTGTTTGAGTATAGAAATAATTGTTTGATTTTTGTCGAATAAAGACCATATATTAAAACAATTGTTTTAGTGGTGTCAATTAAATTAATTAACTGTGGTGGTTACTGCAACTTCTTATTACCGCCAAACAAAGTTCAAACACCTGTTTGATATTTAAAAAATAATATGTTATAATCCACAATTATTGAAAATTACGAGCGGGAAAAAATGGATAATCATAATCAAGATAGTACTTATAGTCGTTTAATTGAGACTGGTGTACGCTTATTTGGCGAATATGGCTATGATGCCGTATCAATTCGGGATATTGTGCGCGATTCGGGAGCCAATCTCTCGGCAGTTTCCTATCATTTTGGCGGGAAAGCTGAAATGTATAAAGCAGTTGTCGGTTATTTACTGGATGAAGTAACTAACCAGCTTCGTGAGTTTAATGCGGAACAATTTTCCAACATGACCCTTCCAGAGATGGAGCAACGCCTGCCGGAAATAATAATTAGTTTCCGCGAATTATTCTGTTCGCCCAACGGCATGGCGCGGTTAAATATTTTTGTTAGGGAAACTACCTCACCAGATAGCAATTTATCTCACACTTATTTTTTGACAATGATTAATACCGTACGAAGTTTCTTTCAGCAGATTTTGGGCGCTTACTATCGCAAGCGTGGCGAATCTGATGACAAAGTAAACTTTGTCATCAGCATTTTGATGTCAACATTGAAGCATATGCCGGAACAACGACACATCCCGTGTATTAGCGCTGAAGAGCGCGAGGATAATATGCGGCGGCTAATCAATTTGATTGTGACTTGCCGCCTATAATTGAATTATTTTTTCGGCTTAGCTGCTGGTTTTTCTGGTGCAACCGCGGCTTCACCGACTACTTGGTTAACACCTTTCCCAAACTGATTGAGAAACTCCAACATCTGATTATGCAGCGAATGCAATGCGTCATAGTTACCAGAAGCCGCATTTTTAACCACATCATCCAATTTCAACGATAATGGACTTGGTACCAACTTAGTATAAAAATCATAAAATTGCAGCAAGCTAGAGCGAACATCATCAAAATTACAGCAACTAGAGTTGCAGCTATCTCGAGTCAGGCTAAGCACAACCTCCATCTCCTCCAGAAAGGCTTTGGATAGAAATTCATTATTGTTTTTGAGAATATTACTCATCGTCTCAACAAATTCTTCCGGCGTGCTCACTTTATATAAGGTTTGGCTATCTTGAATCCCTATTTGAAACAATTGCCGAGCTTGTTCCCAATAGAGCTGATTTAATTCAACCATCTTATGCGAAGCTTCTTCAAAAGCCTTAAATGAATCTTGTAATAGCTGTGCATTAGGCAGCTCGTAGTGTTTATTGTTTGCCATTTTAGTATCTCCTCTAAAAAATTGTCTGATTGCTTATACCCTATTATAACATTGATAATAGTTGTTAAAGATATAATTTACTCAATTAAAACAATTACCACTTATCCGCTCAAATAAAATATCATGGAATTAATTAGGAAATATCAGGCTATATCAAACAAATATAGTTGAGTAATTTACTTTGTTTATTTTTCAAATAGCGCCATCCTATTTTTGGTAATTGTTTACACCCCTCTTCCGCTGATACAATTCCGCAGATTCCATACTAAAATAGATTCAAAATTAATATTACGTGGGTTACACACAATGGGACAACATCCCATGTTAACTTATTGATCTTCGAAAATTTAGTTGTAAAAAACTTAGAATACCAATGTGGCATCAACAATAAATTTGCTTATGGATGTTAATTGAAAGGTAACTATGTCTAAAATCATCCGAATCATGAAACATGAATTCAATCTGCCAATAGCAGTGATTGTTATTGCACTCTTGATTGGAATTTACCATCTGTTTTCCTACAAGATTCCGTTTACTGACAATGCCTTTGTGGTTACCAATGTCACACCGGTTGCCGCTGATGTCTCGGGGTTTATTACCGAAATCAAGGTTGCCAACGGTCAGCGGGTAAAAAAAGACCAGCAGTTATTTACCGTCTATCAGGAACCTTATAAATTGGCATATCAGGAAGCTGATGCCAATTACCGTCAGGGACAAAAAAAAGTGCTGGTTCTTGAACAACAGGTCAAACAAGCACAGGCATTGGCAAAATCCATCACCAGCGAATTGGATAAAGCCCGTTATGAGCTGAGTTTGAAAAAAAATTCTCAGGTTGCCGAGGCAATCTCAACCCTCGAAATCCAAAAGCTTAATTATGATGTAACAATTTTAGCCAATCGCTTAGCTTCCCAGCAAGCCGCAATTGGCGTTTTAAACGCTCAGATTGAAGAGCAACAGCAATTGGTTGCCAGTCTCAAAGCCCGCCGCGATAATGCCAAAATTAATCTTGATTTAACCATTGTTCGTGCACCCAGCGACGGGATTATTGATAATCTGTATATTGCCCCAAATACGCCGATTAAAATTCATGAGCCGGTATTTTCGTTCATTGATACCACTCAATACTATATTCAGGCCAATTTCAATGAAACCGATTTACGCAATGTGCGAGTCGGCGATAAGGTCTATATCATGCTGCGAATGTATTATTTCGATAAAATCTTCCACGGAGTGATCGTCAATAACCTATGGGCGGCAGAACGACAAGTAACCGCCAGCAAGAGCCAACTACAAAAAGTTGATAATGAAAACGAATGGTTGCTATTGCCGCAACGCTTTCCGCTACAAATCAAAATTTTGGATCCGGATCCAAATTATCCATTGAACCCCGGAGCAAGCGCCTATGTTTATATCAAAACTAAATAACACCGCCACATCCATTTGCGGTTTGGCTCTCAATGGAAAGCGTATATGTCGATAGTAAAACAACTGCACAATCAATTACGTAAATATGATCCTTATGGTGAGCACCTAGTCAATGGACTTAAAGCCGTATTCATTTTGGAATTATTATTTTTGTTTAATTACGTCTATACGGTTACCAATCCATTTTTCTACTTCTTCTTCGTGCCGATGAGTGCTTTTGCTGCCGAAATTGCCGGAAAAACACTGCAACAAAAATATATATTCCTATTTTTTACCATAATGGGGAGTACCCTTGCGATATTCTTATTTGGCGTTTTCTCAACTTATAAAACTTTTTTCATCTTTTTTATTTTTGCCTACTCACTGTTGATTTATTTCACAGCAATTTACAAACTTCACAATATGTCTGTTCCGGCACCACTGATTTTAAGTATTGCAATTTACTCTCAGATTTATAATAACAGCAATAGTAATTTCTATATTGCATTAAATCATGCCCTACAATCAATAACCGCAATGCTGATCATGTTTGCCGGATTAATATTATTTCCCAAAAAATATTATTTAACGATTTGGTATCGTGCGTTCAGTAGCGTTCTAAGTGAAATACAATCCGCAGTAGATAAAATCACCAACCAACAGCTGACTACCATGCCAATTATTTCCGGCACATTAATTATGGAACAATACGCGAATATGCTCTCGCGGCGGATGAGCCATTTTAGTGCTTTAAAAATAACTCTCATAACTTTTGAGCTAATTACTCAGTTAGCCGCATGGACAATTTATCCTGAAAATATAAAAATCACTCACCAACAATTATTTGCCAGCCATTTGCAGCGCCTTACTGCAGCGGTCAAACTAAAGCACCCACTAATAATTCAAAAAGCTGACTTTCCTGATTTTTACGCCTTGCAAGCCCTATATAAACTAATTCTAAGCTGGAATTATCTATGCCACAAATTATAAAACACCCCTATTTAAATTATCAAGCCTGGCGGGCGCTGCGCATCGCAACGGTATTTACTTTTACCATTACTCTAGAGAGGTATATGAAAATACCTCATGCCGGCTGGACCGCCTTTGCGGTAATCATGATTTATGCCGGCTTTGATAATGGTACGACTCTTTTTCGCGCATTTCATCGTTTTTGGGGTGTTCTACTAGGTTTATTAAGTGGCTATCTACTGTGGTTGATTGGGCACTTAGACTACCGCAGTTTATTTTTATTAATCCCGTTCACGATTTTCCTAGCTTACTATCTGCTCGGAAAAGAACACTCCATCCCAGTGGTATTTAATGTTAATACTGCGGTAATCGGCAATGCTTATTTCTTTGCCCACAATAATTATGCCATGACTTTTTTCATTTTTGATTACGGTATGTGTACCATCATTGGCTTTGCAATTGTTATCCTATTTGAATATTTTTGGTTTCGTCATTATCGTTTATTAGAACATTTCATCTACGATACGCAACAAGAAATGATCAATCATTTAACCGCCTTATTTGAACTGTTAAAAGTGCCAACCAGTTCTCAGGTTAGCTGGTTTCGCAGTTGTCTAAAATTCAATAATAGCTTAACCAATACCAATCGGCTGGTGAATAATTCACGTTTCTTACTTGATAGCCGTAACGTTGTTGGTGATGAGTTTGATAACTTTGTAGCACTAAGCAATCAGATTTTTTGTGAACTAAAAGCGCTCCATGCGTTATCACAAAATGAAAAAATATTAACATCCAATTATCATCAGCTCTTACAACAATCACATAAGAATTTTACTCAATTAAAACAAATAACTAATTTTTCAGCCTCGAAAGACATTCATGAAATTACTAACCATACTCAATCAGATTCGAAATACTAGTAGGCGAAGTGCGACGACGCTTACAACTAGTAAGCGAGGAGCATATCAACGACCTAGGATAATGAATCGGTTTGAGTATAGCTTGCTCATGCTGGTACCGATTATTATTGCTGCCTGTGCGACAAATAACAATGTGGATCCCCACAATATCATTACAGATAACAACTGGTCGGTCGAAAACCAAAACTTACGAGTGAATGAGAGCAATCTACCATATTTGGCATGGTGGCAGGGTTTTAATGATCCGTTACTAAACCAATTAATTGAAAGCGCACTTAATAACAATACTACATTAAACATTTCGCGCAGTCATATCGAAGCGGCAGAAGGCGAATTAAAGAAAATTCAATTTCAATGGATTCCAGATATCAATGTTTTATTAGGTTATTCGAATAATCCGGCAACCGGTTTCCCGGGCTTATTAGCACTTTTGGTTCCGGAATATACCATCAATATTTTTGGGCAGATTAAAGAACAGCAGTGGGCAGAATACGAGTTAGCCGCAGTTAAAGCCGAGGATGACGCGGTAAAACTTACCATTATTTCACAGGTCTGTGGTGCATATTTTACCTATCTGGCAGAACTGGAGCATCAAGAGCTATTGCAAATACAATATGATGATATGATTCACTTAAGTGCGATTGCCGCAAAAGTCTATGCCAATGGCCTAGGTGCCGACATGCCGGTTGAAGAATTGGCTAGTCAGGCTAATTTAATTCAAGGCGAGCTGGAAGCAGTCAAACAAAATTTAGTTGTTAGCCGCAATGCACTGCATTACTTATTAAATCAAAATCCCGGTTCTTTAACGCCAGATGTAAGTTTTAATCAACTAAATAATCCGCGATTAATTTTTGGTGCGCTCCCGCTTAATGTTTTAGAAAATCGCCCGGATCTACAACTTGCCAAAAATCAGCTTAGCGCCGCTGGAGCTGGAATTGGTGTCGCACAAAGTCAATTATTACCGACTCTGCGGCTTGATTTTATTGGCGGACCAGTCGCCGGAGATAATAGCTATCACTTTCCCAATCCAGTCACAACCAATGTAGTAGATTTTAATGATCAATTACTTAAAATCCCAGTTTTCAAAATGTCCGCCTTTGGCGAAATCGCCAAAGCCAAAGGTCTCGATAAAGCGGCATACTTTCAATATGTTGATATCTTGCAAAAAGCGCTGAGGGATACGACCAATGCACTATCTGCCAATAGCAAACTCAGTAACAGATTGCAACAAACCATACTTGCCAAACAACATCTGACGAAATTTTATAACCTGAATATGCGACTGTACCAGCAAGGAATTCAATCCTATAATGACAGTTTGAAAAGCAAAATTGCAGTAGATAAAATTAATATCACTGTCAATCAGGATAAATTACAACAATTGCTAAGCGTAGTCAAGCTCTACCAAGAATTAGCCGGCGGATACAAAGCTGGCGAAAGCATGCCCAACTCCGACTAATCTCAATTTTTAGAATACTACAGTAATTTACTAGGACTATTTTAGTTGGCATTATGTTCTATTTTTGGCAATTGTTGCATTTAATAAGCAATGTTATAATTCTCTCCGACTGAATTATTGAAGGATTATAACGATGACTAGTATTTTTTTTGACAAAAACCAGCTAACACCAGAATTAACCACCGCAATCGTTGCACCGCGTCCAATTGCTTGGGTGAGTAGTTGCAATAGCCAAGGCGAACATAACTTGGCGCCATACAGCTTATTTAACCTGATTTCGGTAGCACCCCCAATGATTATGCTGGCAGCCCTGAGTCTTCGCGAAGATGGACAACCTAAAGACACTCTCCGGAACATTGAAGAAACTCATCAATTTGTCGTAAATTTGGCAGACTCTTCGCTAAAAGAGCAGTTAAATATTACCGCCAAAAATCTGCCCTATGGTGTCAGTGAATTTGATTTGGCTCAGGTAACTCCCAGTACATCGCGGTTAGTAATACCACCCCGAGTAGATGAAGCGCCAATTAGCTTGGAATGCCGATACTATACTACCATCAAACTTCCCAGCACTAATCCTAAACAAGAATTTACCCGCATAATTTTGGCATATATTGTTGGTGCTCACATCAACGAGAATTTGCTCAAAAATAATAAATTATGCCCTCAAAAAATATCTTCATTAGTTAAATTGGGCTATGACTACTATGCGCAGGTCAGTAGTGATTCCATCTTAAAATAAACTATCAAAGGGGAAAATAAAATGTATAAAAAATCGTTATTACTCTGTGGACTATTAAGTTATTCACTGGCGGCTATAGCAGCCGGGGAATCAACACCACCGCTCACGACTACAGCCTACTCGTCATTTCAAAAATTTGATCGTCAATTAAATTTAGGCATCGGCATCACTTCGGGGAAACTAACCAATGGCAACTCCGGCGCGGTTAATAGTTCACAATTTATCAATCTGGAAATTGAGCGCTTATTTGACATTGGCGTTTGGTTTGATTTAAATGCCTCGTTGATGACCTATTATTCGCAAGGACAAGATCCGGCTTTTACATCGGCAACCGTGGTAAATGGTACCCAACCGAGTTTTGGCGGAATTAATCTAAAATTGGGTTATGCCTTTCCACTCATCAGCGAACGCTTATTAATTACACCCTACGCACAATTTGGGCGAGCTACTAATTTATCCTCTTATACCATGTATGCCAATACTCCAGTTACCAATATTACTCAGGATTATTTTTTAAGTAGCGGCATTGGTGCACGGTTGGAATATCGTCTTAGCCCAGTTATTGAACTTTATTTTGATCAAAATGCACTCTATAACGCCTCACAAGCGCCAACTGCGGCGGGATTGCCGACAAATGACAACTATAGCTACACTTCACTAGTTGGCGCAAAATTTAATCTCTATCAGAGTCTCCAACTAGGAATTCAGGGGTTTTATAATAATTATTACTACCCAAATTCATTAAAAACCACTAGCGGCGCGGTTTTGGTACCACAAAGCACTACTGGCGGTTTGATTAGTATCGGTTTCGTTTATTAAAATTTTCAGGGGAATGAAAATGTTTAACTTATCGCACAAGTTTATTTCTACATCACAAATCTTTCGGATTGGGTTACTCGTTGGCGGCTCAGTTATCTCTCAACCACTCTTGGCATATCCATTAAATTTTGAAAGTCAGAATATACCAGAAAGCGTGCCATTAGAAAATCCGGCGCTAAACAATTTTAATAATGATGACAGTGATCGCTTTCGCCTCTTTCAAAAATTTATTAATCAATATAGTATCGGTTATCAATTTATCGGTATCAATTTCAGCGACATCGGCAATGCCAATGCTCAGGATGTTAATGTCAATGTAACCAAACTTTTTGATATGGGGCTATATCTTGAAGCGAACTATGATACTTTTACTTATTTCTCGCAATTTTTACAAATGCATCCCAACGGCTCGCCGACTCTTGACCGTTATGGCGACTACCCTAAATTCAATGGTTTAAATCTCAAAGCTGGTTATGCCTTTCGTCCGATTCCGGCTCATTTATACATTATTCCCTATGCCACTGGTGGTTATAATGCACAATGGGCAACTTATACCGTTGATGTTAATGCTCGAGAAACCGCCAATTTAACGCAAAATTATTTTCTAACATTTGGTGGCGGAGTCAAATTTGCCTATCGCATCAATAGCTGGATAAATACCTATATCGACACCTCCGTGGTGCAGAACCAAAGTCAGGCACCGGCACTAACTTATGGTGCTAGCTTGACTAACTACGCATTTAACACTCAAATCGGAACCAAAATCCATTTGTATGATCAACTGCAATGCGGTTTCCACGCCTTTTATATGCCGCTATATTATCCCGATTCGCCGGCCAATTCACCAGCACATACCGCAGTGACTTCCTATATCTATGGAGCAATGTTTTCATTAGGCTTGAATTATTAACCGCGACAAATATCCGACTGGGTTTCCCTGACTATTTTTGTTTAATCACGGTTCTATTTTTGCACATAATTCCACATTTTAAATAATGTTATAATCTCAACGCAAGTATAAAATCCAACTGGGAAAACGATGAATCGCGCACAAATATTAGTACCGTAGAAAGATAGTCATGAAAAATAATCAGTTAAACTACCGCCAAATTACCGTAGTCACCATGAGCACGGTAGCATTTATCGTCTGTTTTGCCATCTGGATGATGTTTGCAGTAATTGGAATCCCAATCAAAGAAAACCTCAATCTAAATGAAACCGAATTTGGTTTACTAATCTCAATGCCGGTGCTTACTGGTTCATTAATTCGTCTCCCCTTGGGAATGTGGACCGATCGTTTTGGTGGGCGGATAGTTTTTTTTGTCTTGATGTTAACAACGGTACTCCCAATTTACCTGATTGCTTATGCCTCCAGCTATTGGCAATTTTTATTAATTGGGTTATTTGTCGGGCTCGCTGGTGGATCATTTTCAGTTGGCGTAGCCTATGTTGCCCGTTGGTTTCCTAAATCCCAGCAAGGCTTGGCAATGGGAGTTTTTGGTGCCGGCAATTCCGGTGCGGCAGTAAATAAATTCATTGCACCGTTAATTTTAATCTCGTTGGGTTGGGCTGCCGTACCTAAAATTTATGCTTTAGCGATGCTGGTAATCGCCATATTATTCTGGCTGTTTACTTTTTCCGATCCCAATCATAAAATTTCTGGGCAAGTAACGTTGACAGAACAATTAGCGGTTTTAAAAGATCCCCGGGTTTGGCGCTATTGCCAATATTATTCGATAGTCTTTGGCGGTTATGTGGCACTGGCATTGTGGATGACCAAATATTATGTTAGTGAGTATGGATTTGATATAAAAAGCGCAGCATTATTAGCGGCGGCTTTTTCATTGCCTGGTGGTGTTCTTCGCGCCGGTGGCGGCTATCTTTCCGACAAATTCGGTGCCCATACCGTAACTTGGTGGGTGCTGTGGATTGCATTAGTTGCTTTATTTTTTCTTTCTTATCCGCAAAGCGAATTTTCCATCCACACCATTGCCGGTAAAAGGACATTCCATTTGGGGTTAACTCCCATGCTCTTTACCATTTTGATGTTTGTTGTCGGAATAGTATTTGCCTTTGGAAAAGCCTCGGTATTCAAATATATTTCCGATAACTATCCACACAATATCGGGGTGGTCTCCGGAATTGTCGGCTTAATTGGTGGCTTGGGTGGCTTTATCCTGCCGATTCTTTTTGGCGCATTGGTTGACCTTAGCGGAATTCGTTCTTCAGCATTTATGCTGTTATTTGGAATTGTGTGGGTTTCGCTGATGTGGATGTATTTTAGTGAAGTTCGCCCACTTCACAAGAACCGATAAAACATAAACTATTATGGAAATAAAATCATGAAAAAAGTTGTTATTTTTTGTTTAGGCTCTGGATTTTTAGCTGCTGCCTCGGCACAAAGTTTAAGTGAATCGGCAGTGCTGAATAATTATGACGGGGTAATCGGTACTGCGCCCAAAGGTAAAACTATTTCGGCAGCCGGCGCCGCATTTGAAGATACCTTAAACGGTGCCAATGTCTATGGTTTTTTTACCCAAACGCTGGCAAACGACATCTATTACGAAGTACGCGCCTATGGTCGTTATAACTATATGGCAACTAATCCGATTTTCCCGACCATTCCGGCATCAAATGCGAATAATCCTATGGGTTATGGATTTTCCGGATTTTTAGGGTATAATTTTCACCCCAGCGAGTTATTGGACATTACCCCGTATATTCGTTTCAACTACTTACGCAATATGACTGCGGTATTGGAGAATACCGATGGCGAATACATTTATTCTTCGACCTATACCGGAATGCTGGGGGCTAAATTTTCATTTAAGGTGATAAAAAACTTTACTCCATATTTTAATTTTTCGGCAGGTGCTCAGCAAAACTATTTAACCGGGCAATTTCAGGGCTGGAGTATCGGCAATGCCCAAGATGCTAGTGTGATGCAATATCTTTCAATCGCAGAATTGGGACTTAATTTCAAAGTCACGCAATCAGTGAGCCTAATTCCTTATTGGCAATATATTACCGTCTCAAACAATCCGGATAGCGTTGCTCAGGCTAGCGTAGCTAAAAATGGTTTTGGAATTAGTAATTTAACCGGTACCCAGCAGGCACTGGGATTTAAATTTAGCAGCGCTTGGTAATCGTAAAAAATATCGCCACCAGTAATAATCCATAATTTGACTCAATCTTTTTTTGTAAATGCCGTGTTCTATTTATGCCCATATTACGCTTATGGATATATTGTTATAATTATCAGTGAGAAACATTTGACAGAAAAACTATATTTTGAAAGATTTCCCAATAATGACCACAACAACTAATAACTGGAACCCGGAAAATTTGACTTTCTGGCAGCAGTCCGGCAAGAAAATTGCCTATACCAATTTATGGATTTCAACCGGGTGTTTAGCATTATCATTTATCGTTTGGGTATTTTGGTCAATTTTGGCAATTAAAATAAATAGCTATGGTTTTAATTTAAGCAAAGAACAACTCTTCTCCCTCATCGCCATCCCGGGGCTAGTTGGGGCTACTTTACGCATCATATATTCTTTTGTAATTCCAGTCTTTGGCGGGCGTAATTGGACGGTGTTTAGTACCGCTTCATTGTTAATCCCCTGCATAGGAATCACTATCGCCCTACAAAATCCAAGCACCAGTTATACGACATGGATATTATTGGCAATTGCCTGTGGTTTAGGCGGCGGCAATTTTTCCTCATCGATGGCAAATATCAGCCTATTTTTTCCCAAACGCTTGCAAGGTTTCGCTCTGGGGATCAATGGCGGCATTGGAAATCTGGGTGTCAGTATTTTTCAGCTACTAGCTCCATTAATTCTTGGCTCAGCACTGTATGGAAAAGAAATCAATGGCATTTATTTATCCAGCGCAGTTGTATTATGGATACCGGTTATTATAATTTTTACTATTCTTGCCGGATGGAAAATGGTAAATCTACCAACAATCATTCGACCGTTAACCCAATTTAGGGTATTTACTCAACTAGATATGTATTTGGTAACTATTCTTTATTTTTGCGCCTTTGGAACATTCATTGGTTGTGCAGTAGCGTTTCCGCTAATCAGTAAATTACAATTTAAAGAAATTGAAATTGTTAAATATGCTTTTATTGGTCCATTATTGGGCTCACTAATGCGGGTAATTGGAGGTATTCTAGCCGATAAATTTGGTGGTAAAAAAATTAGCGTTGGTGCCTTTGTAATAATGGGACTTGCCACCATTGGTATCGTTTATTTTACGCAAATTGAGCACAAAGCATTTTTCCCATATCTAGGGATGTTCTTGATGCTTTTTGCATTTTCCGGTGTTGCCAATGGTTCAATCTTTCAATTAATCGGAGTAGTATTCGACGGCGGCGGAAAAGCACCAGCCCTAGGTCTAAGTGCGGCAATCGCAGCATATGCGTCATATTTGCTACCTAAACTATTTGGTTGGTCATTGGCAAGCTTCAATTCATCCGATAGTGCATTTGGGGTGTTACTGGCTTGTTATTTTTTCGCAATAATTATTTTATTAGGCTTTTACCGCAAGGTTGCATAAGGAGTTCAAAGTGAGTCATTTATTAGATCGTCTAACTTTTTTTAAACGCAAAAGTGAACCTTTTAGCGAAAACCACGGAATAACCACTGATGAAAATCGCGAGTGGGAAGACGCTTATCGCAAACGCTGGCAACACGACAAAATTGTTCGTTCCACGCATGGAAATAACTGCACTGGATCATGCAGTTGGAAAATTTATGTAAAAAATGGGTTGGTTACGTGGGAAACCCAACAAACCGACTACCCACGCACCCGCCCGGATTTACCCAACCATGAACCCCGCGGCTGCCAACGCGGCGCTAGTTTTTCATGGCATTTATATTCGCAGGCGCGGTTAAAATACCCATTAATTCGCACCAGTTTGTGGCGCTTATGGACTGATGCCAAACAACAGTATCGTAGTCCGGTCGAAGCTTGGGCTGCCATTATGACAGATCATGATAAACGTAAGAGTTTTCAGCAAGAACGTGGAATGGGTGGGTTCATCCGCGCGTCTTGGGATGAGCTAACCGAAATTGTTGCAGCGGCCAATCTTTACACCGCCAAAACTTATGGACCGGATCGAATTGTCGGGTTTTCGCCGATTCCGGCAATGTCGATGGTCTCTTTTGCCGCCGGTACCCGCTATTTATCTTTAATTGGCGGAACTTGTCTAAGCTTTTATGATTGGTATTGTGATTTGCCGCCCTCTAGTCCGCAAATTTGGGGCGAGCAAACCGATGTACCCGAAAGCGCCGATTGGTATAATTCCAATTTCATCATCACCTGGGGTTCCAATGTCCCGCAGACCCGTACTCCCGATGCCCATTTTTTATCCGAAGCGCGTTACAAAGGCACTAAAGTCGTGGCAGTAACCCCAGACTATGCTGAAGTTGCCAAATTTGCCGATAACTGGCTTAATCCCAAACAGGGAACTGATGCGGCTTTGGCATTGGCTATGGGACATGTAATATTAAGCGAATTTTTTGTCAAAAACGCCACACCTTATTTCCAAAAATATTGTCAACAGTATAGTGATATGCCATTCTTGGTTGTATTGGAAAGAAATGCACAAGGCTTACTTGTTTCCGGACGAATGCTGCGCGCGAGTGAATTTGCCGATAATTTGAACATAAACCCGGAAAGTGCCGCGCATACACCAGTAGTGATTGACCAAATCAGCGGCAACATTGTTGCGCCCAACGGCACCATCGGTTCACGCTGGGATAAAAGTGCTAAATGGAATCTGGAACTAAAAAATGCCGTCAATGGTAGTGAAATTAGTCCCTTGCTCTCTTGTGCAGAAACTA
Organism: Pseudomonadota bacterium; assembly: GCA_052033675.1. Lineage (GTDB taxonomy): Bacteria > Pseudomonadota > Gammaproteobacteria > Burkholderiales > UBA11063 > Aquella. Next base: position 29,137 of record JBPOJK010000140.1, read on the forward strand.
GTGATTATCAATTAAGTGAAGTAGCTTTTCCGTATTTTGGCAATTTAGAGCATGAATACTTCGCCGCAACCACTCATGACAGTATCATTACCCATCAAGTTCCTTGCCGCAAATTACAAATAAATGGTCAGGAACTATTCGTAACTACCGTTTATGATTTATTTTTAGCTAATTATGGAGTTGATCGCGGTTTTGATGATCTTAATGCCGCAAGCGATTATTATCAGGATAAACCTTATTCGCCACAGTGGCAGGAAAAAATTACCGGTGTAACCGCCAATAAAGTCATCGATATTGCTCGCCAATTTGCCGATAATGCCAGTAAAACCGAGGGGCGTTCAATGGTTATTGTTGGTGCTGGACTTAATCACTGGTATAACATGGATATGACTTACCGCGCCATTATCAATTTATTGGTAATGTGTGGCTGTATCGGAAAATCCGGTGGTGGCTGGTGCCATTATGTCGGACAGGAAAAATTGCGCCCGCAATCCGGATGGCAGCAACTGGCAACCGCCACCGACTGGTCACGTCCACCGCGATTAATGAATGGAACTTCGTTTTTCTACGCCCATACCAATCAATGGCGCTATGAAAAATTGGGTCTTGGTGAAGTGATCTCGCCACTAGCTAATCACGAGGAATGGGCGGACAAATCAATTATCGACTGCAACGTAATGGCGGAACAACGTGGCTGGCTACCAACCGCACCACAATTACAGGCCAATCCATTAACCATCGGTGCACAGATAAAAGCTAGTAATGCCAATCCAAGTGAATACATTGCCAGTCAATTTACCAATGGCAACTTGACCATGGCGTGTCAGGATCCAGATAATCCACAAAACTGGCCGCGCAATTTATTTGTCTGGCGTTCCAATTTACTGGGTGCCAGCGGCAAAGGACATGAATACTTTTTAAAACATTTATTGGGAACTTCCAATGGCGTACAAGGTAAGGATTTAGGAGCTCAGGGAAAACATCCTGCCAAGGTAATTTGGCATGATGCCGCCCCGGAGGGAAAACTGGATTTATTGGTAACGCTGGATTTTCGGATGTCTTCAACCTGCTTATATTCAGACATAGTTTTCCCAACTGCCTCATGGTATGAAAAAAATGATTTGAATACCTCGGATATGCATCCATTTATTCACCCATTTACCAAAGCCGTTGACCCGGTCTGGGAGTCGCGGAATGACTGGGAAATTTATAAGGCGTTGGCAGCTAAGATATCTCAATTAGCTCATGGCAATCTGGAAACTGTCCATGATGTGGTACTTACACCGATTCTGCATGATTCCCCAGCTGAAAATGGGCAAGGTTTGGTGATCAAAGATTGGACTAGAGAAGAATGTTTACCGATCGCTAATCTAACTATGCCCAATGTAACTTTGGTTGAACGCGATTACCGCCAAATTTACAGCAAGTATACCTCATTGGGACCGCTGGTAGAAACTCTCGGTGTCGGTAGCAAAGGGATCAACTGGTTAGCTGATGAAGAAATCGAATTACTCAAACAACTTAACTATACCACTACTAATGGTAAGGTAAAAATCGACAGTGATATTGATGCCTGCGAAGTAATTTTATCGCTCTCCCCGGAAACCAGTGGTGAAGTAGCTTTAAAATCCTGGCAGGCATTGGAAAAATTTACGGGTCGCAAACATACTCATTTAGTTGAAGCCCGTGAAGACGAAAAAATTCGCTACCGTGACGTTCAAGCGCAACCACGTAAAATTATAACCTCACCAACCTGGAGCGGTATCGAATCGGAACACGTCAGTTATACCTTTAGCTATACCAATGTTCACGAACTAATCCCATGGCGGACTTTAAGCGGACGGCAGGAATTGTATCAGGATCATCCATGGATGCGTGCCTTTGGTGAAGAACACTGCGTTTATAAACCACCGGTAAATACCAAAAGTGTTGAGAGCATAATTGACGCAAAGGAAAAACATGTGGTATTAAATTTTCTGACGCCACACCAAAAATGGGGTATCCATAGCACTCATTCGGATAATTTGCTGATGTTAACCTTATCCCGTGGCGGTCCGAATGTGTGGATTAGCGAAGATGATGCCAAACTCATTGATGTTGAAGATAACGACTGGGTCGAGGCATACAATGAAAACGGTAGCATCGCGGCACGAGCCATCGTGAGTCAGCGGATTCCGCAAGGGGTTATCATGATGTATCATGCTCAAGACAAGGTAATTAATGCGCCGTTAAGCGAAAAAACCGGTCTCCGCGGTGGAGTACATAATTCGGTTACCCGCATCACCATGAAACCTACCCATATGATTGGTGGTTATCACCAATTGGCTTATGGCTGGAATTATTATGGAACTGTTGGCTCCAATCGCGATGAATTTATCGTGCTGCGAAAAATGAAAAACATTGCCTGGGGTAATACTTATGCGCCAGAAGAAACCCCATTTACTGCAAAATAAAGGATTCTAAATCATGACTTATCAACCTAAAATTCGTGCTCAAATCGGCATGGTATTAAATTTGGACAAATGTATTGGTTGCCACACCTGTTCGGTTACCTGTAAGAATGTTTGGACTTCGCGCCGCGGAGTAGAGTATGCGTGGTTTAACAATGTAGAAAGTAAACCCGGCATTGGCTTTCCCGATGACTGGGAAAATCAGGAACGCTGGAAAGGCGGCTGGGAACTTGACCGTAAGGGTAAATTAAAACTCAAGCAAGGCAATAAAATCAAAATATTAGCAACTTTGTTCGCTAATCCCAATTTACCGCAAATTGATGATTATTATGAACCATTTACCTATGATTACCAACATTTGCAAAATTCACCGAAAAGCAAGACTGCACCAACCGCAGTGCCGGTATCGGTGATTACCGGTAATGCATTACAAAAAATAATTAAAGGTCCCAACTGGGAAGAAATCTTAAGCGGTGAATTTAGCAAACGTTCAGCCGACTATAATTTTCAGGAAATCGCCAAACAGATTTATGGTGAATTTGAAAACACCTTTATGATGTATCTACCACGTTTATGTGAGCATTGCTTAAATCCGGCGTGCGTCGCATCCTGCCCGTCTGGAGCTATTTACAAGCGTGAAAAAGATGGAATCGTCTTAATTGATCAGGACAAGTGCCGCGGTTGGCGAATGTGTGTCAGTGGCTGTCCGTATAAAAAAATCTACTTTAATTGGGACAGTAATAAATCCGAAAAATGCATCTTCTGCTATCCACGGATTGAAGCCGGTGAACCGACAATTTGTTCCGAAACCTGTGTCGGACGAATTCGCACCTTGGGCGTACTGCTCTACGATGCCAATAAAATATCTGCCGCGGCAGAAGTTGCTAATCCCGAAGATCTTTACCAATCACAACTAGATATATTTTTAGATCCGAATGATCCACAGATAATTGAATTGGCACGTAAAGAAGGAATTCCTGAATCATGGTTAGATGCCGCCAAAAAATCTCCAATTTATAAAATGGCACTGGAATGGAAAATTGCCTTTCCGCTTCATCCGGAATATCGGACTCTGCCGATGGTGTGGTATATTCCACCGTTATCGCCAATTCAGCAAACTCTAGAAACGCATAATATTTTTGCCGATAGCGAAAACATGCGCATCCCTGCAAAATATTTGGCTAATTTGCTAACCGCCGGCAATGTGGCACCGGTACATTTGGCGCTATCGCGAATGTTGGCATTACGAAATTATATGCGTACCAAACATGTTGAAAAAGAGGCAGATAATAGTATCTTGGCCGCAGTCGGATTAACTGAAAAAATGGCTGATGAAATGTATCGCTATATGGCAATTGCCAATTATGAAGACCGGTTTGTAATTCCAACCAGCCATAGTGAATATGCCGGTGATGCTTTTGCCATGCGCTCTGGTTGTGGATTTTCTGCTGGTAACTGCAGTTCCAACGGTAATAATGAGGTAGATATTTTTGGCAATACCCATAAAATAAACTTCTTTGGAGGCAATCATGCTAAAAACCCTTAAGGCATTTAGTCTGATTTTAGGCTACCCCACTAGCGAACTACAGCAAGCGTTACCTGAAATCAGTGCCATAATTAAGTCCGAAACAATAGTTCCCGCCGAAGCTCTACAGCAATGGTTAGCCAATTTGGTACACTGTGAATTGATCTCATGGCAAGAAGAGTATGTCACTTTATTTGATAATCAGGTTTCACTGTATTTATTTGAATATGTCCATGGACAATCCCGTGAACGCGGGCAGGCAATGGTCGATCTTAGCGGATACTACCAAACGCATAATTTTGCAATAACGGGTAATGAACTACCGGATTATTTGCCATTAGTACTGGAATTTTTGTCTTATCAGCCAGCGGAATTAGTCCGCGAATTTCTTGCCGACATGCTCGGGATTATTGGCAAAATGGGACAAAAATTACGTGCCGGCAACAGTGATTATGCGCTTATTTGTGAGAGTTTGGAAATTTTCATGGGGCAAACACCGCAAATAGCTAAACCGGTTATTCCAATCAAGAGTCTTGCCGAAATTGATAAAGATTGGGCGGAACCTCCGGTTACTTTCGGCAGTGCTCATAATAGCTGCGGTAGTTGCCAAACCCAAAATTGTTAAAAGGAATAAACAAATGTATTTAGATTTTTTCTTATTTCAGCTTTACCCGTATATTGCCTTAACCACATTCATCGTTGCCAGCTGGATTCGTTATGACCGCGACCAATATTCGTGGAATGCCCGTTCCAGCCAACTATTAAATGATAAATGGTTTATACTCGGCAACAATCTTTTTCACTGGAGCGTAGTATTAATCTTGTGCTCGCATTTTGTTGGATTACTTACGCCCGAGGTACTTTATAAGTCTTTTATTTCTCCGGCACATAAGCAATTAATGGCAATGATCGTCGGTGGTGGATTGGGAATACTGTGTTTTATCGGCATGACTATATTGGTAATTCGCCGGCTGTTTAATGCCCGCGTAAGAGCAACCAGCAAAACGTCAGATATTGTTATTTTGCTGGCAGTTTATATTCAATTAATATTTGGATTAGCGACTATTCCCTTTTCAGCTAGGCATTTGGACGGACATGAAATGGAAGCGCTGGCCAATTGGGTACAACATTTGGCAATTCTGGATAAAGATGCTTATTTGTATTTAAGTGGGGTAGGTGTAATTTTCAAAATCCATGTACTGTGGGGAATGACTTTGTTCGTGCTGTTCCCGTTTACCCGCTTGGTACACGTACTGAGCTTACCGCTAAAATACATGACTCGTACCGGTTATGAAATTGTCAGAAAATAACATTTATCTATTAACAAAAATGCGGCTGATAATCCATTACCAGCCGCATTTTCGTTTATCTATCCGCTAAAACTATTGAAGATTGGTTGGCGAAAATGAATCTGCAAAAAAGTTGTGCGGCGGAAGCTGTAATTTATTAATCGTTAACTCACTCACGGCAGTAATCATCGCCGGATTACCGCAGGCATAAACTTCATAGTTACTCAAATCGGCGAAATTCTCGCTAATATAATCAGTAACCATCCCAGAATAAAATCCTGTGACCGCGGATTCGGAAGCACATAGTGCAACGGTTAACTTTAAGAATTGTTGAAATTCAGCCAAAGTTTCACGCAAATAAAAGTCCTCCGGGCGATAATTCCCCCACACTAAATGAAGATGTTGAGAACTGTTAGTATCACGTAAATGTTCCAAAATTGCTTTTAATGGCGCAAATCCCGTGCCGGTAGCAACCAATAGTAATGGCACCACGCTGTTTTTTAAACTAAAATTACCCAATGGTCCTTTTATTCGCACCAAGCTGCCAACCGCCAAGCTATTCCATAAAATTTCTGAAAATGCCCCCCCTTGGCGGTAACGAATGTGCAACTCCAGTTGCTGAGTATTATTTGGCGCACTGGCAACTGAATAACTCCTGGTAATACCCTGTGCCGTTACGTCAATAAATTGTCCGGCAATAAATTCAAACTTTTGATTAGCCGGTAAGGTTAATTTTAAAATTGCCAGCCCATTATCTTTGTGTAAGTAGGTGATTTTTGCCGGTAGATTTTTAACTGGGATCGCACAAAAATTAGGAACATCCAATAGTATATCGCTAAGCGCATAGGTTTGACAGGTCAAAATAGAATCATCAGAATTAACTCCATTGCTAACACCAGTCGGCGCACTGCTTAAGTAATTCCCATCTAAAACTTTACAGCGACAACCGCCACAATTACCGGTTTTACACGCATGCGGCAAATTGACCCCATGATCTAATGCAGCTTGCAAAATCGTTTGATGTTCTTCAACACTGAATTGAACTGATTGTGCCGCTATTTGAACTTGATGGCTCATGATTAACCTTGCTCCGCTTGTTTAGTCGGCGAATTAAATAGTTCTTCTTCTACAGCAATCGCCCGTTCAAAAATCAGATTATTTTCCAGGTGAATATGTAAATGCAAATCGCGCTCATAATCCGCTAGTGCCGCGTAAGCTGCTTTATAGGTATTGCAGCCATCAGCCGGCGCGGTAAAATTGTTGCTTAATTCACGGATACGTAAAAACCGCTCGCCCTCGGTGATATGTTCATTCATCATCATTGCAACCGGATTTTTGATAGTTATAAATGGCGGACGGCGTAATTGAGTATTGTTGTTACTCGCGGCGACAATTTCAAAAATATAGGCAAATAAAATTTGCTCTTCTTTTTGTAAATGCGCCAATAAATCATCAGAACTAGCAGTAAATAATTGATCAATCTCAAATAATTCCGGATGGTTTTTGCCATGCACCCGACACAGTTTATGCAAATATCCTTGGATAAGCGGGATATGATCGCGGATATAGCTGTGATGTTTATCCACAACATATTCAAGTAGCGCCTCTAACGACCAGCTGGCATAATCGACGGCTTGAGTCGGTTGCGCTTGGGTTGCGAAAAATTGTTTAATTTCCGCCTCTAATGAGTCAATTAGTGCTGTATCATCTTTACAGGCGCGGGCAATTGTGCGCTTGCCATTACAGCAAAAATCAATTCCATATTTACTAAAAATCATGGCCGTTAAGTAGTTTCTGGTAACAATATCTGATACTTTGGTTTGAGCAAAATTTTCCATGGTGCTTCTTTCTTAGAAATAATTTTTTCATTTTTTTAAAAATAGCCGCTAATCAATAACATCGCATTTTTTAATACCGACACAGGGATATAAACTTCGGCAAGAATTTAAAACTTACTGATAGCTGAATTCACGGTTATTAGGAATTACCAGCGCAATTATATCATTATTGTATTTTATATACAACTATAGTATAATACCGCAGTGAAAAGCAATAATAATATTTCTACCAAAATTATTAATCTAAGCTTAATATAATGGCTTCCCTAGTCTATTAATTTATTGAAAAGTTATCTATGTATGACGATATCATTTTATTTATCAACCTAGTTACTTCCGGTGGTTTTAATAAAACTGCCAAAAAATTAACTCTTCAACGCTCCAAAGTCAGTCGCCGGATTAAAATTCTTGAAGAAAACCTTGGTGGCTCGCTAATTAAGCGCAATACTAAAAAGCTTGAACTGACAGATCTTGGCTTAAAGACCTATAATTTATTCAAAGACAACTGCACTCAAAGCCAGCAGCTTATTGAACAGCTAATCGCCGAACAAAGTGAACTTCGCGGAACATTACGAATTATGTTGCCGCCGATTTTAGCGCACAAAATCATCACTACATCATTATCAGAATTTTGCAATAAACATCCCAATTTACAAATTCAACTATTTTATTTACTAAACACCCTGCCCCAGGATGCTAATTTTTTTGATTTAGCAGTCTCCACTTTTACCCCCAAACAACAAAATTTAAAAATTCGCCGCTTATATAGTTCACCGCTGATTTTATGTGCTGCGCCTAAATATCTAGAACAACATGGAACACCGCAAACTATTCCAGAATTAAATACTCATAAATTCATGCCGCATTTGATTAATGAAATCCCACAAAAATTACTTTATCTCAAAGACAATCAAGGTAATAGCCACACTTTAGAATTAAATAACTATCAAGTCGCTTATGATAATATGATTTCATTGGTTGCCTTCGCAAAAGAAGGATTCGGAATTTGCGCCGCACCATACTTTATAATAGCTGATGCACTACGCGAAGGTAGTTTGATACAAATATTGCCAACCACTCACGGGGATGATTTTTCATTTTACCTAGTTCGTCCCGAACAATCTTGCGCCGCCAAAGAAGAGGCATTTATCTCATTTCTTGAGAAATTTTTTCTAGATTTGAAGCAAACTTGATATCCGCTATATCGTATGGATTATAATTGTGCTAAAATACTGTTCTCGGCGATGGAGTTCGCCCTTAACTGCTTTATGCTGATGACTCCTACTTTGTGAATAAACATTTTATAAGGTAGTAATCATGGCATCATCAATTTACACACAATACCCTCATCATAAAATTCATACTCGGGTGCGCCACCTGAATAATCGCGACTTGGCAATTCTATTTGGCGTATTTCTCGGTATGATCATTGCGATTTATGGGCTAGAAACCAAACATTTTTCCAATATTGCAGTCTTCGGAACGGCATTTGGGCGTTCACTAATTTTCAAATTTGTCGCCATATTATTAAGCGCCGGAACTTTTGGCAATTTACTGAGCTACGTTGGTGCCGCCGTAGATATTTTGACCAATCATCGAACAATCTTTGACTTTTTAGCGCCCAAATTTACATTACCGACTAAGCAAAATGATCCGACAGCAACACTCAAATGCAAGTAATCTGCTAATTTATGCGATAATAATTGCAAGTTATAAAAGTTATACGACGGATAATCATTGAAAGGTAACTATGTCTAAAATCATCCGAATCATGAAACATGAGTTCAATCTGCCAATAGCGGTGATTGTTATTGCGCTCTTGATTGGAATTTACCATCTGTTTTCCTACAAGATTCCGTTTACCGACAATGCCTTTGTGGTTACCAATGTCACACCAGTTGCCGCTGATGTCTCTGGGTTTATTACCGAAATCAAGGTTGCTAACGGTCAGCGGGTAAAAAAAGACCAGCCGTTATTTACCGTCTATCAGGAGCCTTATAAATTGGCATATCAGGAAGCTGATGCCAATTACCGTCAGGGACAAAAAAAAGTGCTGGTTCTTGAACAACAGGTCAAACAAGCACAGGCATTGACAAAATCCATCACCAGCGAATTGGATAAAGCTCGTTATGAACTGAGTTTGAAAAAAAATTCTCAGGTTGCCGAGGCAATCTCAACCCTTGAAATCCAAAAGCTTAATTATGATGTAACAACTTTAGCCAATCGCTTAGCTTCCCAGCAAGCCGCAATTGGCGTTTTAAACGCCCAGATTGAAGAACAACAGCAATTGGTTGCCAGTCTCAAAGCCCGCCGCGATAATGCCAAAATTAATCTCGATTTAACCATTGTTCGTGCTCCCAGCGATGGGATTATTGATAATCTGTATATTGCCCCAAATACGCCAATTAAAATTCATGAGCCGGTATTTTCGTTCATTGATACCACTCATTATTATATTCAGGCCAATTTCAATGAAACCGATTTACGTAATGTGCGAGTCGGTGATAAAGTCTATATTATGCTGCGGATGTATTATTTCGATAAAATCTTCCATGGCGTGATCGTCAATAATCTATGGGCGGCCGAGCGACAAACTACTGCCGCTAAAAGCCAACTGCAAAAAGTCAATAATGAAAACGAGTGGCTGCTACTACCGCAACGTTTTCCACTGCAAATTAAAATCCTGGATCCGGATCCTAATTATCCATTGAACCCCGGAGCAAGCGCCTATGTTTATATCAAAACTTCGAAATAAACTTCAGCGCTACGACCCGTATGGCGAACATTTTACCAATGGATTAAAAGCGGTATTTGTGCTGGAGCTGTTATTTTTGTTTAATTACGTCTATAAAGTTCCCAATCCATATTTTTATTATTTCTATGTGCCGCTAACGGCGTTTGCCGCAGAAATCGCTGGTAATACCCTTGAAGAAAAATATTTACTGTATTTTTTTACCGTCATGGGCAGTGTATTGGCAGTTTTTTTATTTGGGATGTTCTCAATCTACCCGCTCTTTTTTGTTTTCTTTGTCTTTGGCTATTCGCTGTTAATTTATTTCACTGCCATTTACAAATTAAAGAGCATGCTAGTGCCGGCACCGCTGATCCTTAGCTTGGCGGTTTATTCGTTAATTTATGATAAGAGCAACAGCAATTTCTATCTGGCACTTAATCATGCCTTGGAAACCATAGTTGCGATGCTGGTAGTAATGGCCGGACTCCGATTATTTCCCAAACATTATTATCTGGCAATCTGGCGCAAGGCTTTTATTAGCGTACTGCAAAATTTAATTACCACCGCTGATAAAATTTATCAAGGTGAAATTGAGCAAATGGCAATTATTCCCGGAACCGTTATCATGAAGCGTTATAGCCAGATGTTGTCACCCAGAATGAAATGTTACAGCGTTTTAAAAATCACGCTCCTAACCTTTGAACTGGTGGTTGCAATGTCGTATTTAGTGGCATTTTACCGCCAATTACGCTGGCAATACATTGCTGCATTCCATCATTATCTCGAAAAATTATTACCGCAGGTAAAAAATCGCCAAGCACTGCTTTTAACTACCCAAGATTTGAAAATCATGCACGAGACCTATGAATTACGCATATTAGCCCAATTAATTAAGAGTTGGAATCATTTATGTACCGCCTAAAACTTCCGCATCTAAGTTATCGCGCCCAGCGTGCGCTCAGAATCTGTGCGGTATTTACCATCACGATTGCGATTCAGGAGATTCTCCGCGTGCCACACGCTGGCTGGATCGGTTTTGCGGTAATCATGATTTATGCCGGCTTTGATAATGGCACGACCTTATTTCGGGCTTTTCACCGTTTTTGGGGCATGCTCTTGGGCTTACTCAGCGGTTATGTACTCTGGTTTGTCGGACATTTGGATTATCGAATACTTATTTTAGTTATCCCATTAACGATCTTTTTTGCCTACTATTTGGTAGGACATGCCTATAGTATCCCTACCGCATTTACCGTTAATACCGCAGTGATTGGTACCGGTTATTTTTATGCCCATAATAACTACTCGATTACTTTTTTTCTGGTTGATTATGCACTGTGTACGGTGATTGGTTTTGCAATTATTTTGGTGCTTGAATATTTTTGGTTTCGCCGTCACCGCCTGATGAGTCGATTTATTGAGGATACCCAACTGGAAATTTTTAAACGCTTGCAAGCATTGGTCGAACTAATTAATCAGGAAACTATCCGCCATAGTGAGTTTTTCCGCCGCTGCATGGCATTAAACACCAGTTTAACCGAAGTAAATAATCTGGTTGCCAACAGCAAATTTTTATTAAGTTCGGAAGAAGCGGTGGGCGATGAATTTAATCGTTTCATTGAGCTTAGTGCGCGGATTTTTGTATCCATCAAAGCCTTATATTCCGCTTATTATACCAAGCGCTACCACAAGCATGATTACTATCAATTATATCAGCAGGTACAGACCGACTTAGCCGAACTCGGACAATTACTTGCGACACCGCAACAATTATCAATTCAATCGGGAGCCATTCATGAAGCCCATAACTAAATTACTGCCGCTACTATCATTACTAATGATCGGCTGTGCTACTACTTTTAACAAACCACAACTGGCAACACCCAGTAATTGGAGCATTACAACCGCCACTAGCAGCGAAGAAAGTAACCTTCCGTATTTAGCTTGGTGGCAGGGCTTTAACGATCCGCTACTCAATCAATTAGTTGAAAGTGCGATTGCCAATAATAACTCATTAAATATGTCGCGCAGCCACATTGAAGCCGCCGAAGGCGAATTAAAAAAAATCCAGTTTCAGTGGATTCCGGATATCAATGTCCTTTTGGGTTATTCCAATAATCCCGCCACTGGTTTCCCCGGCTTGCTCGCGGTATTGGCACCCAATTATACCCTGAATATTTTTAGCCAACTAAAACAGCAAAAGCGTGCCGAATACGAACTAGCCGCAGCCAAAGCCGAAGATGATGCCGTAAAACTAACTGTAATCAGTCAAGTCGCTGCTAGCTATTTTAGCTATCAGGCCGAATTAGAGCATCGCCAGTTATTGCAAAATCTAATTGATGATACCGGCAATCTATTGAATATCAATCAGAAGCTTTACCTAACCGGAATCATTCCCGAAATTCATGTTGAAGAATTACAGGCGCAGCTAAATTTATTGCAAGGTGAAATACAGGAAGTTGAACAAAATATAATAACCAGCCGCAATGCGCTGCGCTATCTGATTAATCAAGTACCCGGCAATCTAACCACGGTAAAGAAATTTAGCGATTTAACCAATCCAAGCCTGTTACCCGGAGCTTTACCATTGACGGTGCTTGAAAATCGCCCGGATATGGAAATGGCAACCAATCAATTGCTTGCTGCCAGCTCCGGCGTGGGAATTGCTCAAAGCCAATTGTTGCCAACCATCCAATTAGATTTCATTGGTGGACCGGTTGCCGGTAATAACAGCTATCATTTCCCAACACCGATAACTACCAATGTGGTTGATTTCAATGATGAATTATTAAAAATTCCGGTGTTTAATATGTCGGCGCTGGGGGAAATGGCTAAAGCCGAAGGATTGAATAAGGTAGCCTATTTCAACTATATGGATGTATTTCAAAAAGCACTCCGCAATACTACTAATGCCTTATCAGCGCATGCCAAAATTACCACTAAGTTGACCCAAGTCGAGTCGTCGGTACAGCACCTGCACAAAGCCTATCAGTTAAATGAACAATTATATCAGCGCGGAATAAATAGTAAGCTCTCAACGTTAGATAGTAAAATCGTCTGGGATCAAAGCCTGATCAAACAAAATCAGACCCGATTACAACAATTAATTACCATAGTAAACCTCTATCAGGAATTAGCTGGGGGATATAAAAGCAGCGAATCGGCAGCAGCCGGTGCATAAATAACTGCCCTATTTCAAGGATAATGGTTTAAAATCACGGTTAATAAATGCGATTCGGCAAATAATTCATTCACCGTTCAACTACCCGAATTCGCCGATAAATCCCACTGGAGAAAATTATGTTTAAGCAGCAGTTAGTTGACCAGATTAGTGGTCAAATCAGTAAATTATTCCAAAATAATCCGTTACAGGATGTCGAAAAAAACCTTAAAGCGATTTTACATGCCGCTTTAGATAAGATGGAATTAGTTACCCGCGAAGAATTTGATATTCAACAAAAAGTTCTTGCCAATACCCGCGCCAAACTCGATGAATTGGAACAAAAAATTCAACAACTGGAGCAATCGCAACCGGAACAATCTAAATAAATCATGTCAATTGCCAAGCTTAATTCGCGGGCGCTAACCGGTATGGCTGCGCCACAGGTGATCGTGGAAGTTCATGTTGCCAGTGGCTTGCCGAGCTTTTCAATTGTTGGCTTGCCTGATACCGAGATAAAAGAAAGTCGCGATCGGGTACGCTCGGCAATTCAAAATTCCGGATTTGATTTTCCGGCACGACGAATTACGGTTAATCTGGCACCGGCCGATTTGCCCAAGGATTCCAGCCGTTATGATTTGCCAATTGCACTGGGAATTCTGATTGCTGCCGGATTAGTTAAGCCGCAGCAGACGCTGGATAATCTCGAATTTGCCGGCGAACTGGCATTGGATGGAAATTTGCGGCCAGTAAAAGGTGCGCTGGCAATGGCTTTTGGCATTAGTGAAAATAATCGCCAATTTATACTCCCAGAGCAAAATATAACCGAAGCGGCAATAATTGAAGCAATTACAGTATATGGGGCAACCAGCCTTAAGCAAGTTATTGCTCATCTGGAAGATACCACCGCGATAACAGCCGCACCGCAACATCTCCCCGACCTCGATTTGCAGATGGACAGTCTCGGCGATTTTAGCGATGTCAAAGGACAAATCGCAGTAAAGAAAGCCTTGGAGATTGCCGCTGCCGGACGCCACTCATTGCTAATGATCGGCACTCCCGGTAGTGGTAAATCAATGCTTGCCAGCCGGATTAGTTCAATTTTACCGGAATTATCCGCCGCCGAAGCAATTAGCACCGCCTCATTACACTCATTAAGCACGCAGGGATTCAACCCCAGCAGTTGGGGGCTGCCACCGTTCCGCCATCCGCATCATACGATCTCCAGCGCAGCTTTAGTTGGTGGCAGCAGCAATCCAAAACCCGGCGAAATTAGTCTTGCCCACAATGGGGTGTTATTTTTGGACGAATTACCCGAGTTTGACCGCAAAGTTCTGGAAGTTTTGCGCGAGCCGCTAGAAACTAAAAAAATTTCGATTTCCCGCGCACAGAATAAAGTCGAATATCTTGCCGATTTTCAGTTATTAGCAGCCATGAATCCTTGCCCATGTGGAAACTCCGGTCATCCGCAAAAAATCTGCCGCTGTTCTTCCGAGCAAATAAATCGTTACCGTGCTAAAATCTCGGGGCCGTTACTGGATAGAATCGATATTGTAGTCGAAGTTCCGGCGCTGTTGCCGGCTGAATTGCAAGGATTAAATAGCGGTGAATCTTCGGCGCTAATAAAACAACGAGTTCGCGGCGCCCGCGACCGCCAGTTGCAGCGCCAGCAAAAGCTTAATTATCAACTAACTAACCCCGAAATTGAAAAATTTTGTCAATTGGATAGCGACGGTAGGCACTTACTGCAGCAGATGATTGAACGGCAGGGGCTTTCGGCGCGCAGTTATTACCGGCAGCTAAAGTTGGCACGGACAATTGCCGATCTTGAGAATAGCCCGCAAATACAAATCAAACATTTAGCACAGGCCAGCCAGTATAAACGGGGACTGGATTAATAGATAATCGCAAAGGAGCATTAGAGGAATGAAGTTTATCATCGGATTATTACTGGGGATTGCTATAGCCGGAGGAGTTGCTTACTACCTCAATAAAGCGCAAAACCCATTTGTCAATAAGGGCTTGACTAATGTTGCTGCCAGTCAACCAATTAGTAATAACAGTATCAGTTCAGCACCGTTGGAACTGGCGCCAGGTAATAAAATGCAAATAGCCCCAAGCCCGCAACCGCAAGCACCGACAGCTGCAAAAAACACTGCTTCGGCCGCCAGCTATGATTTCTACGATGTTCTGCAAGGCAAAAAGGATATTCGTCCGGCAGCATCCCAGCCTAAAGCACAAACCAGTGCCTATTATGTTCAGGCTGGTGCATTTAGTGATCCCAATCTAGCCAATAATATGAAAGCAAAATTGGCATTGCTCGGATTTAGTGCTAAAATCATTGCCAGTGAAGAAAATAATGCGGTGATCAATAAAGTATTATTAGGTCCATTCAATAGCAGCGCTCAGGCGCAGGATATGGTCAGTCAATTAAGCGACCAATCAGTTAATTCAACCATTATAAGTTATAGTCCCATCAATAATTAGAAAGGAAGCTTCCCAATGAAAAAAATTCTTCTCAGTATTTTTGCCTGCTCTATCATTGCTCCGGCATTTGCTAAAGATATCCCGGTTACACCTGGAACCGATTACACCGTTATTTCGGGTGTAAGTAAACCATTGCCGCAAAAATCCGGCAAAGTCAATGTCACCGAGTTTTACTCATATGCGTGTATTCATTGCTCGATTTTGGAACCGACTTTGGATCAATGGTTAAAAGGTACTAAAAATGTCGATTTCAACCGCATTCAAGTAGTATGGGAAAATAATTTTACCGGCTATGCAAAAATTAACGCGACCGTACAGATGTTGAATTTGGGAACTAATTTTAATCAGCAAGTTTTTAACGCTACCATGAAAGAACGTAAGGATTTGCAGGATCCTACCCAATTAAAAGCATTTTTAACTGCCAATAAAAATTTGGTTGACCCAAATAAATTTATGGCAACTTATAACTCGTTTGCGGTTAGTACCAAGCCACAGGAATATGCCCAATATACCAATGCCTACAATATTACCGGCACACCGACTTTTGTTGTTGGCAATAAATATATGACCATGCCGGCACAACCGGAAAAATTGATGCAGGTCGTACAGGCGCTGGTAGATAAAGTAAAACAAGAACAAAAGATTAAATAAGACACTAACGCTAAGTAATATTACCAAATTAAAAACATGTTTACTCACAAGGAGGAATCGTGAATCTAAATCAAGCACGCTTCAATATGGTTGAACAACAAATCCGTCCATGGAATGTTTTCGATGACAAATTGCTGACAACAGAATTACAACTAAACCGCGAAAATTTTGTCAAACCGGAATATCGCGATCTGGCTTATGCCGATATTGAATTACCGTTGCCCGGTGGTCAGAAAATGTTGTTCCCGCGAATTGAAACCCGTTTATTGCAGGAGTTACAGCTAAGCAAAAAAGATAAAGTTCTTGAAATTGGCACCGGCAGTGGTTTTGTAACGGCAATTTTAGCCAAACTTAGCGATTTTGTCTATAGCATTGAAATCAATGAGGAAAACCGTCTATTTGCGATTAATAATTTGAGTCGTACCGGAATTAAAAACGTAACCGTGGTTGCCGGAGATGGCAATAATGGCATGTCGGTTAAAGCGCCTTTTGACAAAATTTTTGTTGGCGGCGGTGTTGAAAAAGTTTCCGACTTATTATTGCAACAATTAGCAATCGGTGGCAAATTGGTTGCTATCTGTGGTAAAGACCTGATTATGCACGCAACACTAATTGAACGACGCAGCGAGAAAAATTTCACTACCACGACTTTATTTGAAACCGCCGCTGAATTATTGAACGATGTTCCACTAACTCACACCTTTAAATTTTAATAGAAAGTTTCATGATGGCCGATATTCGTAAAAATGATAATAATGGCAATGATAAAGCCAAAGCATTGCAAATTGCCCTCGCTCAAATTGAAAAACAATTTGGTAAAGGTTCCATCATGCGGATGGATGACAAACAAGTTGAACACGATATTCAAACCGTTTCAACCGGCTCGTTAGGGCTGGATCTAGCACTGGGAATCGGCGGCTTACCGCGCGGGCGGGTGGTCGAAATTTTTGGTCCGGAATCATCTGGTAAAACCACTTTGTGTTTGCATGTCGTAGCCGAAATGCAAAAACTCGGTGGAACTTGCGCCTATATCGATGCGGAAAATGCGCTGGATCCGATTTATGCCCGCAAACTGGGAGTCAAGGTTGATGACATGCTGATTTCGCAACCGGATACCGGTGAACAGGCACTTGAAATTGCTGATATGCTGGTACGCAGCGGCAGTGTCGATGTGGTGGTTATTGATTCGGTGGCAGCGCTAACCCCAAAAGCTGAATTGGAAGGCGAAATGGGCGATAGCCATATGGGGTTACAGGCACGCTTGATGTCGCAGGCATTGCGTAAGCTAACCGGTAATATTAAACGCACTAATACCTTGGTAATTTTCATCAATCAAATCCGGATGAAAATTGGTGTGATGTTTGGCTCACCAGAAACTACTACCGGCGGTAATGCGCTTAAATTCTATGCGTCAGTACGGCTGGATATTCGCCGGATTGGTAATATCAAAAAAGGTGAAGACATTGTCGGCAGTGAAACTCGGGTCAAGGTAGTTAAAAACAAAGTTTCGCCGCCATTCAAACAAGCTGAATTTGAAATCATGTATGGTGAGGGAATTTCCCGCAGCGGCGAAGTAATTGAATTAGCGGTAACCAATGATCTGATTGAAAAATCCGGTGCTTGGTATAGTTATAAAGGACAAAAAATCGGACAAGGAAAAGAAAATGTCCGCACCTTCTTAAAAGAAAATCCGCAAATCATGCAGGAATTGGAAGCAAATATCCGTAACTTGTCGGGCTTAAAATTGGCCGAAGTTCCTCTAAGTGAACGCGAAGCCGACGCCGAGGGCAGCGCGGAAGATTTAGAATAAAATGAAACCGGCGGAAGAAATTCCGCCGGTTGTTAATTCTGGAAATGCAAAAAATATCTTTTTCTGGTAGCGTTAATGACCAAGCCACCCTCACTAAAAAGTAAAGCTCTCGATTTTCTCGCGCGACGCGACTATTCCTATCGCGAATTATTTCAAAAATTGTTGAAATATACCCCAGATCAAGCGGAAATTATTGCCGTACTCGATGAAATGGTGGCGAAAAAATTTCTCAATGAAGAACGTTATATTGAAAATTTCATCCATAGCAAGAGCCATAAGTATGGCAGCCGGAAAATTAATTACCTGCTGCAGGAAAAATGTCAGGACCGTGAATTAATCGCGCAAATTTATAGTGCGCAGGAAATTGATGAATTAACAGTCGCCCGGCAAATTCGCGAGCGCCGGTTTGGTGAGGAAATCCCCACTACCCCCACCGAAAAAAACCGCCAATTCCGGTTCTTATTAAACCGCGGCTTTAGTCCGCAAATAATTGCTAAATTATTAAATGAACGCAATTATGATCAATGAGCTACCGATAATCGCTACTCCACGCTTGGTATTCCGCCAATGGACCCCGGCGATGCTAAATTATGCACTGCAGCTATGGGGGAATCCTGAAGTTAGTCGCTATATCACTGTTCACGGACAATTTAGCAGGGCGCAAATTCAGGAACGCCTAAAACACGAAATCAGCAACCACCAACAATATCAGCTGCAATACTGGCCGCTTTTCACCCGTGAGGAGTTCTTTATTGGCTGTTGTGGATTACGCCCGCGGGATATGCCCCAGCAGATTGTTGAAATTGGTTGCCATCTGCTGCCGGAATTTTGGGGACTAGGCTATGCAGCTGAAGCAATTGCAGAGGTAATTAATCATGCTCGGAAACGGGGCTTTAGCAAACTATTTGCCGGACATCATCCACATAATTACGCCTCACAAAAAATGCTGCAACAGCTTGGCTTTTGCTATATTGGCAATGAGTTTTATCCGCCAACCGGCCTAGGCCACCCATCTTATGAGTTGGATCTAGCGCTTATTAGATAAAGTCGTCATACGCCACAAATACCGGTTACCCATTGCAAAAATGCAAACACTACTCTGTAAAATTGCAAGAATATTGCAGCTAATGACTATGATAAAATTATACTTTCAATTAATCATGTTAACGTTAGCAATTTTCTATCTATGACAACAAAACCATCTGGATTTTCACTTATCGAATTAATGATCGCTATAGCAATTGTTGGGGTCACCGCTAGTGTGGCAGTGCCAGCCTATCAGAATTATTTAGGGCGCTCAAAAGTTTCTGAAGCATTGCAAATGGCGGGACCATATCAAAAAGCCATTGCAGAATGTTATTCAACAAATGGAACCATGTCCGGCTGCAACAATAATAGCAATGGAATTCAGGAATCAGGAAGTGGAACATATGGTAATTTGGCTGCGACCAATGGTAATATTGTTTTCACTTTCAATAGTGCCGCCAAACCCTTACCTGCGGGTAGCACTTTTACCCTTAGCCCACGGGTAACCACCAGTAATAATCCAGTAACTTGGGATTGCAGTTCAACTTTAGATAAAAGTTATTTGCCAAGCACCTGTAATGAATCGGCTGAGGGTCCATCTCCGAGCCAAAGCCCATCTCACCCTGACACCATTACGGGACAATGTTGGAACAATGACGGAACAACACTAACCTATAATGCATCTGTTAATGGCTATGTTTGCCCCACTCAAGGAGGAATGGATTGTCCTAGTGGATATACAAAAGGAAGGACGGATGGCTTTGTTTGGTATTGTCGGCAAGACTAACTTTGACATGCAAAATAATACGTGACAATTACAGAACATTAATCACAGCTTAGGAAATATATCTCGAACTAATTGATGAAACTCCTTGCCGTGATTGAAGTACACCAGATGGCACAGTTCATGGACAATCACCTGGTCAAGTTTAGCCTGTGGATGACGGAACAAAGAATAATTCAAACAAACTCGATGGGTCTTACCCGAGTAACTACCCCAGCGACTGGTCATTTGCCGCAAAATTAATGCTGGCTTAGCTAATCCCTTCGGGGCAAAATGTGTTTCAAACCAGTAATCCAACCGTGCTTGAAATAACTCCCGCGCCTGCAACTTTTCATCCGCAGTTAACGCTAAATTATACTCCTTAGTAGCGGTCTTCTTACCCAGCAAATCCTGTAATTTTTGATAATGCCGTTCAATTAACTGAAAAACCGCTTCAGTCGAAGTGTGCTGATGACAGGAAGCATGAATAAAGCCATCCGTTTTTACCCGTAGATAAATGTGTCGAATGGCTTTATAATGAATTTTGACAGTTAAATCGCGATACGATAAGGTAACAATTTTTCCAACCGTCAGCGTTATTCTCCACCATTAAAAATCGGACTAGGATTTAACGGTTTACCATTTTTACGCAATTCAAAATGTAGCATCGGCTTATTGCTCTCGGTACTACCCAATTCGGCAATCTTTTGTCCTTGTTTAACACTATCACCTTCCTGTACCAAATTCACCCGGTTATGCGAGTAGGCGGTTAAATAATTATCCGCATGTTTAACGATAATCAGATTACCATACCCCTTCAAACCATTACCGCTATAAACCACTTTACCGGCAGCTGCAGCCACAATCGACTGGCCGGATTTACCGCTGACATCAACCCCTTTTAAGGCTACTGAATATGGAGTTATAATATTTCCCGTCGTTGGAGTTTGCCATTTTACCCCGCCAATGGTTACAAAACCGCTTCCTGCCACAACACCAGCGGTTGCAGCCGTTTCTGCTCCGGCAGTGGTATCAGCTGGTGCGACAGTCGCCGACTTATTCGTTGCGGGTTTATTTATTTTACTGGTTGGTTTATCCGGGGTGCCGCTAGTATTAACCACGATACCATCGTCATTTACATCAACTTTATTTACCGTAGTTCCCGAACCATTAACTCCCGCCGCTGCCGAATTAGTCGCAGCTTTTGGAGCAACAGCCGGTGCTGTTACATTAACGACCGGTGCCGGCGTTGCGCGGGTGAACGAACACCCTTCCACCACTAAAGCTAACGCGATTAACGGAAATAGTTTTTTCATAGTTTATCCTTTTTTGACTTGTGCACGATATAAGTGAGCTAGCTTAGTAGCGAATCAATTAACGGCATCTGGTCGTAATTGGTCGGCAGAATTTCAATCGGCGTAATTGAAACCTTTTCCTGTTTTAAAAACACTTCCAAATCAGTGCCCATTTCACCCTTTTCCGGATCATTGGAATAACCCTGCCAATAGATCACCGTATTTCGCGGCGTAATTTGTTCCATCATTGGCTTATGCGGCGGACGCAATCCCAATTTGGTAGTTTCATAGCCCTTAATCTGATTGTACGGAAGATTGGGAATGTTAATATTCCAGATAAACACCTCCGGCAATTCGTGTTTTTTAAGTGCTATTTTACCGACCATTTCGGTAACCACCCGCGCTGCTGACTCCAAATGCTCAAAAACATTGTGTTTTTCAGGACTGATACCATTAGTTGAAAAAGCCAGTGCCGGAATTCCATGCAAAGCTCCCTCCCGTGCCGCGCCAACCGTTCCCGAGTAAAGCACATCCTCAGCGATATTTTCACCAAGATTGACGCCTGATACCACTAAATCCGGATAATTGGCACTTTCACCATAAGCAACCTGCAAACCCAAGCGGACACTGTCAGCTGGTGTACTCGAAACAAAGTAAATCCGCTCTTCAACCTGAGTAATGCTAATCGGATTATACACCGCAATCGACTGCGCGGCGCCACTTGAATTGCGTTCCGGCGCCACCATAATTACATCATGTCCAGCCTTAATCAAAGCGGCAAAAACCGCTTTGATACCTGGGGCTAGATAACCATCATCATTGGTCAATAATATCCGCATAATTATCCTTTAAACTACGTCTTTAATACTCATCAATTGTACATTTCCACCGGTCGCCGTGATATTAATACTTACCGTCCGTTCGGTCACCATCAGATGGCTATTGTAATGTCCATCGGGCGCCTGTTCCAGAATATGCGTCAACAAGCTGTCTCGTGCCGCAAATCTGTTCCGCAATTCTGCCAGCTGAGGATGATTACGATTTATCAATAATCCGTGTACCAAATTCGCGCTGGCTACGTCATGAGCAAAATACGATTTTTTGGACATGATTTTAGCCAACTGATCGGCAACACCGTCAATCTGTAAAATTACCTGATTGCCGGTACTTAAAGCATAAATCACCTGCTCACAATAGCCGTACAAGCTCTCCGCCACGCACGCCAGATAACCGCGCGGGGCAAAGAACATAAAATTCTTCTCGCCAGTTGGACCCGGCAATGGCAACTCTTGACGTAATGGCGATGCCGCTTTTAATTCCCGTGCCAAATTATTCAACCTAACAATCTCTTCACCACTTAAATCCAATTTCCCCAATGCATAGACGAAATCATCCAACTGGGTAAAATCATGATAACGGAGATTGCCGTTAAACGCCGGTTGCGCGCTGGTATTTACCAACCGATAGGTATATAATGGACCTCCGGCTTTAGGACCTGTTCCAGATAAACCCTCGCCACCAAACGGTTGCACACCGACTACCGCGCCGACTGTGTTGCGATTGATATAAATATTTCCGGCTTTGATATTGCCATATACAGCTTTGGCAGTTTCTTCCAAGCGACTATGCAAACCTTGAGTCAAACCATAACCGCTGCTGTTAATATCGGCAATCACTTTTGCCAAATCCTCACCGGCAAAGCGGATAATATGAATCACCGGACCAAAGACTTCACGTTCCAGTTCTTTCATTGAACCGATTTCAAAAATAGTCGGTGCAACAAAAATCCCCTCGGCACACTCCGGCAATAATGGTGCCTGATAGCACATCCGCGCGCTTTTTTTCATCTTCTCAATATGATCCAACAATACTTTTTGTGCCGGACGATCAATTACCGGACCAACATCAGTAGTCAGATTAAACGGATTGCCGACCCGGAGATCATCCATCGCACCCTTTAACATCGCAATTACTTTATCGGCAATATTCGCCTGCAAATACAATACCCGCAATGCCGAACAACGCTGACCGGCGCTATCAAAACCGGAAGATAACACATCCAGCACCACCTGTTCCGGTAGCGCCGTTGAATCGACAATCATCGCATTTTGACCACCGGTTTCGGCGATCAAGACGCCAGCATCGACTTTAGCCGCCATATTTTGGTTAATTGTCTGGGCAACTTCGGTTGAACCGGTAAAGATTACCGCCTTAACCCGTGGATCTTTGGTTAATTGATTACCAATTACGCTACCGCTACCGACCATCAACTGGATAACACCTTCCGGAATTCCGGCTTGGTGCATTAATTTTACTGCATAATAAGCCACCAGATTGGTTTGTGCCGATGGTTTGGCAATTACCGTATTACCGGCAACCAATGAACTAACAATTTCACCGGTAAAAATCGCCAGCGGGAAATTCCACGGACTGATTGCTACTACCGGTCCCAATGCCTGATGGGTGTCGTTGTTAAATTCGTTGGCAACCTGTGCCGCATAATAACGGCAGAAATCTACCGCCTCACGAACTTCGGCAATACCATTGGCCAAGGTTTTACCGGCCTCGCGCACCATAATACTCAATAATTCGCTATAGTTTTCTTCGAGCAAATCAGCATATTTCAACACTTTCGCCGCCCGTTCAGCCGGAGTCAATGCCGACCAGGTTGGAAAGGCTTTAACCGCATTATCCACCGCGACTTCAATTTCTTCAATATTTGCCAGTTGAATTTCACCGACCAATTCACTTTGATTAGCCGGGTTATACATTTGCTTGGTATCGCGGCGTGAAATTTTGTAATTTGCCAACAATGGCTTGGCTTCATAGACTTTAGCGGCAAAATTATTCAATTCTTGCCCTAAGCGCGCCAGTTCCAATTCATCACTCAAATCCAACCCCAATGAATTTTTGCGGCCATCCGGATAAATTGCCGGGGGTTTATTAAAGTGCGGATTGGAAATACCACCGGATTTAGCCAGTAATTCCAGCGGATTAACCACCAATTCTTCAACCGGAACAGTTGGGTCAACCAATTGGTGTACAAATGATGAATTGGCACCATTTTCAAGCAGCCGGCGTACTAGATAGGCCAATAAGGTTTCGTGAGTTCCCACCGGAGCGTAAACCCGGCAGGTTTTATTTAGTTTATCGGCACCTACAACATTATCGTATAATGTTTCGCCCATCCCGAATAAACATTGATACTCAAATTCCCGCCCATCGGCCATGACATAAATTGCCGCCAGCGAGTAGGCATTATGGGTCGCAAATAATGGATAAATTTCGCTCTGCGCTGCCAGTAATTTTTTAGCGCACGCCAGATAAGATAAATCGGTGTGGAATTTACGGGTATAAACCGGATAATCTGCTTGTCCCTCAACCTGAGCTTTCTTAATTTCGCTATCCCAATAAGCACCTTTTACCAACCGCACCATTATGCGATTATTGGCACGCTTAGCTAAATCAATAACATAATCAATCACGTATGGGGCTCGGCGTTGGTAAGCCTGAATCACAAATCCGATACCGGCAAAACCCGCCAAATCCCGATCCATTACCAATGCTTCCAATAAATCCAGCGAAATTTCAAGGCGGTCGCATTCCTCAGCATCAATAAATAAGCCAATCTGATAATGTTTGGCTAACAAATATAACTCTTTAATCCGCGGCAGTAATTCATTCATTACCCGATCGCGCTGGGCACGTGAATAGCGCGGATGAATTGCCGATAATTTTACCGAAATTCCCGGACCATTTTTAACCCCACGACCATTATTGGCAGTTCCTACCGCATGAATAGCATCACGGTAACTTTGCATATATCTTTCGGCATCAGCTTCAGTTAACGCCGCTTCACCCAGCATATCATAGGAAAATTGATAACCTTTGGCTTCTTTAGCTACTGCGGCTTTTAAGGCTTCTTCAATTGATTCGCCCATCACAAATTGATTGCCCATATAGCGCACTGCCAAACCAGTTGATTTACGAATCAACGGCTCACCCCATTTACCAACGGTTTTAGCAATGTTCGCAGTCAATGAATCAGGCGTATCAATTGAAACCATTTTACCAGTTAACAGTAAGCCCCAACTGGTTGCATTAACAAAAAAGTTATCACCTTTGGTATGACTCTTCCAGTCACCGGTTTTAATTTTGTCACGAATCAATTTATTCTGGGTGTACTCATCGGGAATCCGTAATAGGCTTTCCGCCAGACACATCAAGGCAATCCCTTCCTGAGTCGAAAGCTGGAACTCCTGCATCAAAGCATCAACCCCGGTTCCCTTAATTCGGTTGGAACGGACATCCTGAACCAATCTGGTGGCGAGATCTTTGATCTCCAATTCTTTACCACTATCCCAATTCAAGATATCGCTAAGATTTTTCAGGCAGGCTTGTTCGTCGGCACGGTATTGTTGACTAATACGATTTTTTAATTCACTTTGTTCACAAATAGCTAAATTAAACATAAAACCCCCGTTGGTACAAAATATTTTAACTTAATATTATACTAGATTATCCCTTGACCCGACTGATTTTATTATTTGTCGGCAAAAATTCGTAACCGCTTATTCCCGCACTACATAAGTGAAAAATTCCGGTTTACCATTTTCATCTTCTTCGGCATAAACCCCCTGCACTTCATTCGAGAATCCTGGGAATAACGCCCATGCTTCCTGAAAAGCAAAGAAATATTCCAGCATTGGTTGGCAGGCATCGTCATAACGCTCGCCCGGCACCACAATTCCAATTCCCGGCGGATAAATCAATGCCAAGGTCGCAGCGATTCTTCCATTCACCTGGCTTAATGGAATATAATCGACGCGGTTGGCGGTTAAGGCATTGACGGCTTCCCGTGCCGGCATCGCCTGCTCGGGGAAAGACTCATATTTGAAGGAATCTTTCTGCAACTGCTTAACATTTTTAGCTTTATAAAAATCGTGCATTTCCTGACATAATTGGCGGATAGTATAGCCCGCGTAGCGCTTGCGGTATTTAGCATAAATCTGCGGTAACACTTCATGCATCGGCACATCATTATCAATCAGTTCTTTAAACCGCACCAAATGCGAAATTAACGACGAAGCCTTGCTGGTTTCCACCCCGGGAGTCATCAAAAACAAAATGCTGTTCAAATCGCATTTTTCCGGAACAATATCATTTTCACGCAAGAAATTCGTCAAAATTGATGCCGGAATCCCAAAATCGGCATATTCGCCGGTATCACGATTGATCCCCGGAGTCAGCAACATTAATTTATTGGGATCAACCATCGCATATTCATTTTCTACCACCCGATAACCATGCCAATTATCTTCCGGTTTAAAGGCCCAGCATTGCTGCTCATTGGCAAGCACTTGGGTATCAATCTCATGCCAGAGACGGTTAGTAATATCCGCAGTATGTTCCGAGTTTTTAACCGTAACCCGCTTTGGCACAAATGGGTCAAAAAACCAGCGCTTGTGCGGATCCGGATCTTTGGCATAGTTATTAGCCAATTCGCGGAGCTTTTTACGAATTTCAATGCCAAGCTTAATCGTATCATCCCATAATACCTGTCCGGCGCGGCCTTTATGAATTTGCGCACAGACGTCCAGCGAGGCAAACAATGGATAAAATGGTGAAGTTGACGCATGGAGCATAAACATTTCGTTAAAGCGGCGATGCTCAACCCGGCGTTCTTCACCTTTGATATGATTATCCCGCACGTGAATCTGCGATGCTTGCGAAAAACCCGCCAATTGCTTATGGGTTGATTGGGTCGCAATAATCCCCGGACTGTTTTCGTCCAAATCTTCCAAGCCCATCGCAAAATGATCTTTAAATAATGGATGAAATTTACCGAATCCCGCCCACGCCTCATCAAATAAAATATAATCACAGAGATGGGCGATTTTAGCGTAAATTTTCTTGGCACTATATAAAGTACCATCATAAGTACATTGCTCAATAATTGCTAACCGAAACGGACGTTTTTTTTGCCATGCGTCAGGATCTTTGATTAACGGATTATTACGAATCCGCTCACGGATTACTTGCTCGTCCAAAGAGTCCCAATTAATCGCACCAATCATTCCGTGATCATTGCGATCGGTATCCAGATAAATCGGAATCGCGCCGGATAACACCAATGCTCCATGGTGGTTGGATTTGTGATTATTGCGGTCAAACAATACCAGATCACCCTCAGTTAAAATTGCACCGTTCACCACTTTATTGGAAGTTGAAGTACCATTCATAACAAAATAGGTTCGATCGGCGCCGTAGATTTTTGCCGCTTCGGCCTGCGCATCCCGTGCCGGACCTTCATGAATCAATAAATCGCCCAAATCAACTTGGGCATTACATAAATCATCGCGAAATACGGTTTCGCCTAGATGCTGAAAAAACAACCGCCCCGCCGGCGAGCGCTTGAAGAACATTCCACCCTGATGCCCGGGACAAGTCCAGGCCTGTTCGCCATGAAAATTATATTCCAACAGCGCACCAAAAAATGGCGATTTCAAACTTTCGGTATAGCGGATTAATGCCGCGGTTAATTCCTTAACCACATAATCCAGTGTTTCGTCTTCAGGGCAAATAAACCCATCGGCAGGACCAAAATTAAAATTATCGACTTCCAGCAAGGAATGACTCTCGGTAAAAATATACACCGGCGTATCCAAGCCACGCTCACGGACATATTTGACGATTTCCGAAGTATCTTCTTCATTGCCTTTTTCGGCCGCAACCAAGAAACAACCAATTGAAGTATCAGTTTTTATCAAGCGACAAGCTTCAGTGCGGTTAAAGCACATATCCAGCGTATAGCCAGTGGCTTTAATACCGTCGAGGATTTTTTTAACTCCGCCGGAGAGGTTGGAGAAATCATTACAGTGGGTATTAATAAAGAGAAATTTCATGTAACGTTGAAATTCGATATTCATTTTTTTTCCTTATCTAGAGATACCGTACCCTAAGCGGATACCGCGATAAAAATAGTGGTCGAATTATAGCATATTATTTTTGACTATTGAGGTTCTGTGGAAGAATAATTTTAGCACTAGCTTATTGCAATAAGCGGCTGACTAAAAGCACAAACTCGTTAATTTGGTAACCAGAATCAGACATCAGCCGCAGTAAATAACCATCTCCGGTTAATTCGGTGAGCGCCCCGTCCAATGAGTTATCCGCCAATAGCTCGCGAAGTTGCTGCTGAAATTGTGGAGTTATAGCATAGCCATAAATAATCAGATTGCCAACATAGTTATAGCCTTCAAACATGCCAATTTCAGCAAGTTTGCAGGTTGCCGGATCAAAATGACTATTATCAATGTATAGCGGTCGCTGATAACGCCAAATTTCAGTCCTAGATTTAAAATAGCGGTAGTTAAAACGCTCACCGCGTAAATGACGACCGCTACCAATAATATCCAGATATAATAATTGAGCGCGATTATCTTCAAGCACGATTTTGGCCTGCGCACTAAATGCCGAATCAGCAAAGGGAATCGCCGGCAACAATAAGTAATTTAGCGAGCCGCCACTGGCAATATTAATTACCGTTGTCCGGCAAGCTTCACCGGTATCCATTTTATGAATTTTTTCAAAAGATTGAGCACTAATGGTCAATGCCGTACCGGACGCAACCTCAATTGTCATGTGATAACGATCGTGCGCCATTACTCCCGCTGAAGCATTCATAATGGTATATTCAATGCCGCCATTTTCCAGCCTAAAGTAATTGGTAAGCTTATACGGCGCACTATAAAAAACTTCTGCCGGATAAGTCTTGCCATCCTCACCTAAGCGAGTGCGAATCTGAAGTCGGGCATGAATCCCCTTGCTGCCTGTCGACAAAATCAGATCCCCTCCAGCAAAACTTGGTGTTTAATCCAGGCAATTACCTGTTCTAAATTGGTATCTAATTTCAAATTGGTAAAAATAAACGGTTTATCGCCGCGCATTTTACGTGAATCGCGTTCCATCACCTCCAGGCTGGCACCGACATAAGGCGCCAAATCAATTTTGTTAATCAATAATAAATCCGAACGGGTAATTCCCGGCCCACCCTTACGCGGAATTTTGTCGCCCTCGGCAACATCGATCACAAAAATCGTCGCATCGGCTAATTCTGGGCTAAAGGTTGCCGATAAATTATCCCCGCCCGATTCAATAAACAAAATTTCTAAATCCGGAAAGCGTCGCGCCATTTCATCAACCGCTTCCAAGTTCATTGAAGCATCTTCACGAATTGCGGTATGCGGGCAACCACCGGTTTCAACTCCGATGATTCTTTCTGCCGGCAAATCACTGTTTTTAGTCAAAAATTCAGCATCTTCTTTGGTATAAATATCATTGGTAATTACCGCGACACTATAACTACTTTGCAGATGACGGGTTAAACGCTCCAACAATGCGGTTTTCCCCGAGCCAACTGGGCCAGCAACACCAATTTTTACAAAACTCATAGTTCATTAATCCTTAAAAATTCGATATTAATTTCATGATGTTATACACTTATGATTATTTCAGAATTGTGTTGTGTTTTCCGTTCAAACGTTACGAAGATAAGAATTTGTGGTTACGTAGAACTATTTTGTGAAAAACTCGCTACGCTGGGAGAGTTCACAAAATCGAGTTCTTTACGTAAATAAACTCTAATCATCTTCACAATTCACTCTAAATTAAACACAACTCTGGAAAATATTGTCTCCTACGTAACGACGTTATTGCAAAATAGTTCGAGCAGCATTTAATACTCAACGGATTTGATTCTTGGCCGCGAAGTGCTGATAAAAAAGACGAGGACGTGTACATAGAAGTACATGACGAGTCTTTTTTGAGGTACGACAAAGTCCAAGGTTCAAAGCCTAAGAGTATTTAGGACATATAGAGGCGCGAATAGAGTACCTCATGCTGCATGGCACGCAGTTCACAGGCTGGTGCCGAGCGCCCCAAATCATCCCATGAAAGTTTCATCACCACCGCCAACGTCTTGGCAATCTCGGGGTGTAATTCTGCCAAAATTTGCTGCCCCGCGGTCTGACTCAAGGGTATCAATTTTACCGCATTGGTTACCATACCCGAAACTTGTCCATATAAAAAATGGAGCAAGGCAGCGCTTAATTCAATGCACATCGCCGAACAAAACACTCCATAAGCCAGCGCAAAATGTCCCAAACATTCACCACGATTAATCGCTGCGGCATAATCGTTCAACAATGTATGTGCTGGAGGTGAGAGCGTTAACGCCATAACATTTTTAATAAAGCGCGTCCCCAATTTATTACTCGCCAGACGAATTTCTTTGGCGGCTTTAAAGGCGGAACTATCCTCGTCCAAGCGCACAATTTGTTCCCAGTTACGTTCTTCCGCCGCGTTAAAGGCTAATTTGGCAAGCAAAAGATCATTGTAACAGAAGCTGTTAGCAATATTACTCTGTAAATAACTTAGAGTAGATGCCGGATCATGGACGATTCCGCGTTGCACATAGGTCTCTAAACCATAAGACTGGGTATAGCTGCCGATGGGAAAAAGCGCATCATTGATTTGCAACAATAACAATGCACTACTCAATTCCTGACTCTTAATGGGCATGAGAGTGTCCACTTAGTGAGGCTAGCGGTGTAATTAATTTTTCGACAACCACACTTGTATGCGCGCCCAATTTATTGAGTAAACGCTCCATCGGTTGATCAAAGGGTAGCAAGAGTCTATCTTTGACAGAGTTAATAAAGAGTGGCGCGTGGCGATTCCCGATTTCATAACAAATTTGGGCTAATTGCTGCCAATTATGCCAACTCACCGCTAAACATTGACAAGGAATTACCCGCACCACGATAAAGCCCGACTCACTAGCCGCGACAATATCGCCCTCGCCTAAGCCGCTCACACCATCTCTCAAACGAAAGCCTAGCTCAACTCCTGCGGCAGTAGTTTTACGGAGAATCTTTTTATTTAATTCATACCATTCAAAATAAACCTCGTCAAGCGTTGCCTCTGCCAAATTCAATTCGCCAGCTTTCGCCATGATTTTTTCAATTAACATTTTGCACCTTAGAATAAGAAATAGCGTTGCGCCAAGGGCAATACCGTGGCAGCTTCACAAGTTACCAATTCTCCATTGACCGTCACCCGATAAGTTTCGGGATCGACTTCAATCTGCGGCGTTTCGCCATTATGGATCATGTCTTTTTTGTGCAAAGTCCGACAACCGGAGACTGCGACCACCCGTTTTTGTAAGCCGAGTTTTGCTCCGATATTATCTTCCACGGCAACTTGGGATACAAAAGTCAAACACGAATTAGCATTTGCCGCGCCTAGCGCACCAAACATTGGACGATAAAATACCGGCTGCGGGGTAGGAATTGAGGCATTGGGATCGCCCATGATACTCGCGGCAATAAAACCGCCTTTTAAAATCATTTTAGGTTTAACGCCAAAAAATTCCGGTTGCCACAAAACTAAATCGGCAAACTTGCCCTCTTCAACCGAACCGACATAGCGACTAATTCCATGAGTTAAGGCTGGATTGATGGTATATTTGGCAATATAGCGTTTGACCCGGAAATTATCATTGCTTTCACCCGCAACGAGCGCGCCGCGCTGGAGTTTCATTTTATTCGCGGTTTGCCAGGTACGGATAATTACTTCACCCACTCGTCCCATCGCCTGAGAATCAGAGCTTAGCATACTAAATACCCCTAGATCATGAAGTACATCCTCGGCAGCGATGGTTTCCGGGCGGATCCGCGAATCGGCAAAAGCCACATCTTCACGAATACGTTTATCCAAATGATGGCAGACCATTAGCATATCGAGATGTTCATCCAGAGTATTGACGGTAAAGGGCATGGTTGGATTAGTCGAAGAAGGTAACACATTGGCAAATCCTGCCGCCTTAATGATATCCGGTGCATGTCCGCCACCCGCGCCCTCAGTATGATAGGTATGAATAGTGCGATTACCAAATGCCGCCAAAGTATCTTCAACACAACCGGCTTCGTTTAGCGTATCGGTATGAATCGCAACCTGAACATCATATTCATCGGCGACATCCAGACAATTGCGAATCGTTGCTGGAGTTGAGCCCCAGTCTTCATGGAGTTTAAGTCCCATCGCACCAGCTTTCACCTGTTCAACCAAAGGTTCAGGCGTAGCGCAATTCCCCTTGCCTAAAAAGCCGATATTCATGGGTAGTACATCACTGGCACGCAGCATTTGCGCCAAATTTGCCGCACCAGGAGTGCAGGTCGTTGCATTAGTACCATCCGCGGGACCAGTTCCGCCACCAATCATGGTGGTTATGCCGCTATATAACGCGGTTTCAATTTGCTGTGGACAAATAAAATGGATATGCGAATCGATTCCGCCCGCCGTGACAATCAAGCCCTCGGCGGCGATAATTTCGGTTGCAGCACCAATCACTAATGCCGGATGAATATTATCCATGATATCGGGATTACCTGCTTTACCGATCCCGACAATAAAGCCATCGCGAACACCGATATCGGCTTTAACAATTCCCCAATGATCGACGATCAACGCATTGGTCAACACCAGATCCGGAGCACCGTCAGCACGCGTCATACCCGCCGATTGCCCCATGCCGTCACGAATGGTTTTGCCACCGCCAAATTTAACCTCATCGCCATAGTTAGTATAATCGCGTTCAACCTCAATAAAAAGTTCGGTATCAGCAAGGCGCACTTTATCCCCGGTCGTTGGACCAAACATATGAGCATAATCGTGACCGGAAATTTTGCATCCCGATTTAGTTTCATGGCTAACGCTGCCGGATTTATTAGCAGTTGCCTCACCGGCACTAGCTTTTTTATCGCCAAAACTATCACTGGCAAGTTTTTGCACGGCTCCGGCTAAATTAGCTTCATTGGCGCAACTATTCACCAGACCATTAAAACCAACTACTTTTTGCGCGCCTTTATACGCAATTAGCGCGACGGTTTTTTCTTCGCCCGGCTCAAAACGCACTGCCGTACCCGAGGGTATATTTAGGCGTTTAGCATACGCCGCTTGACGGTCAAATTGCAATAATTTATTGACTTCAAAAAAATGGAAATGCGAGCCAACCTGAATTGGACGATCGCCCAAATTGGTCACACCAAGAGTAGTTTCAAGCGCACCAGAATTTAGTTCAATCTGAGCATTTTTAGCTATAATTTCACCAGGTTTCATAGAGTAGCTCCTTATAGTATCGGGTCATGGACGGTTACTAATTTGCTACCATCGGGAAAAGTGGCCTCGATTTGGATTTCATGAATCATTTCGGCAATCCCATCCAGCACATCATCTTTCGTTAGAATTTTTCTGCCCAAAGACATTAATTCTGCCACCGAGTGTCCATCGCGTGCCAGCTCCAATAATTCGGCGCTAATATAGGCGATTGCTTCAGGATGGTTTAATTTCAATCCGCGTTCTTTGCGTTTACGGGCAACTTCACCAGCGGTAAACAACATTAATTTTTCAATTTCTTTCGGGGTTAAGTGCATACATATTCTCCTCAAAATTTAGATTTCTCTACCGACAATTTAGTACGAATTTTTTTAAATATACCAAAGGCAATTAGCGCTCCCCACGTGGCAACAACAAAAGGAAAGGTTAATGAAACTAGCCCGAGTTTACCAAAGCTAAAATTTATGACCGTAGACAATAGAATCGCTAATGTTGCAAGGACAAAAGAATGACGAGTTTTACCGCCCAACGCAATGCCGCATAATACGGCATTATAGCCAAATAATCCAATATTAATCAGCGGAATCGTTGAGGGGATGAGCGTTTCCAACAGGCTACCCAGTAATGAGCCATAAAAAGCATATACCGCCGCCAATGGAGAACTAACCAAAATAGCAACAAAGAAAAAAATACCCGCCAGCAAATTTTCCTGAAACATAACTTGACTGAATCCTAAATCAACCGCATGCCAAATATGCACCAAATTACCTTTGGGCAATCCAGCACTAATTTGCGGTTCGATGTGAAGATAATGTAGCACACAAATCATTATCCAAGTGACTAAAATAAAAGGTAAGGTATAGGGAGGAAATTTTGTCTTGAATTCGTGCATTAACATGCTTGAAAGCACTGCACCACAAATAATCGCAACGATCACGATCAAATTAATTTGAAAAAAGAAACAACCCGCAATTCCAATCAATGCACCATTAAATCCATAAATTCCGCCATCAATCTCCGGTTGAGAATAACTCATAATTTTTGCGGTATAGGTACTTGCCATGGTTCCGATTATTGCACCGAGCCCCATCGGCCAGCCATTCAAAAAAATCCCGCTAACAAAAAGCAGACCAGTAAGTGCATTATTTTGTAACATTACTTGACTAAGACCGCGCAAAATAACTTTCACGTAGCTAAGCATGACTTCCCCCTCTTGATTGTCGCTAATTTGCAAATATTGTTTTCTATTTGGCATAGTTTATATTTATTGTTAATTGCTTGCCAAGCATGCCTAATTGTACTCCACCAAAAGCCAAAATAGTAACTATTCTGGCCTTTTCTAACTAGCTTGTTACGGTTTACTCTGCCCATTCAACCAAGCAATGCCCAACTATGGTAAAATGCTATGGGTATCCTAATCAAGAAGCTAATTTAAATGCGCAATAATTATTATAAAACCATACCAATAAGAAAAAATGTTTTACTTCTCCAAGGTCCAGTTGGACCATTTTTCAAGCATTTTGCTGAGTTCTTAAAAGATAATAATGTAAATGTATTCAAGATAAATTTTCACTACGGTGAACGGTTTTTTTTTAAAGGCGCACAAGCTACTCTCTA
The DNA here is from genome assembly GCA_052033675.1 of Pseudomonadota bacterium. Taxonomy (GTDB): domain Bacteria; phylum Pseudomonadota; class Gammaproteobacteria; order Burkholderiales; family UBA11063; genus Aquella. The sequence goes on from JBPOJK010000140.1 coordinate 63,959, forward strand.
TAAGGGAACAGTTGAAAAATGGTCGAGTTATCTTGAACAAATTTTACGCCAGCGACAAATCCAGCAGATATTTTTAATCGGCAAGCACAAAATATATCATCAAATTGCGATTAAATTATGCCAACAGCTCGGCATTCAAGTTTATGTTTTTGAAGAAGGTTATATCCGTTCCGGATACGTTACGATTGAAGAAAATGGTGTCAATGGCGATAGCACGTTACCCAAAGATCAAAAAACTTACTTGCAGTGGGATAATCATAACTATCTTGAGCCGCCTGAATCAACAACGTTAAATATTGCCGCCCGGTATTATAATCACTGGAAATATTATTATCTTTATTCATTGGGACTTTTCCTCAGTCAATGGTTAATTCCCAATTATCAACATCATATCCCCGCCAAAGGCTGGCGCAATTTCCTTAAATGGAATAAGTTTTTTTGGAAATTACCGGTTGTAACATTACTCCCCTTTGCCAAAGAAAAAAATTCCCTGTGGACTTACAAAAATATCGGCAAATATTATATCGCTATTTTGCAAATAAATACTGATTCCGCAATCACCCAGTATTCCCAATATACAAAAATGGAAGATTTTATTACTGAAGTAATTGTATCTTTTGCAAACCACGCCCCTCGTGATAGTAAATTAATGATTAAGCACCACCCCTTGGATCGAGGAATTCATTGTTATAAAAACTTAATTGAAACCTTAATTGAAAAACATCAGCTAAAAGATCGGGTTTTGTATATTATTGATATTCATTTGAATATGGCATTTGAAAATAGTCGCGGGTGCATTGTAGTAAACAGTACCGCCGGATTTACCGCATTAACCCATCAGGTTCCAACCATTGCAATGTCACAACAGGCAATCTACAATATTCCGGGATTAACAGTGCAAAGCTCACTGGATGACTTTTGGCTGCAAAATGAAAATGCTGATTCGGAACTACTGGCAAAATTTCGCAGCTATTTGATTTATCATACCCAAATGCGCGGGTGCTTTTATGGTGGCGTGATTTGCGACTTTCAGCGTAAATTTGTTTTTGAAAAATAATCGCTTAACCTTGGTGATAAAGCGCGCCGGAGGGTTGATTTGGCTGGGTTCCAAAGCGCTGTAAATCCCACATATACTGTTCGGGATATTGGCGAACTACTTCTTCGACAAATCTATTCATGCGTAAGGCATCCTGATAGTCATCACCACTTGGGAAATTTTCCCAGGGATTACCACAAATTGATAGATAATTATTGCCTTCTCGAACCGCGATTACCGGAATAACCACCGCACCACTTAGACGAGTCAATCGCGACAATGAAGTCAGGGTTGCACAATGCTGATGCCCTAAAAATGGAAGATAAATTGACTCAGTCTCCCCCAGATCAATATCCGGTAAATAGTAAAAACAAATTTTATCTTTGCGCAAGCGACGGATTATTTTACTGATTCCTTCATCGCGCCCAAAAACCTCACCGCCACGTTCGCGCATAAACCGCATCCGCGCAATTTTCAATTTTTCACGCAAAACTGAATTATCATCATCATGCATCATACTGTAGGCAGCAAAATCAATGCTATTTCGCGAGGCACCAATATCTAATCCCCAAAAATGCGGTGCCAATAAAATAACCGGGCGCTGGTGGTAATTTGCGGTAACAGCGTCCCAATTTATCGGCTTAACTTTTTTAATAACGGCAGCTTTACTGCGCGACATCACATAGCCATAATGAAAAATCGCAATCAACGCTTCGGTAAAATTTGCCTGCAATAGCGCCTCAACCTGCTGGGATGATTTGTCTGGAAAACATAATCGTAAATTTACCCGTGCCACGTGATATTTCTTGGCAAGAAAGCGTGAATAATTATTTTTTCCCATGGCGTAACAAATCTTCTGCAGCAATTGACTCATCCGAATAATCACCGCCATCGGCAAAAAACTAATCAACCACAAGATAAAAATTATCACATTCAAAATAAACCGTTGCAACATAATAAAACTACTTTACTAACCGACTGGGGTTATCACTAAAGACACCCACGACATGCCGTTGCTGACAAATAAGATAATCTTCGGGAGTATTAACCGTAAAAACCCGAATTGGCAGCCCGAGTGCGGCAATTTTTTGATAATAGCAAGATTTCAACAATTTTATCGAGCAATGAATAAAATGCGGTTTAACTCGACTAACACCAATTAACCAGCCCAAAAGCCAGACTTTACGGTTAATTAGCCATGCCCGCTTGATTTCAGGAATGCTGGCGCGGCACTTATAAAGCAGCCAGGGATTAAATGATGAAATCAATATATTTTTACGGTGAAGATCGGTTAGTTGTTGCAGCACCTTTTCAACCAACCGTCCCCGATCAAATAAAGAAATTGATTTCAACTCAAGATTAATAAGAATATCCTCGGGCACTAATGCCAATAACTGGCTGAGACTAAGAATTTGCCCTTTGGCTGAATTTAACAGTGACAACTGCTGTAACTCAAGATAATCGCAATCAATAAGTGCTTTGTTTATCCCAAAAATTCGTTGTAACTGAAAATCATGAAATACAACCACCTCGCCATCGCTGGTTAATTGTAAATCGACTTCAATCGCCTGACAACCATAATTTAACGCCTGCATAATCGCCAGATCACTATTTTCCAGTACCTGATTATCGTGAATTCCCCGATGAGCAATAATTTCCATATTAGTTTCGATGATACTCATGATTGAAATCATTCAATAATTTATCAGTTATACCGTAACGACAAAGATCGTTACCATGAAATTTATGAAATGGCATCCATAGTTTTTCAAATAATAGAAACCAGCGATGCCATTTACGCAACAATCCATCATTCTGGACATGCTGAACGTAAAGCCACATCGGCTGCCGCGATTTCAAATAAATACAGCGAAAATTATTCTGCTTGGCAAATAAGCGGGTTTTACTATGCGGAAATTTATAAAAAGTATCCAGTTTCCCTTTAATAGTCAAAACATCAACCGATTGCGAAAAAAATTTGCGTTTCCAGCGACCGATTCCGTGCTTATTGCGAATCGGGAACGGGTAACAAACCTGACCATACGGAAAATTAAAAATCAAGCCGGAATAATTTTGCCAGACTGAATATTTAGCCACCCAGGTCTGGGCAGTTTGGCGAATGGTTGCAACATAAGTACTATTCCAGCCATCATCACCATCAATCCGCGAGTGCAGCAAAAAGTCATAATCAAGTTGATGATCATGTATAAATTGATTAAACGCCACAGCATATTCTGGTTGATCATGCAAATCAGCAACTATGACCTCGATAATATGAAAATTAGGATAATCCTTGATTAGCTCACGTAATTTATGCAAAATACCTACCGGCAACTGCGCACTGACTAACAAAATCCACTGAAAATCCTGTGAACTTTGACTTACAAATGATGGCAAGGTAAAAGTTTTAAAAATTAATAATCGACTCTCTAGCCATTTTTCATCATGCTCGGGCTGTAAAGTGGTAAATAAACGGGTAGAAACCAAATGCAATATACGCTGATTCATAATTTAAACTACTTGTAAATTTTACTGATAAAGTTTGCCGGATGGCAACGTTGGCTGGGTATTAAAAATTGGAAAATACCAGCGATAATGCTCCGGATGCTTACGGATACGCTCTTCATAAACACGACTAATTTCATGTACCTGAGTAGCAATATCCGCATCGGCGCAGTTATCCAACGGACCGATAAATTCAAAAACATAACGGTTATTCTGGCGGTAAATATCGCAGGTATAGATTTGCGCAGCAGTCAAACGCGCAATTCGCGGCACGGTATTTAAGGTTGCACGGTACGGATGTCCGAGAAATGGAATAAATACGGCACTATCTGCGCCGTAGTCCAGATCCGGTAGATAAAAAAATGGAATATGTCTTTTTATTGCACGAATTATGGGTGCTAAACTATTAGCTGCCGGAAAAATAACCGAGGGCTCACCAGAACCGACAAAGCGCAGCCGGGCTTGGCGTAACTTCTCATAAAAATAATTATCTACCTGCTTGTAGCTGCTGCAAAACACAACCTCCTGACTGACGCGGTTTAAGGCAATATCAAAGGCACAAAAATGCGGAATTACCACAATGGTCGAGTGCTCAACATATTTTACTCTAAATTGCTCCAATCCAACAACCGTGACCCGCGAACGTAATTTATGTGGCGAACTAGCGAAGAGTAAACCATAATTTAAATAAACCAAGATTGATTCACGAAAATTCTGGCGACAAATTTTTAGTTGCTGTGCTGGTGATTTATCGGGAAAACACAAGCGCAAATTTACTGCGGTTATCTGGTAACGCTTGGCCATTGCGGTCATTAATCCATTTTTGATAAGCCGATAGATAATCGCCTCAATAACAATGCTAATTGCGTAAAGCACACTCATTGGTAAATAGCTCAGTAAGCGAAAGCCCAAAATAGCCAGCTCAACTTTGATAACCTGTGATAATGGATATTTTTTCATTAGAATTTTATGGTTTGTTCATCAAGGTAATTACTCTTAACATGATCAACAATCGGCTGCTCACGAAGATTGGCTTTGCGGCAATGCCCCTTATGAAAAGTATCGGCAAGGGTAATTATCAGCGGAGCCCACCATTTATTTTCTCGCTCACGCCAGGCATGAGAAGATAATGATTCCCATGCATAACCGCCAAAAAGTGTAACATTAATATAATGATCAACGGTGCGAAAGGTTTGTCGCAAGACCCAGTTACGACCAAATAGCAAAATATAGACCATCATAACAATAAAACCAATAATAAATAACGGCAATAAAACCAAGATAATCAACGCCAAGGCAATTCGTTCTTTTAAAGCATTTAACATAAAAACTCCATTAATAGCGATGCTCATCAATAATGGTTTTTGCCATCCGGACAATGCCATAAATCATCAATAAGATAATAAACAAGGTGAAAGTATTGTACCATAAGCGCGGATACTCATGAAAATCCGGCAAGGTCGGCGCTTGTAAAATCACCACCTGCTGCTTTTGTTTAATCGCATCGGCTTTGGCTGATTCGAGACTGGCAATCGCGGCGGTATATTCACTGACGGCGACCTGAGCTTGCATGCGTAACCATTCAAATTTATTGACTACGGCATTTAATTTCACGTTACGCCCACCATCGACACCAAGAATTTTTTGCTTTTGGGTTTCGATTTGCTGCTGTAACGAGGCAATTTTCTGTTTCTGCTTGTTAACTTCGGGGGCATTATTTTGTAAATAATCCTGCAGATTTACCAATTCCGTTTGGGCAACTACCAATTGTGATTGTAGTGACGCCAAAATACCGGCATAAGTAGCCAGATCTGATTTCGGATCAAGAATGTCATTATTATTCTGAAAATTAATAATCTTCTCGTTGGTATCCGAGAGCTTTTCCTGCGCTAGCTGCACTTGTTTTTGGGCAAATTGCAAACGTTTATCGGCTAACTGATAATCAACGCCATTGACATAATCTTGCGCCTCATTGATAATCCCCTGCAGTATAAACTGAGCCTCTTTTGGCGTTACCCCTTGGGCTGAAACATCCAGACTTTGCGAATCCTGATTATAGGTCACATCAATCTTGGAAGTAAAATAATCCAACTGTTTTTTTTGATTAGCACCGGACGATAACCGCGAGAACCAATCAATGTGGTGGCTACGGTACAAATCCAGTAAATGAATATCTTTTTCCAATGCTTGCAGCATATTCAACGACAATACATATTGTTGCAGCATATATGGATTGGTAGTTCCGGATGATGCCGAACCCAACAAAGCACCAAAACCACCAATATTTACCGATGATGAATTATCCTTAATGGCAATAGTAGCTACACTCTCATAACGCGGAGTAAAAATCAAGGCATTATACAGAAAATAGATTAACACCGGAACAACCACCATAACAGCAAAAACCCGGTTACCAAAAAGAATCTTTAAAGTTTTACTGAGTGAATTCTTAACATACGGGTTAGTTTTTAATAACTTAAAACCACTGTTAAAATTATGTTTAATAAAACTACGAAATTTATCTTTATTCATTATTTTGTTTACTAAAAATTAACATTGTTGTTGATAAAGTTTGATGGCTTCTTCAAGATCTTCATAGACATCAATCTTGCCATCGTGAAGATAGATACCAATATCGCAAGTATCACGGAGTGTTTTCATATCATGCGAGACCATAATCATAGATGAATTTTTACGTTTCTTATTAAATTCGTCTTTGGCTTTTTGTTTAAACGATGGATCACCAACTCCTGTTACCTCATCCACTAGATAGTAGTCAAAATCAAAAGCCATTGATAAACCAAAATTTACCCGCCCCTTCATTCCTGAACTGTAACTACTAATTGGCATATCAAAATGCTCGCCAATCTCGGCAAACTCACGAACAAATTCAACAACTTTTTGAGCATCACAGCCTGTCTTACCATAAATACGACAAACAAATTTAACATTATCACGTGCAGATAATGTTGGTAGAAAGCCAGCAGTTAAGCCTACCGGCCATGAAATAGAACCAGTAATGGAAATCTTACCAAAATTTGGATATTCAATTCCACCAAGCATACGTAACAACGTAGACTTACCGGCACCATTTTTGCCTAAAATTCCAATACTAACACCAGAAGCAAAACGGTATGAGACATCACGCAGTACGTAATGACGAAAATCTTTTATCCGATAGAACTTTGTAACGTTATCTAATAATATCAAATTTATACCCTCGCGCGATCATTAATAAGAAATTTATGTCGATTAATAAAATATAATGAGACCCCGAGTGTTAGTATTATTATGGTACATTTAAATAAATAAACATAACTAAGTTCATGCGGTAAATTAAATCCCACAAAAGAGAAACGAATAAATTCAATTAATTGCAACAAAGGATTCCATAAAAAAAATTTCTGATACTGAACTGGTATCGTTTCAATTGAAAAAAAGACACCTGAAACATAAAATAACGCACGAAAAATCACCTGAATCGCATAACTAAATTCAGAAAAGTAAAAACCCACAACAGATAAAATCATGGCTAACCCAAATGTTAATATAAACAATAAAATGAACGATGAAAATAGTGACAATGGATTATAAACGGTAATTTTAAATCCAAAGTACCATAGCACGAATAAACCTAATAAAAATACTACTAACATAACCATTAATTCCATTAATATACTAGCGACTATTGTATCAATAATTTTTACTTGTTTATAGTTTAGCAAAGCTCGGTTACCTGAAATAATCGACAGGCAATTTCCAGCTGATGTAAAAAAACCATAAGGTAAAATACCAGTAAGAACAAATAATGGAATACTTAGCCCTAAAACACTTTCACGACCAATCAAACTAAACATTACAACCAATATAGCTAATTGAACACCAGGACCTAGAATTATGGAAAAATAACGAAAATATCCCTTATCATACTTCCTTTGAAATTCACGAATAATAAAAGCATAAATGATATTAAATAAAAGTGATAGTGACTGTTTTTGCTTAATATTTGCAAAATCCCCCAAATCAGAAGACGATAATTCTTTTCGCTCAACAAATATTTCATAATCTAAAACATGCTCATTTCGGTCAAAATCTTTATAGGTAATCAATATGTGATATGTTGCAGTTTCAGGGACTAATAGTTCAGCTTGAAAATCCAAATTTTCGGATAATTCAGCAACTAATTTTTCTCCAGAAAAAAGTTGATAGGCACTTATACCAGAACATAAATCATGCGCCGCGCTAAGATCACACAATATTCTATTATTTCTTGCAGATATTTTTACCTTAGACTTTATATCCTCTGGTTTATAATTATTTAACTTTACAGCAATCGGATGAGACACTAGGTTCTCAACGCGTCCATCATTATCGAAATAAGAACAATAGACCCTATATTCTGCATTACGATTAATAGTAAAAACAAACACAGGCTCATCACATTTAGACCAAATAATCGTTTCATTTTCTATAGTTGCGAGACGAATTGAACGCATCTTATAGCCATTCAAGTCAGGAAAAACAAGACTAAAGTATAATTTATTTTGTTTGATTTCCAGTGATATATTATCAGAAGTCAACATTATTCATACTCTTGATTATAACAATAGGTTAAATTATAATTAATATCACGCAATGAAACGACACCTAGTTCTGGAGCATCAAAACGCCTGGTAGTTGATGGAAAGTCAAGGTAACCGTCTTGGCTCAAGCGAACTTGTTGATGCCACTTACGGATTGATGCGGCATAATGTTTGCGTGGCTCTGAAACACCGTGAACCTTATCAATACCATACTGATGATGATTCGTCAGTCCACTATCTAAGTCTAAACAAAACATTGAGATACCTAAATTATTCCATCGTACAAATCCACTATTATTTAGACACTCAACCCGTCCCATTATTTCTGAATCGGCACCAAATCTTACGCAGTCCCAAGAGCCTAATTGTTCGTAAAAGAACTTAGCTTCAAATAAATTTGAAACGGCAGATAAACGTGCCACACCATCAAATGACATTTTAGGACCAATACGAGAAAAATAGCTAAATTCACCAGTTTCTTTTATTCGTAACATATTAGTTACGCTCGCTTTTATTTTTCCTTCTGACTGTAGAACTGCAATGACATGTTTCTCTAACCGAAGCGGGTGTGCCCAATCGTCGGCATCATGACAAGTAATAAAATCTCCTGTTGCGTATCTCAACGCTAAATTTTTACAAACATATGGTCCAACATTGACTTTGTTTTTTAGGCATTTTATCCTTGAATCATTGCGAGCCATTTCTTCAATCAACTGCCAACTATTATCCGTACTATTATCGTCAACAATAATCAACTCCAGAGGTTGCCAGCTCTGATTTAAAATGGAACGAGTAGCCGTAACTAACGTTTTTTCAGCATTAAAAACTGGCATAATCACGCTAATTAGAGGTCCTTTGGATACCAATATAACATCTTTACAATACAGCCGCTCAAAACGACTTCTAGTACCAACCTCTAGACTTACCGGATATGTATTCTGAGCTAACAAATAGCGATTTACAAACATTAACCAACTTTCGTCACTATCAATATGCGCGTTTGCATGAAGTAAATTAACAGTATTATTTGTAATCTCATTTTTAGCAAAATTATTAGCAAAACCAATAACGTCATTCAAGCTATGATTAACTAAAAGCTGCTGAACCAGCCAATACAGAATATCTTCATTTATAATAATATTTTTTGGTAAACAATCAAAATATTTTTCAACTATGAATTGAGTCCGATACTCATCAAACTCAACTCTTGATCCAAGCTTATACTTTATCTCGGCTAATATTTGTTTTAGCATTCTATCGTTATAACCGCCATAATTTATAACCACGGGAACGTACTTCTTCCTGCGGCAAAATCGCCTTAACATCCATAATTACGCCACCCGGAGTTACTTTAGAAAGCAGCTCATCCAGATTCATGTCTTTGAACTCTTGATGAGATACCGCAACAATCAATAATGGTACTTGCTGCAAATCTTTAAACTCGGTAAAATTAACCCCATATTCATGTTTGGCATCCTGTTGATCGGCAACCGGGTCGCAAATTTCAACCGAAATATTGTAATCTTTGAGTTCTTTGATAATATCAATTACTTTGGTATTGCGCACATCCGGACAATCTTCCTTGAAAGTAAAGCCTAATACTGTAGCGGTAAGATTATTCATGGTATGACCGGCTTTAATCAGCAATTTAACCCCTTGACGCGCCACATAACGCCCCATATTGTCATTAATCCGCCGCCCGGCTAAAATCACTTGTGGAATATAACCAATTTGTTCAGCACGATAGGTCAGATAATATGGATCAACCCCGATACAATGTCCGCCAACCAGACCTGGTTTAAAATGCAGGAAGTTCCATTTGGTTCCGGCAGCTTCCAATACTTCGGTGGTATCAATCCCCAAGCGATCAAAAATCACTGCCAATTCATTCATGAAAGCAATATTAATATCCCGTTGCGAGTTTTCAATTACTTTAGCGGCTTCAGCTACTTTGATTGAACTGGCTTTATGCACTCCAGCAACTACTACTGAGGCATAAACATCGGCAACGATATCCAAGGTTG
>JBPOJK010000191.1:0-3951 GCA_052033675.1 Pseudomonadota bacterium
TAAAGATGGATGATAAGATCATTATTTTTGAGTTTAAACTAAGCAAATATGGCAGTGCAGCCGAAGCAATCAGGCAGATCAAAGAACGTAATTATGCCCAAAAATATTTAAGTGAAGATATGCCGATTTATCTACTGGGGATTAGCTTTGATAGTGAAAGCAGGAATGTTGATAATTTATTATTTGAACTTGTGTGATAATATTATGCTGGCGCGGTAGGCATTTGGAGGAGCTAAATAGTATGGGGCGTTAGCTGATTAATTTTATATTTTTAAAATTTTTGTAAAATCATTACCTTTTTTGGTTGTGAACCAGTTTGTCGTTATTATATTTCGTTATCAACAACAGATAAAATTGTACTTCAATTTCAATAGAACGTACTTTTTCGGTTTAAACTTGACCGAATTAGCACTTATTAGGAAGATGTCATATGCTGGGTGTTATTATTACCTTGTTTATTTCGGTTTTAATGTGTAAAGTTATAATTTATACTGACCGGATTCATAATCAGTTAAGCTTGGATTCTCAGGTTGAATCAATCCAGAAAATGCATGTTCATCCGGTGCCAAGAGTTGGTGGCTTGGCTATTTTTGTTAGTCTGGTTTTTACTGCGCTCTATTCGGCCAATTTAGCTTTGCCATGGAGTAGTTTTTATGCCGGCTTAATTACCTCGCTGTTTTTTGTCTTTTTGGGTGGTTTGACAGAGGATTTATCCAAAGCGGTTTCTCCGCTGGTACGCATGGGATTTATGCTGTTTGCTATTCTTTATGCGGTGTATATCTCCGGGACGATGCCGTTAATTCGTCATTTGGGTGAGCATCATCTGAATTATGTTTTAAGTTTTGATCTAGCTTCAATTCTTATTACCTGTTTTGCCGTTATCGGAATATCCAATGCTTACAATATAATTGATGGATATAACGGTTTATCTTCGGTTGCGAGCATATTAAATGCAGCAGCGTTGGCCTATCTTTCTTATCTTTTGGGTGATACAGCGTTATTATTTGTTTCTTTGAGCCTAATTGCGGCAATTTTGGGCTTCTTTGTCTTCAATTATCCCCGCGGTAAGTTATTTTTGGGCGATGGCGGTTCTTACTCATTGGGATTTCTTATTTCGTTAATCAGCCTTAATTTGGTAGAGCATCACCATCACCAGATTTCTCCGTTTGCGGTATTATTGTTGGTGGTTCACCCGTTTACCGAGACGGTGTTTTCGATTTTACGTCGCAAATTTATTCATAAAACCCGCGCCATGCAACCAGATAACCTCCATTTGCATCAATTAGTCTTTGACCGCTGTTTGCCAAAACATCTGCCATTGTTATGGCGGAATTGCCGGGTAATGCCGATAATGCTCTTTTTTATGCTTCCGCAAACCTTTATGGCAATATTTTTCTATAAATCCAATCTGATTATGTTGCTGAGTATTCTTGCTTATGTGTGTTTTTATGTCTATTTTTACTTGCGGTTGGCAAAATTCAAAACACCGAAGTGGATGATCGTACGGGCGTGATGGCTGAATATAATTTTCAATCAGTGACTTTTGTTTTTACGCCGGAAATTTATTCTAAAAAGGTTTGACAGTGGTTTTTGCTTTGTGGCATAATAACCACCTCGACAAAAGAAGCTAGTCGCAAATTGCGGGAATAGCTCAGTTGGTAGAGCACAACCTTGCCAAGGTTGGGGTCGCGAGTTCGAGTCTCGTTTCCCGCTCCAGTTCTTTTGTTGTGTACTTGCAGTATTAATGCGGGAATAGCTCAGTTGGTAGAGCACAACCTTGCCAAGGTTGGGGTCGCGAGTTCGAGTCTCGTTTCCCGCTCCACGCTGAACACAAGTATCCGTTTGTGGCGGGGTGGCAGAGTGGTTATGCAGCGGCCTGCAAAGCCGTGGACGCCGGTTCGATTCCGACCTCCGCCTCCACAAACTTCTTTTTGAAATGGTGTCTAACAATGCCGCGGTGGCGAAACAGGTAGACGCAAGGGATTTAAAATCCCTCGGAAAGTAATTTCCGTGCCGGTTCGACTCCGGCCCGCGGCACCATTTTCAATGTCTTCCTTTCAATCAAATTACCTATCATTATGTTAAAATTCAGTTTGCAGCGCGAAGTTCGTGGTGATTACCAGCCAACCAGAGTCCAGATTGGCAAATGGTTACGCCGAAGTTTGCAGCATAAATTTACCACCACTATCATTAGCATTTCAATCGTCGATAGCCAAACCTCACAAGAGCTAAATTTAGATTATCGCGGAATGGACAAGCCGACCAACGTTATTTCATTGGAATATGCTGCCAGTCGCGAGCAATTTGCGCTCTTGAGTGGCGAATTGATTCTTTGTGATGAGGTGATTATCCGCGAGGCGCAGAGACAAGGGAAATCTATTCTGGCTCACTATGCACACATGGTTATTCACGGGATGCTGCATTTACAAGGCTACGACCATTTGGACGAGCAAGAGGCCAATCAGATGGAAGCGCTGGAAATCAATTTATTGCAACAATTGGGATTTGCCAATCCTTATCAGGAAAATTAATCACATGAAAAGTTCTTTTCTTAAGCGTCTATTTACCATCCCAATTACCACCCGTAAAGAGTTGCTGGAAATTATCAAGACTGCGGCTGAACAAAATATCTTTGATCGCGATAGTTTGCCCTTAATTGAGGCGGTGTTGCAATTCGGTGATATGCGTGCCAAGGATATTGTTTTGCCACGCCATGAGGTTGATTTTATTGATGTTAATAGTTCGGTAAATGAAGTTATGCAGATTATTCAGTCAACCGGACATTCGCGGTTTCCGGTAGTTGATGGAAACCTTAATCAGGTAGTGGGAATTTTTCATAGCAAGGACATCGTTCAGTATATACTAAATCCTGAAGATTTTGAATTGCGTGGTTCGCTGCGGCAGGCGATGTTTGTTCCAGATATGAAGCCGCTGGATAGTTTGCTTTATGAAATGCGGATTAAACATAGCCATATGGCGATTGTCGTTGATGAATTTACCAATGTCGCCGGAGTTATTACCCTTGAAATGATTGTTGAACAGATTATTGGCGATATTGATGATGAGCATGACTCACCGGATGATGAACACGCGGTGGTTGAAATAGCGCCTAATGAGTTTCGGGTTAAAGGTTATTGCGGATTGGAGCAATTTAATCTAGCAACTGGCTTAGATTGGCGGGATGAGCAGGTAGAGAGCTTAGGTGGCTATGTCAGTAAGCATAGCGGACGGATTCCCTCTAGTGGCGAAGAATTAACCCTTAATGGTTGTTTAATTGAAATTACCAATGCCGATAGTCGCAAGATCAATTTACTTAAAGTTACGGTAATTAAAAATGTTTAAGCGCAATTATTTTAATTATTTATTTTTGTTAATTGCCGGTGCAGTGAGTGTGCTGGCATTTGCACCGTTTAATCGCGGTTTATTTATTATAATTTCGTTATTTGCCTTGTTGTGGTTTAGTGCGGAGTGCCTTCGTGAGCAAAATTCACGGCGCTTAGTAAGTGGCGGTTTTGCCTTTGCCGCGGGATTTTTTCTTGCCCAATTGTATTGGATTTTCTATTCGCTCTATTTTGTCATTCATACCGGGATAGTGGTTGCGTTATTATCGCAAATTGCTTTCTCGGGGGTGATGACGGTTTTTACCGTTCTTTCGTTATGGTTGTTTAAAAAAACGGCTACCCGCTCGCTGGAATTTAATTATCTATTTTTGTTTCCCTGTTGCTGGGTATTGGGTGAATGGCTGCGCGGCTGGATCTTTACCGGCTTTCCGTGGTGTGATGTTGGTTATACCCAAGTCAGCAATTATCTGTTAACCGGATGTTAGCCGTTACTCGGTAATTATGGGGTTTCGTGGCTGATGGTGAGTATTATCGGGTTTTTGTTTATTGTGGTGCACAATAGTCAGCAATTGCTTGGGTCGTCGACGAAAAGTTGTCGTCCGCAGAGCCT
>JBPOJK010000028.1:0-3254 GCA_052033675.1 Pseudomonadota bacterium
GATAACTGGGCGCCCTTATATACCAACGAACTGTTTAATTTTGAGTCAATGCAACAGGTACATACCATTTTTTATAGTGAGATGGGCGCCTTGATTGCCTCATTGACTTGGGGTTACATTTCCGATATTGTTGGTGGACGCCGAGCGTTAGTTGCCTCATTTTGCTTACTAGTTACTGCGGTGGCGGTTCTGGGCTATCGTTACGGGCATACTCCATTACAAATCAATGCTTCATTATTTTGTTTAGGAGCACTAATTTTTGGTCCGCAGCTATTAATCGGGGTATCGGTAGTCCACTTTGTTCCGAAACAAGCGGTAATGGTTACCAATGGCACCACCGGCACTTTTGCATATTTATTTGGTGATTCTTTGGCAAAAGTCGGTCTAGCAATGATTGCCGATCCAACTACCGTCGGATTGAATATTTTTGGCGTTACACTTCACGGTTGGAATGATACTTTCTTGGTCTTTTACGCCGCATTAGTGGTTGGAATTGTCATGCTGTTGGTTGTTGCCGGTGGTGAAGAAGCACGGATTCGTGAGTTAAGAAAAGCTACATAAATTCAATTAGATTGACGGGTGTAGTTGTTAAATATTTTTATGGCTTAGTTAAATTTAATGTTGAAATTAGATTGTTTTTGATACTTACAAAAATCACCAGCGGTGTTTCACGCTTGAACTCAGGGAATTAGCAATTTAGTTCGCTAGTGGCTCTTGACTTTTATCAGCATATTGTATACAATGGATGCACTAAAAATAATCATCGGGCTAATCAGATAAAAATTTTAGTTAAGCTAGGCTGGTAGCCACAAATTCGGCATTACCGAAAATATCGATACTTAATGTATGTGAGTCTTAGACGCCTAAATTAAAACAATATTACAACAGAGGGATTACTAACCATGTCAATATTATTGCAAGCAATTAAATTTGGCGCTTTGGAATTAAAAAATCGAATTGTTATGGCGCCGTTGACCCGTTGTCGCGCAAGTGAAGATCGGGTTCCCAACGATCTAATGGTCGAATACTACCGTCAGCGTGCCGGTGCCGGCTTAATTATCAGCGAGGCAACTTCAATTTCTCCGCAAGGTGTCGGCTATCCCGATACTCCCGGGATTTGGTCGCAACCACAAATTGCCGGTTGGCAAAAGGTTACCGCGGCAGTTCATCAAGCTGGCGGCAAGATCGTCTTACAGTTATGGCATGTTGGTCGATTGTCAGATTCGAGCTTCTTAAATGGTGAACGTCCGGTTTCTGCCAGCGAAATTGCAGCGGATGGCCACCCAAGTCATATTCGCCCAATTAAACCCTATGAAACGCCCCGTGCTTTAACCATTGCCGAAATCAAAGCAGTTATTGAGGATTACCGTCAAGCGGCACAAAATGCCAAGTTAGCTGGATTTGACGGTGTTGAAATTCATGGTGCTAACGGTTATCTGTTGGATCAATTTTTGCAGGATAATAGTAATAAACGCAGTGATGAATACGGAGGCAGTACTGAAAATCGGGCACGTTTGCTGTTAGAAGTTACCCAAGCGGTGATTGATGTATGGGGCGCTGACCGGGTTGGTGTACATTTAGCGCCGCGTTGTGATGCCCAATCAATGGGGGATTCCAATCCATTGGCAACATTTAGCTATGTTGCACGAGAATTGGGTAAATTACAAATTGCCTTTATCTGTTCGCGGGCGGTAATTGGTGATGATAATCTAGCGGCTGTGCTTAAACAGCAATTTGGCGGCAATTATATTATTAATCAACAACTATCTTTTGCTGATGCCACTAGTGAGGTTACGGCTGGAAACGCCGATGCTGCAGCATGGGGACAATTATTTATTGCCAATCCGGATTTGGTACAACGATTTGCTGCCGGTGCTGAATTAAATCAGCCGGATCCCGCGACTTTCTATGGTGGTGATGGGCATGGTTATACTGATTATCCGCTGATGAAATGCTGAGATTTGGTGCTGAAATGGGTAACAGAGTTTAACATCAATTACAATAAAATTATTATAGGGACAATTAATGAAAATACGTTTTGCCGAGCGAGCTGCCAATTTGCGCGCTTCGGAAATCAGAGAAATCTTAAAATTAACTGAAATGCCGGAGGTAATTTCGTTTGCTGGTGGGCTTCCGGCGCCGGAATTGTTTCCCGTAGCAGAAATTACGCAGATAACTGCACAAGTACTAGCAACCCAAGGACAAGCGGCTTTGCAATATAGTCCAACTGAAGGTTTTCCACAATTGCGCGAAATTATCGCTAAAGAGCGCATGATTCGGGCGCGAGTAACGGTGGCGGCGGAAGATATTCTAATTACCGCTGGATCACAGCAGGGGATTGAGTTTTGCGGGCGATTATTTTTGGATAAAGATGATTACGTAATTTGTGAAAGCCCAACTTATCTGGGTGCTATCAATGCCTTTAATTCCTGCCAACCGCGTTATCTGGAAATACCGATGGATGATGAGGGGATGATTATTTCCGAATTGGAAAAAACTCTGGCACAACATCCGGAAGCAAAAATGATTTATACGGTACCGGATTTTCAAAATCCTACCGGCAGAACAATGTCAGTAGCTCGTCGCCAGCAATTAGCCAAACTTGCCGCGCGTTACCAGATTCCGGTAGTTGAAGATAACCCCTATGGCGAATTACGCTTTGAGGGCGATTCATATCCAGCGATTAAAAGCTTTGATAATGAAGGTTGGGTTATTTATCTCGGCTCATTTTCTAAAACTTTCTGCCCAGGATATCGAATCGGTTGGATGTGTGCCAATCCCGATATTTTACGCAAATTTGTTCTAATGAAACAGGCGAGTGATTTACAATGTAGCAGCATTGCCCAGCGCGAAATCGCATTATATATGCAGCAATACAATTTGAATGAGCACATCAGTCAAATTCGTCAGGTTTATAAACAGCGGCGGGATTTAATGCTTGAGAGTATCCGTAAATATTTTCCGGCAACAGTTAAATATACGATTCCTGAGGGGGGATTGTTTACTTGGGTTGAGCTTAAAGAGGGGATTGATGCCGCGCGGCTGTTGGATGAAGCGCTGCAGGAAAAAGTCGCTTTTGTGCCGGGTGCACCATTTTTTCCCAATACCCATCATCGTAATTTTTTGCGGCTTAACTATTCGAACATGCAGGAAGAGCGAATTGTTGAAGGTATCCGGCGGTTGGGGGCAGTGTTGCAGCGGCATTATCAGTAATCTAAACTTGATAATAAAAATAGCGAAACGGAAAGTTTCGC
>JBPOJK010000063.1:0-11610 GCA_052033675.1 Pseudomonadota bacterium
ATTTGCCGAATGTATGACCGATGATGGCAAACAAACTAGCTATGCTCACATCATTTTTGATACTGCTCCGACTGGACATACATTGCGCTTATTACAGTTGCCATCCGCATGGAGTAATTTCATTAGCGAAAACACCCACGGTGCATCCTGTTTAGGCCAATTATCCGGTTTGGAATCCAAAAAACAAATTTATAAAGCTGCCGTTAATGCATTATCCGATGCCAGTCAAACCTTGGTCATCTTGGTCGCGCGTCCAGAATTATCACCGCTCAAAGAAGCTGAACGAGCTTCCAGTGAATTAGCCACTTTGAATATAAATAATCAATTATTATTGATCAATGGCGTGCTGGATGTACATGATGATCTGCTCTCTGAGGCAATTTATAAAAAGCAACAAAGCGCATTAGCCAATATTCCAAGCTATTTAACCAAATTCCCGCTTTATACAATCCCCTATCGCCCATATAACATCACGGGTTTAAAAAATGTGCGCGGACTGCTTAATACTGTAGATTTAAATGATGATGAAACTGCCGCAGCTAAATTGCCTAATATGCCGCATCTAAATCAGTTAATTGCCGATTTGGCAGCCAGTGACAAGCGCGTAATTTTCACCATGGGTAAAGGCGGCGTTGGCAAAACCACCATTGCTGCCGCAATTGCGTTAGGATTAAATAAGCACTGTAAAAAAGTTCATTTAACTACCACCGATCCAGCCGCACATTTAAATTATGTGATTGATGAAACATCCCGAATTAGCATTAGTCATATTGATGAGCATCAGGTTTTAGCAGAATACAAAGAAAAGGTACTGAGTAAAGCCCGCGAAACCATGAGCGGAGAAGATCTAGCCTATATCGAAGAAGATTTACGTTCACCATGCACTCAGGAAATCGCGGTATTCAATGCCTTTGCCGAAATTGTTGAACGCTCGCAAGATGAAATTGTAATTATTGATACTGCTCCAACCGGGCATACGCTATTATTATTGGATGCGACCCAAAGCTACCATAAAGAAGTTGCCCGTTCCCAAGGCGACATTCCACAAGCCGTAGAGAAACTCCTACCACGTTTGCGCGACCATCGGTATACCGATGTGGTAATCGTAACTTTAGCTGAAATGACTCCGGTTCATGAAGCCAGTCGTTTGGCTGAAGATCTTGACCGTGCCGGAATTTTGCATAAATGGTGGGTAATTAATTCGAGCTTGGCAGCAACCAATACCACCAATAAGTTACTCAAAGCCCGGGCACATAATGAAGTCCGTTGGATTAATCAGGTTGCAGAAATTTCGCATGGTAATTTTGCGGTTATCAAATGGCATCCCGAAGAAATTAAAGGTCAATCACTAACTAACCTATTTAATGAATAACCTTAACCTATCGAAAGGCTCTTATCCTATGGAAAAAATTTTTAAAGCACTCGGTGATCGTACCCGTCTGGAAATATTATTGTTGATTTCGCTAAATCCGGATATCTGCCTTTGTCATATTGAAGAATGTTTTAACTTATCAAACTCTAATCTTTCGCGCCATCTCAAAGAGCTGGAGCAAGCTGAATTGGTGATGACCAGCAAAGTCGGCAAGTGGAAGCATTATCAGATAAATTCACTCGGTATCAAGCTGGTTGAATTAATCAAGGACATCGACAATCAGGCACTTTATCAACAAATCATTAACCGGAATTCATTAATTAACAAGGAACCACAATGCTAAATATTTTATTTCTCTGTACCGGCAATTCTTGTCGCAGTCAAATGGCCGAAGCTCTTGCCCACAATTTATATCCCCAGCATTATTCTACAAGAAATTAAATTTGATGTAGTGCTTACGGTTTGCGATAATGCCAACGAGTCGTGACAAGTTTTATTAAATTAGCGAAAACTAACACGAATTAATATTATTGAAAGCTTATATTATGATTTATACATTCAATGCAAGAAATAATATATTATTAGATATTCTAAAAGATAATTATAACCTTACTGATCTAACATTATATAATTCAATCCAATCTGATTTAAATGAAACTAAATCATTACTACAATCTATTGGTAAAATTAGATATGATGATCTTAAACAAGCATTAATACCTACGCGTGAAAAGAAAGAAATACTGATAGTATTTGATAGTACAAAAACCCAAGAGGCATGGTATGGAAAACTTTTCGGTAATGCAGCATTAAGTATTATGCAACACCACAAAACGTCCACATATAGCGTATTATCTGGTGATTATCATGCTTATTGTAGCAAAGACAGCAAAGAGGAACAAAAATTCTTTTTTGAGATATTATCTGAACATTTAGTCGTTTTAAATTCAACAGATTATAAACATAATACACAATTTTACTTTATATATATAAATAACCTAACCAAATCTCAGTTTGATGATTTTAATAAATTAAATTGTGAAGGATTTGTTGGATACATAGATTTAACATTCGACTCAAAAATAAAGAATTATGTTTCAAATCTTGGAAGTAGATTTATAAAGCACAGGAATACAATAATAATGTCAAGTGATATTGACCCCACTGAGCAACCAACTAGCGAACTGAAAGGTTATAACTCAATTGGCTTGGACTTTGAAAAACATGGTTTTAAAATAATGTCTATGCCACCGCATTTATATGATTATTACTTAAGTTATAAAATTGAATCACACCAAATACAGCACATGAGAGATGATGAATCTCTTACAAACATTGCATTATTTGGTTCAAACTTAAAACTGTCTGAAATTGAAGTAATTCTTTGTGACGCCAAAAATAATTATTTGCATCGTAAAAAATCTGGAAGTTTAAAACAAGCCAATTTATTTGAAAAACCACCTGCCTTCATTGCTGAGAAAATTCAAAGTAGCTTAAAAAATAATTATATTTACAATTTAAAATATGAGCATGATGTATATAACTTTGCAATAAAGATTGAAGATCAAAAATTTAGATACCTATGTGCCCTTGCCTATCATGCTGAAGAAAACAATCTAACTATAACGACATTATATTGAATTAGTGATGGCTGTTAATGGGTTTAAAATGTATTCAAAAATTTATATCTGGATATTTGCTTGTGCCATATTGAAGAGTGTTTTAACTTATCAAACTCTAATCTTTCGCGCCATCTCAAAGAGCTGGAGCAAGCTGAATTGGTGATGACCAGCAAAGTCGGCAAATGGAAGCATTATCAAATAAATTCACTCGGTATCAAGCTGGTTGAATTAATCAAGGACATCGACAATCAGGCATTTTATCAACAAATCATTAACCGGAATTCATTAATTAACAAGGAACCACAATGTTAAATATTTTATTTCTCTGTACCGGCAATTCCTGTCGCAGTCAAATGGCCGAAGCTATCGCACGCGAGTTATACCCGCAGCATAAGTTTTATTCGGCTGGAATCGAAACTCATGGCATGAATCCTTATGCCGTAAAAGTCTGTGAGGAACGCGGCTTAGATATGTCCAGCCACAGCAGTAAACATGTTGATACCTTACAAGAAGTCAAATTCGATGTGGTGTTAACGGTTTGCGATAATGCCAATGAATCCTGCCCGATATTTATCGGCTTGGCACAAAAACTGCATCATTCATTTCAAGATCCACCAAAGTTGGCGGCAAATCTAGCTACAGAAGAAGAAAAACTAAGCGTTTATCGCCAAGTCCGCGATGAAATCAGAGCATATTTAACCACTGAATTTCCGTTACAAGTAAAGGGCTGGCAATGAAAAAACTCGCATTTGTTGAACGTTATTTAACTCTATGGATTTTTCTCGCGATGTTCATTGGCTTGATGCTGGGTAAATTTATTCCGAGTTTACCAACTTTAATTAATCAATATAGCGTTGGCACCACAAATATTCCCATTGCGATTGGCTTAATTTTAATGATGTATCCGCCGCTGGCTAAGGTCGATTACGCCGAAATGCCCTTGGTTTTCAAGGATAAAAAAATTCTCTGGGTCTCATTATTGCTAAATTGGATAGTTGGACCAATTCTGATGTTTAGTTTGGCGGTGATTTTTTTGCATAATGAACCGCAATATATGATCGGCGTAATCCTGATTGGTTTGGCGCGCTGTATTGCGATGGTGATCGTGTGGAATGATTTAGCGGGTGGCAATCGTGAATACTGCGCGGGATTAGTTGCCTTCAATAGCATATTTCAGGTATTATTATTTAGCGTCTATGCGTGGGTGTTTATTTACTGGTTGCCGCAGTTTTTTGGACTGAATTCCTACCATGTTAATATCGGAATTGGACAAATTGCCGAAAGTGTGTTTATTTATCTGGGGATTCCCTTTATTCTGGGTTTTGTGACCCGCTGGAGCCTAGTTAAAGCCAAAGGACGTGAGTGGTATGAGCGTGAATTTAGTAGCCGGATTGGTTATCTAACCTTAATTGCCCTGCTCTTTACGATTATTGTCATGTTTAGCCTAAAAGGTGATGTGATTTTGGCGATTCCGCTGGATGTAGTAAAAATTGCCATTCCACTCGCGATTTATTTTGCGATTATGTTTGTGCTCGGTATGTTTATTAGTAAACGGATGGGAGCAGATTATGCGCGCTCAACGACTTTGGCATTTACCGCGGCTGGAAATAATTTTGAATTGGCGATTGCGGTAGCGATTGCTACTTTTGGTTTAAATTCACCCGAAGCCTTTACCGGAGTAGTTGGTCCATTGGTGGAGGTTCCGGCATTAATTATTCTGGTGAATATTGCCCAACGCCTCAAATCTCGATTTGACAACTAATAAATCCGGCAAGAGCTAAATTTATCTACTCACCGCAGTTGATTTTTGCGGTGAGTAGATAACAACAAAAATTCTCCATGATTTCAATTAGTTGCTGAACTTACGTAAGCGCTATATTTTAGCGCTAAATCCTTTATCATCTCTAAGAGCGCGTTTGCCCACTTGCTATAAATTTTTCATACATTTGCAATTTATGGAAGTATTCGCTTTGCCGGCGAATGGCTTTAGCATGGTCAATAAGCTCAAAAGTAATACTTTCACCGCTGGCAAGTTGTGCCAAATGATTTAGGCTCTCATGACAAACCGTTAAAGCTCGTGGATAACCACCAATTGTTTGCCGCTCGCGCATTAGAATTATTGGCCCCTCGGCAGTAATTTGCACCGTTCCGTCACAGACCGGTGCCGAAATAATATCATAACTGCTAAGTAAAATTTCTGTACCAGTTAAACGCATACCCATGACATTGGAGCGTTTATCTATCTGCCATGACTGGTTCAATAATTGTTCTGGATCTAGCAAAAAATCAAACTCCGGACCGACAATCACCTGAATCTGGCGACTATAGGGATTAAACCACTGCCGCAAATCACCACGATAACGACCAAGCAAACCCAGATTATCAGTACTAACGGCTACCATTAAAAGATAGCTGCGCAACCCACCACGAATTCCGGAAAGTAACAATTTATCACCCGCTTTAGCAAAACTCACCACCCCGTGTTCAATGGCTAGCGATTGTTTGTCACGAACTAATTTACTACTTGGGAATCCGGCACCACTAAGACAAAATACCGTATCGCTAGCAAAAATAATTTCCCGCGGCGCGAAAACTATTTCCAGTGCTTGATAAATCTGCGGCCGCCCAAGTAAAATATAGGCAATTAGAAATGCCAATTCATCTGCCGGACCACCGGGGGTTATTCCTTGCGCCTGATGACCATATTCCGCCAGCTGCACATTCCTAACTAAGCCATTTCCAGCAATTGTTGCTAACATCTTAGCATCGTTTCTTTAAAGCTTGCGCCAATTCCAAGGCAATTTCTGAATCGGAGTGGATACATGCGGTATCAAATCTGGTAGTTACCGGTTGATTATTGATTAGCAAACAACCCGTACGCAATTGCTCAAATTGATTAACTGCGGCACTAATGCTCGTTAATTCAGCCCCTGACATTCCACGGGGAATTAAATCCAAGCGTCCGTCAATCAACTGATAACCGCGTTCAATGAAGCCCTCATGCCATACCACAATGCCTTGCACCGTAGCTTGTTGCGCCAGTAGTGATTGCGGTGGAGCAATTATTACTTTGACTTCATTTGCCAACAACCATTTGACAATTAGCGGAACCAGTTGCGGATTATGGCTGCTTTCATGGTATAAAGCGCCATGAAATTTAACTTTACCGCAGGGGAGTAACTGATATTGCTGATCCAATGAATGAATAAGCACTGAATCAGTAATCGCAATTTTTTTTCGGCCAAAATTCTCACGATCGGGATAGGATAAATGACTGGTAATTAGCACATCATTACGCTGTGCCAAATCAACATAATAATTGATACTACTAGTATCCCCGGCATGCCCGCTACAGGCAATATTGGCAATGTCAATTAAAGCCATTAATTTATCATCAACCGGATGCGCTCGCCCGCGCTCACCAATATCACAATTAATTTTTAACATAATTTACTTTCTTGAAAGCGGATTAAATCTCCAGGACGAAATAACTGAAAATCACGAAACTCAGTATGTCCTATAATATGCCAGCCACCGGGTGAGTTTGCAGTATAAATTCCAGTTTGCCGACCACCAATTGCGACACTACCGGCAGCAACATTTAAGCGTGGATTATCACGGCGTGGGGTTACTAACCGCTCATTCAAACCAATTAAATATGGAAAATACGGTTTAAACCCCAGCATCGCGATGAAATAATCCGGTTGACAATGATAGTCAATTAGCTGGCGAATACTCAAGTGATGATAATCCGCTAAGCTTTCAAGATCTTCACCATTATAATTAGTTGGAATAATGTGGGTTGTCGCCGTTGTAATTGCACTAGCATCCGCCTCGCTCCATAATTTAGTTATGAGCGTATCAAGCGGCGAAATATCTTGATTAAGCTGGCTGGCTGCCGCCAGATAAATCGCCAGCGAAGTATAGGCCGGAACAATATCAATAACTTGCCATTGCAGTGGAATTTCCAGTTTGAGCTGATAATAAAGACTGATAATCTTCCGTGAAAGCGCCAATTCAATCTGCACACCAAATTGGTACAGTCGGCAGGACTCCCCCAAAAAAGTTTTATCTAGGATAGTTTCCATAATTTAACACACAGTTCCGGCAATTAGATTATCATCCTCTTCCGTGCTAATAACTCCAGCAATCAGCAGCTTTAATCCAGCAACAACCGTTGCCAGATCCATGCTTGGCTGATTGGTATTCAGATCGGCAACTTGCTGTGGTAAATATGGAATATGAATAAAACCACCTTTTAATGCCGGATTATTGCGGGCAATATAATCCAAGGTAAAGAAAAAAACCTGATTACAGACAAATGTTCCAGCGGTGTAAGAAATACCAGCTGGAATACCAGCATTGCGGATTTTTTGACTAAGTGCTTTTAATGGTAAATTACACAAATAACCATCCGGTGCCGCAGCAATAATTTTGCTATTTAACGGCTGCGATCCCTGATTATCAGGAATTCTAGCATCAATTAAATTAATCGCTACCCGCTCCAAACTTATTTCGCTGCGCCCACCGGCTTGACCGATACACAGGATTATTTCCGGCTGAATTTCTTCGATAAATTGCTGCAAAATTATACAACTACCACTAAAAGTACAAGGTAATTGCCGTGAATGGACCTGAAAATCACCAAAAAATTCACCATCCAATCGTGAGGCCGCCTCCCACGACGGATTAATTTTTTCGCCGCCAAACGGTTCAAAGCCGGTCAATAGAATCTTACGCATAATTCCTCACTACAGCATAATACATAAAAACAACCAATTAGCCACCAAGATCGCGATTCCAGTTGGAATCTGTACTTTGATTAATAAATTGCGATCCTTTAGTTCCAATAGTTGCGCCGGAATCAGATTAAAATTGGCTGCCATCGGCGTCATCAACGTTCCGCAGTAGCCGGATAACATGCCAATTGCCGCCAGCATCGCCGGATTACCATGAAAATAGTGAATCAAGACCGGAATCCCAATTCCCCCCATTATCACCGGAAAAGCGACAAAGGCATTACCCATCAAAATTGTAAATACCGCCATGCCAAACACAAATAATGAAATCGCCAGCAATCGATAATCTAAATTCAAATAGTGACTAATTGCGGATGCCACCGCTTTATCCACCCCAGCGGCAGAAAAAATCAAACCCAGCATCGCCAGCATTTGTGGCAGTACCAGCGCCCAGCTTAATGAATCCAGAATCCGCCGCGCCTCATGAATCCCCTGCTGGGGTTTGGCATTGGTAATTTTAATTCCCAATACCATGGCAATAATACAGCCGAAGCCAACCCCGATGATGGTAATATTCTTGGGGTCAAAAATAAATTGATTGCCCAGCTGGAGATTTTTTAGAAATAAGGTAAAAATAACTGCACTAAGCGGAATAGTTAATGCCGGAATAAAAAGTTTATAGCCAAGTCGCTGCGCTTCAGCGGCTCTAGTTTCAGTAGATAGTTCTGGATGTTTACTGCTACGCACACGCCCCAAACCGCCAAGCAAGGCCATGGCAACGACCAGTATTCCAACAATACCTTTTGGCAACCAATCACCAACTACAAAAATCATACCATAAATCAGCCAAAAACTACCGCTGCTAAAGCGCCGTGGGTTGGTTTTATCGTACAAAGTCATGAGCGCAATAATGCTCAAAATCGCACCAACTAACCAATAAAAATAATTGATGCCGATTATCATGGTTGATTCCCCGGTTTCTTGCCGATAAATTTGGCAATCAGCCAAATTCGGGTACTATGAATAGCAAACGCGAATAGCGCCGTCGGAATTCCCCATAACGCTACATTTAGTAATTCAACCGGGAGATTATGTTCATTCATAAACGCAGCAATTAAAGCCACCGCGCCAAAAGCAATAAAAATATCTTCGCCAAAAAACAAACCAATATTATCAGTAGCCGCAGCCAGTGCTTTTAAGCGCTCAATTTGTGATGATTCAAGTTGTGAATTATCGCGCACCGCAATTGCTTCGACCATCGGCGCAATAATCGGACGAACCATCTGCGGTTGTCCACCTAAGGAAGTTAAACCAATTGAAGCGGTTAGTTGACGCGCCAGTAAATAGCTAATCAATAATCGCGGAACGGTCATTTGGCGAAATTTGCGAATTACATCCTGGGCTTTTTCCCGCAATCCGTGGCGCTCCATCAAACCAATTACGCCTAACGGTAACAATGTCAACAAGGTTAAATTGCGGGTTTTTAGAAAATATTCACCAAATTGTTCAAGAATCTTCCATAACGGAAAATTTGCCGCAACCGCCGAGGCAATGGCGGCTGCCAACACACCCAAGAGCGGATTCATCCGCAGAACGAAAGTCATGCTAATTACCGCAATCCCGACTAATGGCCAATAATTTACTGCTGCTTCATGCATAATGTTCCCCTCTAGCTGTCGCTATTACTATCCGCAGTTTTAACTTTTGCGGCCGGCAAACTGAATTGATACTTAATTGCCAACAAGCGGGCAATAAAAATACCAATTACCACGATATAATCAACTAGATTATCCGCCAACAGACTAAAATGCAGCGACACATAGTAAAAAAATGCCCCAACAATACATAAACTGGCGTAAATCTCGTCTTTCAAAACAAATGGAATTTCGCGAACCAGTAGATCGCGGACAATTCCCCCGCCAACGCCGGTAAGAGTTGCCATCAATACCACCGGCAACGGCCCCATTCCCAAACCGTAAGCCTTGCTGGCTCCAATAATGGTAAAAACCGCCAAACCCAGCGCATCAAAAACCTGAATGATATAATTGAGACTGATTTTACCGGAAATTTTGCGCAAACCTTTATCAATGCCGGTTTGCACAATAAAAAATGGTCCATCCTCGCGGACAATAAAAAAAGTAATTACCGAAGTAATAATCGCGATATAAGCATCACGCGGATTTTCCAGTGCAAACGGAATCTGATTTAATAAGACATCGCGAATGACACCGCCACCTAATGCGGTAATCACGCCAAGAACAATCACCCCCAATAAATCCAGTCGATGCCGTGCACCTTTGGTTACTCCGGAAATAGCGAAGGCAATCACACCGATTATATCCAGAATTGTTTCCATATTCTCCATCTTAATTTTTCTCCGCCGATTGCATTAATAATTTAATTACCTGATCACTAATTTTATAACTATTGGCAACACAATCATTTATGCCAACCCCATTAAAGGCATTGCCGCCAATAAACAATCCCGGATACTTCGCGGCAGTTTGCATAATTTCATTAACCAATTGCGGGTGCCCAATATTGTATTCAGGAATAGCTTCCATATGACGATAAATTTTGACAAATTCTGGTTTTCCGTTTACTTGCATCGTCGTGGCTAAATTTTTTTCAACTAACCGTTGCAATTCCTGATCATCTAAATCCATTAAATCCCGCCGCGCTGCACCGCCAAGCATAGTCCGAAAGAGAATTTTGCCATCCGGCGCCCGCTTGGCAAATATTTGCGAATCCCACAAGGTTCCCAATACCGGAATAGTTTCGCCACGTGCCATTAAATAACCAAAACCGTTGCAATCATGCGCCACTTGAGTTAAATCATAGCCCAGACAAACTACCGCCAATGGTGCATAATTAATTCGAGCAGCCAATTGTGCCAAAGTTTGATCGGTTGCCGCAATAATTTTAGTCAAGGCATATGCCGGCAAGGCACTAATTACAATATCGGCAGTCTCAATCCCTGATTCTGTATGAATCTCCCACTGCGAGCCAGTATAAACCACCTGTTTGACTTCAGAATGCAGACAAATTTCGCTAGCGGTAAATTGCAGCTGTAAATGCTGGCTAAGGGTTTCAATTCCATTTCGAAAAGAGGTTAGCACACCACCGGGACCGGCAGGACTGGCAACCACTTCACCGCGTTTTTTAGCCTGATGGTGTTGATAAATCAGCCGCAACATTGCTTTTAATAAACCACCATATTGCTGTTCCAATTGATAGATTCGTGGAAATGCGGCCTTTAATGACATGGTATCGGCATTACCGGCAAATACCCCACTGGCCATTGGCGCAATGAGTTTATTTAACGCCTCTTTCCCCAAGCGGCGGGAGGTGAAATCACTAAGACTTTCGTCACTGCTTGCGGTTCGTTGCGGTACAAAAAATTCACCGGCAATCCGCAATTTTCCCGACCACGAAATTAATGAATTGCTTAAAAATTCCACTGGACTGTGTGGTAATTTATGTAATTTGCCGCCACAGAAGATAAAGCGCTTGCGGGCATTATCGTTACTGGCTAATAATTCCGTATCAATTCCCAGCTCGCGGCACAATTGCAATGTCTGCGGTTTATTAGTCAAAAAGCCATTTGGCCCCCACTCGCAAAGATAACCGTCAACTGCTTCACTACGAAACTTGCCGCCACTACGCGAATCTTTTTCGATAATTTTTAATTCAATATCAAGATTGGCTATCTGCGCTTGAGTTTTAATTAGATACGCCGTTGCCAGACCAGAAATTCCACCACCCAAAACTACGATTTTTTTCATTAGTACATTCGCTAATAAATTGTTTAAGCCCTTATTTTATCAACTGATGTTACGCATGATAAAGAATTTAACGCTAAGTTATTGATTTTTCC
>JBPOJK010000013.1:0-27248 GCA_052033675.1 Pseudomonadota bacterium
CAAAATCTACGATGTGTATTTTTCCAGTCGCCATAGTCTGGTGGTAAATCGCGCCACGGTGCCCCAGTACGTAAAATCCAAAATACTGCATTGATAAACAGTCTGTTATCTTTTGCTTCTCGCCCCCATTGACCTTTGCGACCTGGTAAACTATTTTCTAGAATTGCCCAAACACGATCGGAAATATCGTGCCTCCTGTGTGCTGGAATTGTCATAATAAATCTCTAAGTTAAAATATAAAGCTATATTATAACAATAATAATTTATGACGACACTGTCTAGTCCCAAGAAGAATTCGCTTGGGATCAATCTTAATGTAATCCTATCAATGGTAGTAAAAGTTGGTCGTATAAAAAAATTTGTAGTTTAAGACCGATGATAACCTATAAAGCTATAACATACTGAGATAGTGGTAATAATTTCTCAAGAATTACCAGAGTAGTCATCAGATAGCAGTTTTTATCATACAATAAAGAATTTTTTGGTAATCGTACTCAACCATAAAATTCCAGCTATTTTATTTTGAAGTCTTTAGAATCTTCATAAATTGATTCGATAAATCGTTGATGGGCATAATTATAGTCAGCTAAGAATTGTTTGAAAGTCAAAAATTTGGTCTTTAACCAGGTATTGTTTGAGTAGTACTCATTATTATTAACTCCACAAATTGATTAAATTAGCGATGGTTAGTCAAAAACAAAATTAAAGATTCAAATCGTTGAATTGATTTTTGCGACTGAGGTTATTGTAATAGAGTTTTTAATTTGCTTCAATAGTCAAAATTGACGATTGCTGAATTCGAAATAAATAGTAGTGATGTTGATTTTGATAATGTATAAATCACGTTGGAAACGATAACTATTCCTAATCAAGGCGAGAGGGTAGGCATGCGCTTAGATTTGTGGCTAAATTATGCCATTATAAGCGGCTGGCGGAAGTTTGCATAGCCAATTGCAAATCTTCCCAGGCGTCTTTTTTTGCTGATGGTGTTCGTAATAGATAAGACGGATGATAGGTGACAATTACCGGTATTTGTCGGTAATATTGAACTTGTTTACGTAATTTGCCGATTGCCAGCTCGGTATTTAGTAGCGTTTGGGCGGCAAAGCGTCCCAAAGTGATGATTATCCGCGGATTCACCAGCCGAATTTGATTCATTAAATAATCACTGCAGGCGCTAATTTCTTCGGCTTCCGGATTGCGGTTGTGTGGTGGACGACATTTGACGACATTGGCAATGTAGATGTCATTACTGGCATCAAGCTTCATTGCGGCAATCATTTTATCCAGCAATTGCCCAGAGGCACCGACAAAGGGTTTGCCCTGCAAATCCTCCTGCTCGCCGGGACCCTCGCCAATAAACATCCATGCACCATTCCGATTACCGCGTTCAATAACGATATTGGTTCGTCCATGACAGAGTTTACATTTGTCACAATTACTGATTTCATGAACCAATTCTTGCCATGAATGATGAGTGGCTGGTGGTTGCGGAATTTTGCTACCATGATTCTCAACGGTTACAGGTGGTGGCATAATTATTTTTGGCTTTTCAATCACCGGAGCTGGTTTAACAGTTTCAATAAGCGCCGGTTTAATCGCTGGTATCGTGACTGCTGCAGTGACTGGTGCTTGAGATGAGCAAGTAACTGTTGTTTTGAGATTGGCAAGTTTGCTCGGCGGTAGATCATATTGTTGACGCAGTTGCGTTATCCGCGTTTCATCCGGTATCCACAGAGTGCCGGTTAATAGTTGATAAGTCGTTTTTTTCATCGCTGGCGTGCCATCATTAGTGCATCAATTTTTTTGCCATCAACATGATAATAGTTTTTGCGATTACCGATAATGTTAAAACCTAGTTGGTGGTAGAGATTAATTGCCGGGGTGTTGCCAACCATTACCTCCAAAAAAGTTTGTTCAATATTATCTGCATCCAATATGGCTAAAATATGTTGTAGCAATTGTTTACCATAACCTTGGTGCTGCAACTCATAACGAATAAAAAACTGTAAAATTTCGGCTTCTCCGG
Organism: Pseudomonadota bacterium; assembly: GCA_052033675.1. Taxonomy (GTDB): domain Bacteria; phylum Pseudomonadota; class Gammaproteobacteria; order Burkholderiales; family UBA11063; genus Aquella. Next base: position 2,030 of record JBPOJK010000013.1, read on the forward strand.
CGACCATACTATAGAGACAGCAGCCGATGATTTCATCATCGCGGTACATTCCAATTAAATAATGAGCCGGATTAAGATCTGATTGCTGGTAATCAAATAATGACCACGGACTACGGTTACTGATTGCATCGAGTCTGGCAATTTCAGTCAGTTCTTGTTGTTGCAGCTTGCGGTAACTAATCATTGGCGTGCCTGCCGTTGTTCATCGAGATTGAGTGCCACCTTATTGCGCAGATATAATAAATCACCATCCTGCCAGTTGCAGCTTAAATAGCGATCGCTATCAATTACGCTTAGCCAGGTTTCACCATCCGGATAGTCAACTTGCTGTTGTGTAAATAGTGCCAAATCGGCAGCGCTAAAAACCGCCGGATAGGGAAGTAAGCCATTCGTAGTAATTGCGGTATTCTCGGCTGTTAGCTGATGTTGTTGTAGAAGATCAGGTAATTGCTCGGGATTAATCAAGCATGGTGGAATCAACCAGGTTAAATCAGCCAAGTTGTATCCGGCAACGTAAATTTGTCCCAACCGCGCATCAAGAGTAATAACGACGTTGTTTTTGCCACAGGCTGCCATTGGTACTAGGTAACCGGCAAATGCCGGAAGTGGTAATAATTTACAGTTGTTACTATATGCCAGAGATAGGGCAACGCTGGCGCCAATCCTCAATCCGGTAAAAGAACCGGGGCCTTGATTGTAGGCAATTAGTTCTAAATCGGTAACTGCAAGTTGGCAGTCGTTAAGAAGACTACGGATTTGTGGCAAAATATATTCCGATTGTTTATTACCGATTTTTTCCTTGAAGAAAGCCGCATTTCCATTTTTATTGCGAGCGGCCAATACCAGATATTCATTACTGCTATCAATCATCAGCAGATTTTTACTTAGCGTCATAAGCGTTCCATTAACTGTGTCAACATAGCCTGTTCGATTTCGGGAATAAGTGCGAAAATTTGAATTGGACTGGTTTTTTTATGTAATTTTACTTGATTTTCTAAATTGGCTTTATTTGCCAGTTCACAGCCCAGCCATGCCAATTTGTCAATAATTTGCTGGCGTAGAGCTGGTGAACTAGTTGCCAAACTACCGCAAAAAACAATACCATTTAAACCGCCCAAATCATTCGCGATGGCGGCAACATTATTGGCAATCGCGGAAGTATAACAATTAATCCATTGTTGTGCTGGTGGAGTTTCATTCGCCACTAACTCGGTTATTGTCGCACCAAGAGCAGCTGGAGTCTGTTCCAAATTTTGCTGTCCTGACCGACCTAAACGTGAATCATAGGCTCCATTATGATTTAGTGACGGTAGGTTTTGATGTAGATAACTACTGCTGCAACTGAGGCTTTTATGATTTTTGATTCCACAGAGCGTGCTTTCATGATTTTCAAGATAAACGACAATCCAACTGCCTTTGGCGATTTTTTTATCACTTAATTGGGATAAGCGTTGGCTGATTGCCAAGAATTCCAAGCCGTGACAACCATAATTTTTTAGAGAACTATCATTTAGCAGCAACTGCTGATTGTGCGCTGATAACGTGTGATGAAAGGCATTGTTAAAGCAGGCGTAATGCTTGGCTTTCGGGTAGTGTGCCAGTAAACAGCGCGCCAATGCCACATCTGCTGGTTGTTCCTGCGGAGCTAGATGCGCCAGTTCGGCAAGTTTATCAACCGTCTGCGCAGTGAGGCGGGTAATTTTAGTAAATTCATCGCCACCGCAACTAAACTTGTGAACGACAATATCATATTCATGTTTATTTAAAAATGGATGGCTGATAATTGCTTCAAAATCCAGAGTGGTTTCTGGAATTGCCAAGGTTGACTGGGCAACCAATTTTCCCTGTGAATTAAATTTATCCCACAGTAAATTTTTGTCGGTGCGGATAATTTGTCCATAACGCTGCAAGCTGGATTTTTTTTTAAATAATTGATATATCTTGTAGTTTATGGTTAAGCTATTTTGGTGAATAATTAAAATCAACATGAGATTTTCCAGAGTAATTATTAAATTGGCTGTTCCATAATAACATATATTACGCACAATATTTATTTTAGAGTTTGATTTGTGTTTATCGTTCAAGTTTTACGAAGATAAGAGTTTATGTACGAAGAGCTATTTTGTGAAAAACCCGCTCTACTCAAACAGTTCACAAAATCACGTTCTTTACATAAACAAACTCTAATCTTCCCCACAATTCACTTAAACACCAACCAAGCTCTAAAAAATATTATACTGTGCGTAACCGCAGTAATAATCAAAGTTTGAATGAACAAGCGCCAAAAACCGGTTTGTGAGGCTTTCAACGAATGATCTTCACATCAAAAAGGCGGGTAAAATTACCCGCCTTCAAAAGTTGACCTGTGCCTAGCTTTGAACTGCAGTAATTGCAATGGTGTAGATTATATCATCAACCGTTGCACCACGGGATAAATCATTAACCGGTTTATTTAAACCCTGCAATAATGGACCCACGCTCAAGACATTCGCGCTGCGTTGTACCGCTTTATAGGTAGTATTTCCAGTGTTTAGATCAGGGAAAATACATACCGTAGCTTTTCCGGCTACCGGGCTATTTGGCGCTTTTTTCTCGCCAACTTCTTTAATCATCGCCGCATCATATTGCAATGGTCCATCAATTAGAATATCCGGACGCTGTTCTTTAACGATGGCGGTGGCTTTCTTAACTTTTTCAACATCCGCACCGGTACCGGATGAACCGGTTGAGTAGCTAATCATCGCGACCCGCGGTTCAATATTAAATTGTACGGCGGTATCGGCACTTTGAATCGCAATGTCGGCCAGTTGTTCGGCAGTCGGATCTGGGTTAATCGCGCAATCGCCATATACCAAGACCTGATCTTCCAAACACATGAAAAATACTGATGAAACCAGTGAACTATTAGGTTTGGTTTTTATTACCTGCAATGCTGGACGAACGGTAGCCGCGGTAGTGTTTTCGGCACCAGAGATTAAGCCGTCAACTTCGCCATTGTAAATCATCATGGTTCCCAGATAATTTACATCGGTTAGTAAAATATCCAGTGCCTGTTCCGGTGTCATACCTTTAGATTTGCGCAATTCAACCAACTGATCAACATAAGAAGGTGCGACATCTTGCGGATCAAGAATTTTCATGTTTTCTGGAATATTCAAACCGTTGGCTTTAGCCAGATTATGAATTTTAGCGTAATTTCCCAATAGTACGCAATCAGCGATACCTTTTTCCTGACAGTGAATACCGGCAGTCAAGGTTCTTAATTCTTCACCCTCCGGCAAGACTATCCGTTTACCGGCAGCCTGCGCCTTTTTGATCAACATATAGCGGAATGCTGCGGGTGACATTTTCTTAGTTACCTGATGATTCAGTTTTGATTCAATAGTGTGAATATCTACTGATTCTGAAATTTCCTGCTTAATCAATGATAAGCGGGCGGCATCATCGGCCGGAACACCATTGAAATCCAGGTCACTAAGGCTTAGAATCATACCGGTAGTTTTGCGGCTATCTTGATTAGCATAAATTGGCAGTTTATTATTGGAGTCGCCATAACAGAACCAAACGGTTTCTTGTGGGATATTATAGTCGGCAGTTAGGAGTAAGCCAGCCAATTTAACTCCTTTGGCTTCTGCCAGCGATGCGGCTACAATTACATCTGAACGGTCAACTGAAGATACAATTAATGTGCCAGCCTGTAAATCTTCGACTAAATTATTGATAGTGCGTGAGCATACTGAAATCCGCCGTACGCGGCGTGAAGTATCGCAGCCTTCAATCAACGGTTCAATCCCCAAAACTTTCATCACATCCGAAATTCGTGGCTGTGCCATTTCGTTATTCCACTTGGTGGTTCCCAAGAGTTTGGTGGTGCCATTATTGAAAATTGGTAATTGTGCAACTTGATAATGAGTGATACTTAATTTGGCGCTTTCTTTTTCATCAATCAGGCTAAATTTAATATCACCGGCTTCATTGAGTGGAGCTCCTAGTTTGGTAATAATCACCCCTAACACAAATTCTGGCGAAATTTCGGTTAGTGCCAGATTGATTTTTTCTTCAAGATGGTTTAAGTCATTACTGGTTGGACGGGTAATGATGATAGCATAGCCCATTAGTGCACGTACCATTGCATTATTAAACCAATCAATATGGTGGGCAAACCATGCATATTCATGATTGGTTCCGACTTTGGCATAAATTCCTTCAATCAATACAAAGTCTGATTTAGCCTGAAAGGCTTCAAAGGCTTTCATTATGTCTTCCAGCAAATCCTGCTGACGCTCTTCCAGGAAATAAGTTTGTAATTGCTGATTGGAAATATTGGCATCTTTAAATGGATGAAAATTACTTACCGTATAACCGTGCTGTTCAATGGCGTGTTTTATCCCCAAACGAACCGCGGAACTGCCAACCCCCTGTTCAGTGGGCAAAATTACCAGATTGCAACTCATAAAGCTCTCCTTGTTATTGTAATTTGAAATCAAAAATAATTTTTTGGATGTTATGCGGGATTGTGATTTTAGCGATAAGTTATTGACTTTTTATACTTGGGTAAACTGATTTTTGCCAGCGTATATAAATTTGTCAAACTCAATAATGTTTTCGCCGCAAGCTGAATATTTGCATAACGTCGTTTATATTTTTATATTTGCAAGATTGGTTTAAAATATGTATGTTGAACGTGAACATAATCACAGTCAATTTTTATATAAATGAAAATTTTAACCCCCGATTATACCATAAAGACTGCTTTGTAAACGAGGCTAATCATGGTTGTTAACCCAAAATTAAGACTAATTCAAAAATTTTTCGACGAGGTCATTGAGAAAGTTTTGTCCCAAAATGGTTGGTGTAATCCGGTTATCTGCTAGCGAAATTAGCTGCGCTTGTTCCGCGCTTAACAGGGTATTGATAATTTGGGTAAATGCTAATCCGGTACGGTCACTAAATAAGCGCGCCGGAACCCCATTGGATAGTCGTAGGGCATTTAACATAAATTCAAATGGCAGGTCATTAGTAGTGACTTGAATTTGTTCCTGAATCGGCGTGGCGCAGGCAATTTGTGATAAATACTTTTCCGGATGTTTATAGCGCATTTGCCGAATGATGCGATCGGGAAAACTAATTTTTGAATGTGCTCCGGCACCGATACCAAGATAATCGCCAAATTGCCAGTAATTCAAATTATGCTGGCTTTCCCGTGCGTTTTTGGCATAAGCCGAGATCTCGTAGCGCTGAAAACCAGATTGTTGCAATTGTGCAATTATTGCATCTTGCATTTCATAGCATAAATCATTATCCGGCAGATTTTCCGGTGGTTTCACCGCAAAGGCCGTGTTGGGTTCAATGGTTAAATTATATGCTGATATATGGCTTGGATTAAACGCAGCGGCAATTTGAATATCGTTTTCGGCTTGCCCGATGGTCTGATTGGGTAACCCATAAATTATATCAAGGTTGAAATTAGTAAAATGCTGTGCTACTTTTTCAATTGCATGTTGCGCCTCGGTTGAGCTATGTATTCGTCCCAGCGCCTGCAGATGCTCATCACTGAATGACTGGATGCCTATTGAGATCCGGTTGATCCCGGCTGCCGCATACTCCTTGATATAAGCACTTTCAACGGTTCCAGGGTTGGCTTCGAGAGTTATTTCGGCATAGGGCGATAATGTTACCCGTGCCCGAATTTGGGTGAGTAGTTTATCAATTGCCGCACCGCTAAATAAACTTGGCGTTCCACCACCGATGAAAATTGATTGAATTGGACGTCCCCAGATGTCAGGAAGTGCCAGTTCCAGATCACGAATTAGCGCCGCGACATAATCATCTTCCGGCAGTTTATTTTTTACCGCATGCGAATTGAAATCACAATACGGGCATTTGCGAATACACCATGGGATATGAATATAGAGGCTTAATGGTGGGAGGGCGCTTAGTTGGATAGTATTTATTGTCATAGGATCTCGTAGTTAGGTATTGATAAATAAACTCTGGGCTTACAAATTCGCGGAGTAAGACAACTGATTACTGGTGTTGTTAGGTTTTTATGGTGTTTGATTTAATCGGGGATTATCCTATTGATTATGAATTTGTTGCTGATATTGGCTAAGCAAGCGGTCTTGAATTTGTTTCTCACAAAGTCTTTTTTGCTGTTCTTCCTGAGTTTTGGATAACATTAATTGTTCCTGTCCTTGGAGATATTGCGACATTTCTTGTGGTAGTCCCGATTGTGGATAGTAATACTGTGTTGGCCCACCATTGGGAACAAATAATCCATGATAGGAACCATCATCAATGCTGCCGATATAGGTGCCTAGTGGTTGTGAACCATAAATATAACTAGGGGTATAACTTTCCGTTGAATAGTTTTCCGCAAAAATTAACGGGGCGATAATTAGTAACGAAATTAGCAACTTAAATTTCATGATATCCCTTTTGTCAAAAACCTCTTGGTAATCAAAATAGCGCCGGCTGGTTACTTTTGGAGCCAGCCGATCATGAAAAAATATACATTTGTGTTTGCCGAAATCTATGTCATAAGGCAAACATTATCCGCTAGTTATCGGTCAATTAAATTAACAACGTCTTTTACGCCGTCAATTGAACGGATTCCACCAATCGCACCATTAATTTCAGTCTTACTACCTGCATCGTGACCCATTAAATATACCACACCGTTACAGGTAACTACTTTGATATTATTGGTATTAACATCTTTTTGGGCAATTAGCCGCGATTTAGCCGCAGAAGTTAAATAGGTGTCGGTTGAAATTTGTCCAATGCTTTGATTTTTTCCAACGGTTAAGTAATTCCACACGCCACTAATATTATTCATTTTTTGTACTGCAGCACCGATGCTGTCTTTGTCATATTGATTCGGAACTTGTCCGGCTAACAGAATTTTGCCATTATAGGCAGAAAAAGTATAACTTCCTTTAGAATCGATGGCATTGGCAATGTCTTTGGCTTTACCGCTCAATGATTGATCATCAAATACGGTTCCGCCGCCGCGATCATCGGTTCCAATTGCGACACCAGTACCCACACCGGCACCAATTACGGTTGCGGCGCACGAGCATAGTAGTAACGAAGTTAAAGCAATTAATAAAGTTTTCATATTTTGGGATCCTTTCTTCAATCTTAGACAGTAATACTATCACAAAATAATGGTCAGTACTAAATTATCCAATAGCCCCATAGCAACCCCAGAACGCCATACAGTGGAATTAATGCCCAAATTGGTAACAAATTTTTAAATAGCAATATCAAAGCAACGACAAGAAAAACCCCATCTAATAAACTGGTTATTGAACTAATTCCCAGCTTTAGGGTAGCACTGGCAATTCCACCAATAACGGCGGGAAATGCCCACATGGTGAATATTCGTAGATATGGAGAACCGGTGAGTTTTTTCCAGAATAGTGGAATGATAAACAGGGCATTAACCATCGGTGGAATATAAAATCCCAGTAATGCCACCATTAGCCCCGGTAATCCGGCAATAATAAAGCCATAAAATACAATGCTGATGGTAGTTGGTCCGGGGGTGATTTGTCCGACAGTCAAGCCATCAATAAATTGCTGATTGCTAATCCAGCCGTGGCTGGTTACCAAATCGGCATGCAGTAACGGTAAAATTGCCAATCCGGTTCCAAAAGAAAACTCGCCGGCTTTAATGCAAATCCAAAAGAGTTGCAGTAACTTATTATATATAAACTCAGTTTTGACAAATCCTAACCAATTAGTCGTCGAGGAGATCGCTACCACTCCCGGGAAATAGTATAAATCGCTCTGTGCGGTTTTATAGATAATTAATCCCAGTGCACCAAAGCCAAGGATTATCAACGGTTCCATAGTCGGTAGATACCAGACTAATGCAGTACAAATGAGTGCGATTATGGCACTGGAATAATTCTTGACATACACTTTACCCAGACTCCACAGCGTAATCAAGATTACGGCAATAGTGGCATCCTGCATAAATTTGAATACGTGCACCAGATGTGGTGAATTGGGATTGAAGTGGTGGGTGTATAAAATCCCCAGCGCAATAATCATAACTAACGCCGGTAATAAAAAACCCACTCCGGCAACAAAACCGCCCCAGCGTTTTCCTTTATGGTAACCACAGCAAATTGCCACTTGTACCGCCATGGGACCAGGAAGGAGTTTACAGACCGAAAAAATTTCGGCAAACTCTTCGACGGTGAGCCATTTTTTATTATGACAAATTTCGCGTTCAATTAGTGACACCAAGGCAATTGGACCGCCAAAGCCGATCATGCCCAAGCGTAAAAAAATTACGAAAATTTCCCGCATTTATTTCCTTGAACTAAAAATAGCGTATTAAATAACCAGATGAAAATCGGTAACACCAATATCGATAGCGCATTGTGCCAATAAAGTTGTGGCTTGTCCGCGATGATGGGTTTGGTGATTGAAGAAATGCGACAAAAATACCCACAAATGATTTTCAATAGTTTTTCCGCTTAAATTGGCATAACTGAAGGTTTGTTCGAGTACAGCATGGGAGATTTGCTCGACAACCTTTTCAATAATCAGATCTAGTCGCTGTCTTTTATGCCATAATTGGTCAAAATCATTATAAAGACGTTGATTTAATTGTTGCGGGCTTGGGAATTCGCTTAATTGTTCCAATAAGGTCTGCAGTTCGGGAATTTTTTTAAACCGCGATAACCATAAAATATCCGCAATAAAAATATGTTCCAGTGTTCCGTGGATTGAACCAAAAAAAGCTTGGCGATCTTGGTTTAGTTGCTCGGCGGTTAATTTGGCAGCTGCTGAATATAATTTTTCATTCATTAAGCGGTTGTATTTGCTAAATGCTAGGTACTGGTGGTGATATGACATTATGATTCCTCCCCCTTAAATAATACAGAACGGGGCTAAATAGCCATGTAAGATAAAGAGTAGATATCCTATCACAATATCGTGATATTGGTAAACCAATTTGCCGGAAAATTGAAGATTGTTTGGGCTGATGCATTAGGTTACCAAAAATAACCCACTATATTGGTCGGGTATGCTACAATTATTTGCTAATTTATTAAAGGTTAACGATGAATATTTTGATTATTTATGCCCATCCGCAAAATCCCTCTAGTTTTAATCAACAAATTTGTGCTACCGTTAAAACCAGTGCGGGACAGGCTGGGCATGCGATTGAAGTTCGCGATTTATATGCGCTGGAATTTAATCCGGTGCTAGCGGCAGCAGAATTATCTGCCAAACAACCATCTGCAGATGTCCTTACTGAGCAGGAATTTATTCATTGGGCGGATATGCTGGTTTTTATTTATCCATTGTGGTGGGGCGGGATGCCGGCAATTATGCACGGTTATCTGGATCGGATTTTTAGTTATGGTTTTGCCTATACCTCGGGAACTAATGGTTCGGTTGGGTTATTGGGCAATAAGCGGATTGTATTGGTTAATACCATTGGTGCCAGGTTAGAACATTATCAGCAAAACGGGATGATTAATGCTCTGGAAACTATTGCCAATCCGGGGATATTTAATTTCTGTGGAACCAGTGTCGAAAAATTTTTCCATTTTACCGCAATTCATTCGGCGACCCCGATTGAGCGGCAACAAATGCTCGTTGAGCTGCACGAGTATATTTTAAATTGTCATCAATACGATGTGAATCAAAAATTCATTAATGACTGTCAGTTAATCGCAAATTAAATAACCGTTGTTATTGTTGAGGTTATTTCCGGTTGTGGATAAATTCTGCCGGAATAATGATGTCGACAATCAAGAAACCACCGGCAATTGCTGCGCCGAGAGTAAAAGTAGTCAAAAAATGCTCAACGCCCGGTACGGTATTATTGTTAAGAATATCAATCAAAGCGCGGAAGGCAAAAATCCCCGGGACAATGATTACAGCGGTTGGTAATTTTAATACCAGATCGGAGCTTTTTGTCATGCGTGCGTAGATGTTCGCCATCAATGCACCACCGAGTGCTGCAACTGCGGTACCGTAAATTGGTCCATAATTGATCTTAGCATTAATCCAGATTATGGTTACGAGAATACTGGCAATTATGACAATTGGAATATGGCGCTTGATAATATCAAAACTGAAAATAAAACTACTGCCAATCAAACTTCCGGCGATAATTAGTTTCCATAACGGAGTCGGTCCCGGCTGGGTAACTAGCGATACTGGAATTAGTAAATTACCCAACGCGGTTCCCAAGAAAACTCCCAATGCCAAAATTACCAGAATAAAAATAGCCTCGCACAGATGTGCCATTCCCGAAATTAGGCGGCGATAAGCAATTTCGGTGATGGCTTGAGTTAGATATAGTCCGGGCATAAATTTCATCAATGAGCTGGTGGTTATTATGGCGATTGAGGTTGAGTGGAATACGAGATTGCTGATTACAGCTAAAAATGCTGCCGCAAAGGCACAGGTAGGAATAGCTAGGCGTAATCCGGTACCATTGTCGTTGCGAGACAGGAGTTCATTAATTTTATAAATCAAGATACTAATCAGGCTGCTGCAGATTAAATCTAGCCAGTTGCCGGAAAGAATTAATACAAATCCCGCCGATAATAGCGGCCAGGATAAAAAGTCCAATATTCGATTATAAAGTCGCCCCGAACTTTTTATTTGGGTAAGCCTTTGTAATCCATCGGTTACCGCAAGTTGTCCTGTGGCAACCTGATGGAAAATAACTTCAACCTGTTCGAGCTTATGGAGGTTCACTTTGCTGGCACCGAAGCGTTGCAGATTCACCTGGTTGTTGCTAGTGCTATTGGCAAATGAAGTCAGCAAAATCCGATTGAATAATACAAAGCTACCGTTTAACTGCAAAGTGTCATTGAGCGTAAACATGGCATCTTCGATTTCGTGGACACTGGCACCATAGTCGGACATTAGTTCGGCTAGGGTGAGAACAAATTGGTTGGCTGATTCGCTGAGGTTAGTGAGGTGATTCATAAAATCCCATCGTTGTAAAATAAAAACAAGCGCTGAAATAAACGCAATACGCAATGTCCGTTAAATAAAAAATTCCACATCCTGCCAGCTGCCGGGATTAATCTTTTTAGAATTGATCCGGCTGTGATGGTCTCCGACATGAATTTCCAGTTGGTGACCATCGGGATCACAAAAATACAAGGATGCGCCTTCGGATTCATTGTCCTGAAATATTTTAGCACCGCTAGCGACTATCCGTTGCGTTAAAACTGGAAAATCATTGGAACTGATACTAAAAGCCAGATGGCTGTAATCTGGATTAGGGTTTACTGAATAATTTTCTTTTAAACTAATGCAAATCCAGTCATCACCGCACAAAAAATAAGCACCACGTGAATGACGGCATAATGGTTTTAGCCCCAAAATATCACGATAAAATATAAAAGAGCGTTCCACCTCGGCAACGCTCAACATTATGTGATTAATTCCGCTTAGCATTTGGTTGTACCTTAGATTTTATCTGCCGGTCAGGCTTTTTTAACGAACTCAGATTTCAACTTCATTGGACCAATGCCGTCAATTTTACAATCAATATCGTGATCACCGTCAACCAAACGGATATTTTTTACCTTAGTTCCCACTTTAACCACCAACGAGCTGCCTTTAACTTTGAGGTCTTTGATGACGGTAATGCTATCGCCATCGGCGAGGATATTGCCAACGGCATCTTTGATGATTTTTACTTCATTTTCAGCGCTGGCGCTATCTGCACTAGCCGCCCATTCGTGACCGCATTCGGGACAAATATATGAGTCACCATCGGCATAGGTATATGCGGAATTACATTGTGGACAATTAGGTAGTTGAGACATGATCGACTTTCTTTAAAAAATAAGAGTTATTATACCGGATTCGCTAGGGTAATAATTTTTGATTGGCTAGTTTTTCTGGTGAATCGCCAGTTGTTCCAGCAACTTGCGGCCGGTAATAAAGCCATAAATTTGTGCGCCGTTAATTGGAGCGTTACTTTTATCAAGAAAAATTATCGTTGGTAAGGCGAAAATTCCATAACGTTGTTGCAAAGCTTGAACCTGATTGTTATTATCGCTTACATTTACCCGGATCAAAGTATAGTTTGCTAACTGCTGTTGTACTTCCGGATTGGAAAACGTCCGAATATCCAACTCTTTGCACGCGGAGCACCAGCGGGCATAAAAATCCAGCAAGACCGGTCGTTGCTGCGCTCGTGCCTGCTGTAATTGCTGCTCGAGTTGGGCAGCAGTGGTTACCCATACAAATTTATCATCGACATGGGCAATTTTTTGCTGTTCTGAATAATTATTCAAAGCTAGGCTCGCCACAATTATCACGGCAATTGCGGCTCGTTTTGGCCATGGTTGGTGCCAGAAGGTGAAATTGCTACCGAGAATGATTAAAGCTAGCGCTAACCAGATAATGAGAATGAGTTCGTCATATCCGTCAACGGTTTTACTAATCAGATACGCGGCAATCGCTAACATTAGCAGAGCTAATAATTGCTTACTGATATTTAACCAACGTCCACTGGTGGGTAGAATTTTTTTACCACCCAGCGCCAGTATCAGAAGCGGTAAACCACTACCGATGGCTAACGCAAATAGAGCACTACCGCCCAGCCACAGATTGCCGGTCGTTGAAATGTAAATCAATGCTCCTGCCAGTGGTGGAGTTACGCATGGTGATAAAATCAGATTTGCCAATCCGCCGACAATAAATGCTCCTAGAATTGAACCATTATTATAGCGGCTAGCCAATTGATTAAGCCGGTGATTTATTCCTGTCGGTAAATATAGCGGTAATTTCTCCAGTAATGCCAGCGCTAGGATAATGAAGACGCCAGCCGAGATAACACTTATCCACCAAACCTGTAGCCCGCGTAAGATTCCGGCACCGAATAATGCCACAATAATTCCGGCAATAGAATAGACTACCGCACCCCCGATTATATAATTGATGGCTAAGATGCCACTTCGTCGCGGTGAAATATTTTTACCACTGATGATGCCGATTAGAACCGGTAACAATGGAAAAACGCAGGGGGTAAAGGCTAATAATAATCCGGAAAGAAAAAATCCGCCAATGGTTAATAATGGCGAGGCGTTTGTCGGTAATATTGGATTGGTTTGCAAATTTTCAGCAAATCCAGAATATGGGATAATACTGATTAATATTAGTAACTGTAAGCGTTTGCAGCAAGAGATTGACAAAAAATATCCCTTAAAAAAGATTGATAATTGATAGTCATCGATTGTATCATTAAACGCGAATAGTGGGGAAGCATTAGTTAAATTAGTAAAATCTAAAATAAAAGTTGACAAGTTATATAAGACTATTCTAAAATACCTCAAGCCGGTTAAATAACTGGCAAGTTGAAATCATGAAATTAATCATCAATCTTTCCTTTGGGAGAAAATTATGTTAGTCCGTCAATTATTCGATCAACAAACTTTTACCTTCACCTATATTGTTGCTGCTGATTTTGGCAAAGAGGCAATTATTATTGATCCTGTCGATAGCAAAGTTGAACAATATGTAAAATTGCTAAAAGAGTTGGGCTTGACGCTAAAATATGTTTTTGATACGCATGTTCATGCCGATCATATTACGGCGGCGGGAAAATTGCGCGAATTAACCGGTTGTACTACTTTATTGGGAGAGGAAACTGGTGCTGCTTGCGTAAGTAAGACGGTTGCCGATGGTGAAAAGATATCATTGCCGGGCGTAGAATTTACCGTATTGCGAACACCGGGGCATACTCAGGATTCTTACTGTCTTTATACTCCGGGTATGGTTTTTACCGGTGATACTCTATTTATTCGTGGGACTGGGCGAACTGATTTTCAGGCGGGCAATCCGGTTGATCAGTATAATAGCATCGTCAATAAGTTATTTACATTGCCAGAAGAAACAATTGTTTATCCGGGACACGATTATAATGGCAATATCAGTAGTACTATCTGGGAAGAAAAACGATTTAATCCGCGCTTGGCCGGCAAGAGTGTCGAAGAGTTTAAACAAATAATGGATAATCTTAATTTGCCGAACCCCAAACTAATGGATGTAGCCGTACCGGCTAACTTAAAGTGTGGATTAATTTAGATCGCGATAAAGATAATAGCAGGATTCTTAGACATGAGAATCCTGTTGTATTTTGGGACATAAATTGATGAGCATTATTTTATTGGGAATTATCGGTGGAATATTGTTGGGCTTAACTGGCGGCGGTGGGGCAATTGTCGCTGTTCCGGTATTGGTTTACGGCGTTGGTTTGCCGATCAAAGCCGCAACTACCATGTCACTATTGGTGGTGGGGATTAGTGCGGTGATTGGAACTTTTTTGCGGCGGCAGGAAGTGGCATGGCGTAATGGAGTGGTCTTTGCGATTATTGGCAGTATTTCCGCACCATTAGGGATAAAGGCAGCACAAATATTTAGCGAACCGCTGTTACTTGGTAGCTTTGCGCTTTTAATGCTGTTAATTGCAATAATAACGTTGCGCAAAAGCTTGCAAGTAACTCCAGCATTAAAATCGTCATTACCATCAAACGGGGGCGTAGCGGTTGTAAAAATTATTCCAATTGCAATGTTAACTGGTTTTTTGACTGGATTGTTTGGGGTAGGCGGTGGATTTATTATTGTTCCAGCATTGGTTATTTTAAGTAAAATGGAAAATAAGCCGGCAGTTGCTACTTCGTTATTTATCATCAGTTTATTATCAATGTTTTCGCTGCTTAATAAAATCGCGGTAATCGAAGTTGATTTTAAATTGGCGGCAATTTTTCTCTTTGGCAGCATTATTGGAATGTTGTTTGGTAGTTTTGTTGCAAAAAAGATCACTAACCGCTTGAGTCAGCAAATTTTTGCCGGAGTCGCTGGAATACTGGGCGTTTTGATGTTGATTAACAGTATTACCAAGCTATTGATGGCAGTTTAATTGTGTGAAAAATTTAGCATAAATTTTGCCTAAGGTGTGGATAATTATATTAATTTGACAAGGTTTTTGCAAAAGTTGAATGTTTGTCGCGATTTTGATTGAGGTTGGCAATAATATCTGTTAAAATTAGCAACATTGTTTAATGATTATCTGCTAAATCTTGATTTGGCAAAACTACTATTCAACCTGTCAGAAAAGGAAAATAAATGAAAAAAATATTAACTACTCTTGGAATTATTGCCAGCGGTTTGGCTGGTGCGGATGAATGTACCCAATCCTATGAAAAACAACAGTTTCAAACCGCCTATATCGCGTGTCTGGCAAATGCGCAAATCGGCAATAGCAAAGCCCAGTTTTATTTAGGCTCAATGTATGAGCTTGGTAATGGTGTTGCACAAGACCCCAAACAAGCATTCAGCTGGTATTTAAAGGCTGCCAATAATGGTTATGCCCGCGCACAATACAACGTCGGTTTAGCCTATATGCAAGGCGTTACCGTTCCGCAAAATGCAACCAAGGCGGTTGATTGGTATTTAAAAGCTGCTTTACAGGGTGATGCCGATGCGCAAAATAATCTGGGTTCGGCGTATGATTTAGGTAAAGGTGTGGCCGAAGATAAATCGCAGGCTTTTAGCTGGTATCTCAAGTCGGCGCAGCAAGGATTGGCGATTGCCCAAAATAATGTTGGTACACTTTATTACTATGGTAAGGGTGTCGCTAAAGACAATGATAAAGCCTTTGAGTGGTTTAGTAAAGCGGCCAAACAGGGAAATGCCAAGGCGCAGTATAATTTAGGTATCCTTTATAAAAAAGGCGATGGGGTGAGCGCCGATGCGCAAAAAGCCTGTGATTTATTCCAAAAAGCCTCGGCGCAGGGCTATGCTCAAGCCACCAATCAATTAGCTGATTGTGTTTTAGATTGAAAGTAGAATAATAGTGATGAAGCAAACGGTTTATACCGGTGATATTATTCAGGGTGTTCCGGTAATCAGTAGTCTCAATACCGCTGATCTTGCGGCTGGTAAAATTTACCGCTTTATGTTCATTGGCGGCGAGATGAACATCGGGCAGTATTGGTATGTACCGCTAATGGTAGCCAAAGGCTGTCACGATGGACAGCGCTTTTTATTAAATACCGGTATTCATGGTGATGAAATCAATGGAGTGCAAGTAATTCAGCAGCTGTTTGCGGCAATGGATGTTACCCAGCTTCATGGCACGATTATTGGGGTCTTGCAGGCGAGTCCCAATTCATTATTGCATATCAGTAAAAATTGGTATCTTTCCAGCGATGGCGGCGATTTTGAAAATATGAATCGGATGTTTCCCGGCAATGAATTTGGTTCAACGGGAGCGCGCCACGCCTGGAAATTGTGGAGTTTACTGTGGCAGGGTAATGTTGATTACATGATTGATTTGCATAGCCAATCGACGGATACCGAATATCCATTATTTGTTTTTGCCGATTTTCGCAATCCGCAAGTTAGGCAAATGGCGGAATTAATTCCGGCTGACCAGATTAAAGATGATGAAGGAGAGCAAGGGACAGTCGAAACTACATTTATTCAGCATGATATTCCAGCCATTACTATCGAGTTGGGGGCTGCTCGGGTATTTCAGGATGATTATATTCAACGTAGTATCACCGGAATTTATAATATTTGGAGTTCTTTGGGATTTATTGAGCGCGATATTACCGAGACGGCATTAACTAATCACTGTTTTATTGGTAATCAGATGCATTCAATCCGCGCTAAAACCGGTGGTTATGCCCGGGTGCTGGTTGCTATTGGTGATGATGTCGTGGCTAATCAATTGGTTGCCCAGCAATTAAATCCATTTGGCGATGTAATTGCCAGTTATTCTACTCCGGTGGCGGGTAAAGTCTTATCGCTGGGAACGGGCGCGACTCGTGAACCGGGTGGCTTGTTCGTGCGGATACTATATAATTCAATCGACAAATAAAAAAACATCCGCGGAGCGGATGTTTTTTTATTAACAACTAATTTAGCAGATTACTAGGCATGCCGTAATAAAAGCTGGTAATGTTACTTTCAGTAATATCAACACAGCGCTGGCGGGTTTCAATTGGAGCCCAACCAATATGTGGAGTCACAATTACATTTTTCATTGCCAATAACGGATTATCTTCGGCTGGTGGTTCGGAAGCCAGTACGTCCAATGCCGCTCCGCGAATCCATTTTTCATTCAGCGCTTTAATCAATGCCGGCTCATCAACCAAGCCACCACGGGAAGTATTGATCAAATAAGCACTTTTACGCATATGGCGTAAGAATGACTCATCAACCAGATTGCGGGTTTCTGGCGCCAACGAACAATGTAATGACACGAAATCAGCATGTTTGGCAACCTCGGGTAAATCCATCATTTTTACATGAGGAATATTTTTTGGCGTGCGGTTATACGCCACCACATTCATACCAAAACATAATGCCAAATTTGCCACTTCGGTTCCGATTGCGCCAAGTCCGATTACGCCCAAAGTTTTGCCAAATAATTCGTGCATTGGAATTGCCAATCCGGCTTTTTTACTCCAGCCGTGCTGGCGCATATAATCAACTTGCGGAATAATTTGGGTCGCACAAGCCAATAGCAGCATGATGGTCAACTGCGCAACTGCCTGAGTTCCATAACCCGGAACATTGGCAACTTTGATTCCCCGTGCGCTGGCAGCATCAATATCGACATTATCATAACCAGTTGCGGTAATCGCAATCATCCGGATTGATGACGATAGTTTAGCAATCGTGTCGGCAGTCAATACCACTTTATTTAGTACCAAAACATCGGCATCTTGGGTTTTGGCAATAATATCTGCCGGATCGCTTAACTTATCATAATAAACAACCTCAGCCCGCCGGTTAAACGAGCTGAAATCTACTGACGAATCACTGGTAATGGTTTCTTTATCCAGAAATACTATTTTCATAATCTTGTCCTTCTAATTTCTAGCGATATACCGGAAATTTATTACATAGATCCAATGCCTGTTGTTTTACTTGTTCAATAACGGCAGCATTCTGCGGATTATCCAATAAATCAGCAATCATATTACCTAATTGTTCACATTCGGCTAAACCAAAACCACGGCTGGTCACGGCAGGAGTTCCTAAGCGAATACCGCTGGTTACCATTGGTTTTTCCGGATCATTTGGAATTGAGTTTTTATTGATGGTAATATTGGCACTACCTAATAATGCTTCGGCATCTTTACCGGTAATTCCTTTAGCGCGTAAATCAACCAACATCACATGTGATTCGGTGCGACCGGAAACAATTCGTAAGCCGCGTTTAATCAAGGTTTCTGCTAATACTTGAGCATTTTTTTTGACTTGTTCCTGATAAACTTTAAATTCCGGCTCTAAGGCCTCACCAAATGCTACGGCTTTGGCCGCAATCACGTGTTCCAGTGGACCGCCTTGCAAGCCTGGGAAAATTGAAGAATTGAGTAATTTCGCGTGTTGTTCTTTAGCTAAGATAACGCCGCCACGTGGTCCACGCAGGGTTTTATGGGTAGTTGAAGTAACAAAGTCGGCATGCGGAACTGGGTTTGGATAAACTCCCGCCGCGATTAATCCGGCATAATGCGCCATATCAACCATTAACAGCGCGCCACATTTATCGGCAATTTCGCGGAATTTTGCAAAATCAATCGCCAATGAATAAGCCGAGGCGCCAGCAACGATTAATTTAGGTTTATGTTCCAATGCTAGTCGTTCAACTTCGGCATAATCAATTGCTTCTTCAGCATCCAAGCCATAGCTGATAAAATTAAATAATTTACCGGATAAATTTACCGGCGAACCATGGGTTAAATGTCCGCCATGAGCCAATGACATACCCAATACGGTATCGCCGGGTTGTAACACTGCAAAATATACTGCCTGATTGGCTTGCGAACCGGAATGCGGCTGAACATTGGCATATTCGGCACCAAAAAGCTGTTTTAAACGATCAATTGCCAATTGTTCAACTTGATCGACATAAATACAACCACCATAATAACGTTTTTCTGGGTAACCTTCGGCGTATTTATTAGTTAATACCGAGCCTTGTGCTTCAAGAACAGCCCGTGATACATAATTTTCGGAAGCGATTAATTCGATGTGTTCTTCCTGACGGGTTGCCTCGCGACCGATAATTTCAAAAACTGCTTTATCGCTGATTGCCAATTTGTTATTTAATTTGTTCATGCAAGTCCTTTCGTTGTTAAGAGGTCTAAAATTGTTTAATTAATTACGTCCGTATAAATCGTCATAGCGAACAATGTCGTCTTCACCCAAATAATTACCGCACTGTACTTCAATAATTACCAAGCTTTTATCACTGCGGGCATTCATTAAACGATGTCTGTCGCCGGCGGGAATGTAGGCGGATTGATTGGATACCAAACGGATGACTTTATCATTATGAATGATGGTGGCTTCACCATCAACAACCACCCAATGCTCACTGCGCTTTTGATGAGATTGATTGGATAATGCTTGTCCGGCTTTTACTTCAATGCGCTTGATTTTATAAAACGGGCCTTCGTCAAGGGTAGTATAAGTACCCCATGGGCGATGCACCGTTTGATGTAATTCCGAGGCGCGATGCTGCATTTTTTTCAACCGTTCAAAGATATGTTTGACATCCTGAGTTTGATTCTTATTGGCAACCAATAACGCATCAGCCGTATCAACAATCACCAAGTCTTCAATATCGACTCCGGCAATCATCCGATCGGTAGAGTAAACCAGACAGTCCTTGGTGTTGTGAAGAATGCTTTCACCAATAATAGCGTTACCATTTTCATCCTTGGGTAGGGTTTGGGCAATAGACAACCATGAACCGATATCCGACCAGCCGATTGAACATGGAATAACTGCAGCTTTGGTGGTTTTTTCAAAAAGGGCATAGTCAACCGAGATATTTTCTGCCTGAATGAACAATTCCGGATTGAGGTTTACGATGGTATTGCCGGATAGATTTACCTGTTCCGAACCATTAAGGCATAACACCACTTGTTTTACCAATGCCGGTGAATGTTCAGTGAATTCGGCAATGAAGGTTTTTACCTGTCCGCAGAACATTCCGGAATTCCACTGGTAATTACCTGATTCTACATACTCGGTTGCCAGTTCCAGATTGGGCTTTTCAACAAAGCGTTTAACGGCAAAGCCTTCTTCAACGGCGATTTCATGGTTGGCTTCGATATAGCCATAACCGGTTTCCGGATATTCAGGGTTAATTCCAAAGGTGACCAGATAGCCTAGCTGTGCCATGGCGATCGCAGCGGCAACGGCTTTGCTGAATGCCGGTTGATCGCTGATTAAATGATCGGCTGGTAATACCAGAATTATTTCTTCATCACCATAATGAGTGCGGGCAAATTCTGCTGCTGCGAGTACCGCTGGCGCGGTATTGCGACCAAATGGCTCCAAAATAAAATCGCAGGTAACTTTGTCAGTATTAACCTGCTGATATTCATTTTGCATCCGGAAATGTAATTTTTCATTGGTGACGGTAATTACGCTGCTGATTGGCTGCCCTAGATTTACCGACCGAATAAATGTGCTTTGTAAGAGGCTCTTACCATCCGATAATTTTAAAAATGGTTTGGGATCGGCTTGGCGCGATACCGGCCATAATCGAGAACCTGCTCCCCCAGAAATAATCACAGGTATCATATATCCTCCATTGACAAATGTTTTTATATAAGCGCATATTTTAACATGGGCATAGATTTTGATATAGAGATTGTTGTAACTTATTGATGGTAATACAAATAAAAACTTGTTTCACATTTTTTGACGGGCTTGTTATTATTGCAGAAGAAAGCTGCGGGAGTCTGATCATTATATAGTATAGATTTGTATGTGTTTTATTATGCCTATTGGGTGGATAAGCAACCCCGCTTTATGCCACTGTTGCGCGTTTATTAAAAAGAATTAGGCAGCTATAGCATATGACTGTAATGGTTATTAAAAGGAACGCTGGAGCCAAAACATAGCTGTGAAAAAGACCGCCTAAAAGCGTGATCAAAATAAATGAGAACGATGCAAAAATTAAAAAACTATTTCGGTAACAGGAAATGACCGCAAGTTGACGCCGTTGTGGTGAGAAGAGTTGATTTAAGATTAACGGACATCCCAATGCAAACAAACTGTGAAAGACCACCAGTATAGCCACGCCAATAAACGGAATAACTTTAAAGAAAAATAAAAGATAGCTGATTAGGCAGCCGATAATCAGTCCAACCAGTCCAAATTTTAAAACATCAATGTAATTAAATTGGTATAGGTATTTTTCGATTAATATACACAGGCTTAGGGCAATAAAACTCGAACTTAAAATAATATTATTTGCAGTAGCCGGTGCAAAGTGCAGGCTCTCAATTAGATATGTCGGCATGTAAATTACACCGATTATACACAAGCTACTACGGATTCCAACGATACTAAATGCAATTATGGTATCTTGCAGGTCGCTTTCCAGCATCATTGCAAAATTGTTGGCTGCTGCACAGCGAGTGTTTTGGCTGTTAAATTGGTTCAGCTCTTGGCGATGCAAGAAAAATAAAATGGAAGAAAGTAGCCACAATCCGCTGACGATCAGGATGAAAACCGCAATAGTCGCAGTTGTTGAAAAATTAAGCAGTGATAGCAGTTTATAGCCAAACATCCCACAAAATACACTTAATTCTAAGCTATTTAAAATCAAATAAATGAAATCATCAGATAGTTCGGGCGCATTTAGTAAAAATTCATAGGTATCGTGTATGACAATTGCTAAGGCAAACTGATAAATGAATCGCGCGGCAAAGAAACCGATTAGCAGCCAAATCATCAAGGTCTTGCAGTAAAACAGTAGGAGCAGAGCTTGGCAGATAAAAGCCAGCGAGATGATTAAACTGGAAACAATCACCAAACTCGAATTGGTGAATTTTTGCTGCGCAATCGTTAGAAACTTTGCAGCACAGGGTTTAGCCAGAAAGTTAGACAGTAAAAGTATAAAAAATAGTAGGCATATGCCTTCAATCCGACTAATTGATTTAATCAGAAATTCATCGGTGAGGATTTTAGTGTTTTTAATATAAATGATTAAATCCAGATATTCGAGACACAAAATCAATGTTGCAAACAGAATATATTTCTTGTGTTTTGTCTTGATTAATGAGCGGCTAAGCTGTAGGGAAAGTGAAATTAATTTCAAAATAGTACACTCACTTCCGAATAAACCATTTTGGTAATATCCGGCGCAGAATATCGTTTTTGTCAATAAAATGATGCTTTAATGCGGCGATGATATGCCCGGCTACTAAGGTTGACAACATTATCGCCAATGCTTCATGAATCTGCAAAAACCGCTCGGCTGTCGCATTATCAGTGGTGCTAATTATTTGAGGTATTGCAAGTCCAAATAGTTCAATGTTTTTACCAGAACTTTGTACTAACAGAATCCCGGATAAAGGTAGAACCAGCAGTAAGAAATAGAGAAATAAATGCCCGAAATGAGCCAGAAATTTTTCACTGGTTGGTATCAGACCATTCAATGACGGATAACGGTGAGTCAAGCGCCATAGTACTCTCACTACAACTAAGCCGAGGATTGTCGCCCCGGATAATTTATGAAAATTTATTTGCTCGGAAAAAATAATGATGTTGTTTTCGAATAGAAACCCAGTTAATAAATTTGTCACTACCATTATTGCAATGACCCAATGCAGGAAGATCGCAACGGCTGGATAACGTAGGTCATCATCATGGGCATTGGTTTTCATCTGGATATTAGCTCCTAGTTGTAATGTTCAATAACAGACATAGTTGATTATATCATTCAACTAATTATGATGATGTAAATTTTGTTATACCCTATATCTTGAGCACAATTACCACCCTCGAGGTGTGAAAAAGGAACACAAATCAATCGTTAAAATAAGCACGGTGAGTAACGTTCGTCAATTAATATTGCTTTCTGCTGCAGCAATTTTTTGGGCGCCAAGATCAATCGCGGATTGAACTTTGGCTTTGACGTCGCTGGCATTGGTAGTTAGTTTTTCGGCATTAGCATTCTGTGCCTGCGGACTGCAGGCGGTTAGCGTGATTAAGCTAATAACGAATAAGGTGAAAATTTTCATTTATGTATCTTCGTTTTTAAATTTGACCTTTGTTATCGGTTAAAAATCCTTAATTCCAAGAGGCTGAAATTATTTGACCTTTCTCGATGGTTCCCCATGTCGGACATTTTGAGTAAGCAATTCCATTTACATTGGAGATCGAAGTGCTATCTGGTAGAATTATTGCCGTCCATTTGATTGAACAACTCATACCTTTATTGGTGTAATTGCCAATTATTCCAACCCCGGCAGGAATGATTTGGTTGTAAAATGGCGTGTCATTAACCAATTTACCGGAAACCGGGTAAACTGGAACATCCGCAAAACGCGTGACACTTAAATTTATGCTTACATTAAATGTACCACGTATATCAATTGGGCTATCTTTTTTGTTGCTGGCGCAAGCGCTAAGTAATATACAACAGCACGCTAATTGTATTGATGGAAATAGTTTTAAATTTGTCATAATTTGTCTTACTCCGATGCGGTACAACACAAATCTATAATCGAATAATCTCGGCATTTTTAACTTCCGGTGCTGACATTTCAGGAGTCCATACCACGTAGCGAATTTCTTCACTAGAGTTTAAGCCGACAACTTTGTAATTACCGTTTTTGTCGATGGCGTGAATAGTTACCTCATCCAGATAACCGGTGGTTAAATCAGCCAGATCGCGTGCCGCCTCATAAACCGCATCTTCAACACTTAAACCCATTTTTAGATACAGAACTACGCTTCTGGCGGTTCCGGCACGAACGGTCATTTCGCCGGTATGAGTGCAGGCACAAGCGCCAAAGCGGCTATCGGCATAGCTACCGGCACCGATAATCGGACTATCACCCAAGCGTCCGGGATATTTCCACGCCCAACCAGAGGTGCTGGTGGCGCTGGAAATTCGCTCTTCATGATCTAGGCTTAGATAAACCGTGGTATCAAACATTTTTTCCGGATCGACAGCTTGGCTGTTGATATCCAACAGGCGGATATCTGGAAATTTTTGCCGTTGTTCGGGATTTAATACTTCATCCAAATGTTTATGCCAAGTGTTAATTGATAGTTCGGTTTCATTTTTATTGGAAGCCGCGCCAATTTCTCTGGCAAAACGTTCGGCACCTTCGCCAACCAGAATTTCGTGGTCAATATCAGTCATAATTCGGTAGGCAACTTCCACTGGATGCTTAAATCCGCGTAATGCACCAACCGAACCGGTGCGACGGGTATTACCATCCATCACCGAAGCATCCAGTTGTAAATCACCAAGGATGTTTGGCCATGAACTCATCCCTACGGTGTGAATATCGCAATTGGCTTCAACAATTTTTATTCCCTCAATAATCGCTCGCAAACCATTGGTTTTTTGCGCCAATAACTTCGCCGCCAATTCGGTACCCGAACGCCCTTCATAATTTGCAATCAATAACATTTTAACTTCTTTCGTCGATTTTTTTACGGATAATAAACAATATTGCGGTAATTATTATACCGAGAATGGTTACTTTGATAAAGCCGTTTTGATAGATGCTTAGTTGTTGCGCTACCGGCAATTTGTCGGCGGATTGGAAGCCGATTAAATTGGCAACCAGTCCAGCGGTTAATCCGGCAAAGGCATTAATCATCCACCATAAGCCCATCATAATTCCCGAAAGATTTTGCGGTGCGTATTTGGTTACTAATGCCAGTCCATTGGGAGAAATACATAATTCGCCAAAACCTAATAGAACGTAACAGCCTAAAATCCAAATTAAACTCATTTTGCCGGCGTGTTCGGCTTGGATAATACCCAGAATGATTACCACAAATGCCAGTGTTGCCACCAATAAGCCAATGGTGTATTTGCCGGCATAACCCGGTTCATGTTGGATTTGCTTGGTGAAATTCCAAAACCAGGCAATTATCGGTGCTAATACAATCAATATCAGCGAATAGAAGCTTGAAATGCTGGATGCGGGAACATCGACTCCAAAAAATCGTAAATCAACCACCCGGTCAATGAATACAGGTAGGCTGGCGATGGTTTGATTGGATAATGTCCAGTAGCTGACGGAAAATATTGATAATACTAAAATAATCCAGACTTTGCTGCGTTCTTCCGGCTGTAATTTACGCCATAAAAAGACAATGTAGCCACCTAAAACTACCGCACAGAGACTGATGATTAATGTCGATTCAATTGGAT
>JBPOJK010000014.1:0-37709 GCA_052033675.1 Pseudomonadota bacterium
GCTTAAAGAGTGGATTTAGTGAATCGCACAAAGATATCTCCAATGAAGTACCACCGCTAAAACAAAATGAAATTGATTTTGATCCATTATTGGGCGATAACCCTGATATTCCCGCTGTGGCAACCGAAAATCCATTCTTTATTGAATATGATAAAGTTTCTTTCCCGTTCTTACATAGTGGAGGGTTGGCTCACGTTGTTGATATTGTCTTTGAAAAACCGACCAAAATTAAATTACTTCCCGAAATTACCCAATTTATACAAAAACCTGCGGATTATTTTATTTTGGATAAGGCTTCCAGTTGGCAAACCTATCAAAAAGGGCAAAAATATATCTTACGGGGAATTAAGCTGGTCATTGAGCTGGTTGATCGGGATGGGGTAATCTCACCTTTACAACTGGAAAATATTTATAGTGAGTTAGCCAAATTTGCCTTGCATCATGAAGGCCATATTCGCCAAAGTGATAGTGAACTGGAGATTCGCCGGATTCAACAACAGTTGCGAACCATGAAAGATGTCGAATTGGAACTGGAATTATTCATGATTAATCGCGAAGCTACTGATTTCAGACACTTGAGCAAATATTTTAATAGCAATGGTTTTATGTTTCACAATGGCTTTTTTGAATATAAAAATCATGATGAAACCTTGTTTTACTTGGCCGATGAGAATGGTAAACCATTAAATGAGTTGTCGGCATATAAGGTATTGGCAATTATTTCCAAACTTCATCACCATAATAATCCACTGGTGGTGATTGATAAAATTTTTGGTTTTGCCGAACATTATATGCAATATTTTGAATCGCGCTTATTGACCACCAACAAAATGGTAATGAGCGAAAAAGAGTATAATGCTCTGGAAAAACAGGTGACCAATTACATCAATAGCTGTAAACGGCAGGGCGTAGAATTAGGTTCTGCATTAGTTAAAAAAATATTTCCATAAAACTAAACCTCATCGTCAGATGGGGTATTTTTCATAATGGCGTAGACAGATATTTGACACTTGATCTTGAACTCGAAAGACATACTCAATGTATTTCAATCCTGGGTACAAAGGACGCATAAAAATATGACGATATGTACACATAAGTAATGAGAATGTTTTTTAAAGTTCGGGATTTAAAAAAGAGTAGAAATAAAATTTATTGGGAGATAAATCATGGATATTAATACAAACAATATTACTCGGGATTGGAACGAATATTGGACTGATTTTTGGCAGCGAAATATTTTATTTATGGATGTTATGCGTCGGCGCGGCAATGATATGGTTACTATGACCACTGAAGAATCAGCAAATGTTTTAACTTTTCCAATTGAAAAAGTTATGGAGGGGCGGTTTTTTGAGAGACCCATCAATTACTGGCTGGCACGGGTATTGCCATCTCCCGAGATTCCAACCAATAACAATAAGCGCCCATATGTGGTTCAAGATCCGCGTGCCGGGCGCGGTCCGGGGATTGCCGGGTTCAAAAAAGATAGTGAAATTGGCATGGCATTGGCTCATGGACATCCAGTTTATTTTATCGGTTTTGATGCTGAGCCGATTGGTGAACAAACTTATCAGGATGTTATTCGCGGGCAAGTGAAATTTTATCAGGAAGTTGCGCGGCTTCATCCCCACAGCCCCAAATTATGCGCGATTGGCAATTGTGCTGCTGGCTATTTAACTATGTTCAGTGCCATGCAGGAACCGGAATTATTTGGTCCAATCCTTATTGCCGGATCACCATTATCTTACTGGAATGGTGAGCGCGGGCGTAATCCAATGCGCTATAGCGGCGGAATGATCGGCGGTTCATGGCTGGTATCTTTATTGGGCGACATTGGTGGTGGGCGCTTTGATGGAACCAATTTGGTGATGAATTTTAATCTGCTGAATTTTGATAATTTTTTATGGGGTAAGCAGTACGATCTCTACGCCAATATTGATAAAGATAGTGAAAGATTCCTTCAGTTTGAACGCTGGCTGAGTTCCTTTGGTGAATTTAACCGCGAAGAAATTTTATGGTTAGTCGATTATTTCTTTATTGGTAATAAGTTAACGACCGGACAATTGGAAACCGAAGATGGTATTCGGCTTGATCCCCGTAAGATTACTTCACCAATAATTACTTTTATTTCCGATGGTGATAATATCAGTCCGCCGGCGCAGTCGGCTGGTTGGATTGCCGATTTATATCACGATGTTGATGAAATTATCGCCAGCGGCAAGACCATTGTTTATTGTTTGAATCAAAAAGCTGGACATTTGGCATTATTTACCGGCAGTAAGGTCGCAAAATTGGAAGAC
The DNA here is from genome assembly GCA_052033675.1 of Pseudomonadota bacterium. Lineage (GTDB taxonomy): Bacteria > Pseudomonadota > Gammaproteobacteria > Burkholderiales > UBA11063 > Aquella. The sequence goes on from JBPOJK010000014.1 coordinate 2,301, forward strand.
AAAGCCTTTGTTGAAAATATGGATACGATCGATTTGCTGCCGCCGGGTTTATATGAGTTAATTCTTAATCCACCAGCAGGAAAGGAAAATCCGGATAATCATGAGTGGGAAGCGCTATATGTGGCAAGAACCATCGAAGACATTAAATCGTTGGGATATAACAGTGTAGAAGACGACCGTGCTTTTGCAACACTTGCCAAGGCCTCAGAGTCGTTTACTGCAACTTATAATAATTATATTCATCCACTATTTAGAATGTATCATAATCCGTTGGTCGCAAATTTTGCTAAAAATATGCAGCCGTTGCGTTGGAGTTATTGGTTGTTTGCCGAAAAATACAATCCGTTTATGAAAATTTTTGCAACTGCCGCAGAAAAAGTCCGTAATGAAAGGAAGATGGTTTCTGCCGACAATAGCCTGTGGGCAATCCAGACTCAGGTAGCGGATTATATTGCCGAAAGCCTCAAAAATCTTCAGGATGCACGTGACAAGGTTCAGGAACAGTTATTTTTTGCGCTATGGGGTAATGTACAAACTCAACGCTTTTGGGATACTGATCGCAAACCACCGCGATATATTCCAAGTCTAACTCAGTTGGAACGTGATAAATTGATGAAGAACTGGGCGGTTAAAATGGAAGAAATGATGCCGGTAACGGACTTATTAAGTGCCTTGCATCGGATGGTGGTGATAATTTTGGCGTATCGTTATGAAATTAAACAATCCCGGGATGGCCTGAAAATTTCAACTATGGATTTACTGGTTAAATGGAATAAGGAAAAATACCCGCAGCTAACTATGGATGAGCTACGGACAGTAATTGCCAATCAATTCATGGTGGTCTGGTATGATCTGGATCGTGCGGCTGCAGAATTATACAAATTTGTTCTAAGCGATAAAGAGTCGGCGGAGTTACTGTTTGCGGTAAGCGAGGTTTTGTCGCAAATTGAGAATATAACGCCGGAAATGATGAGGACAATGGAACAAATGGTGTTAAAACTGAATGTCCAGAAGTAACTGAAGCGTATTATGCTAAAATCGCGCTATGAAAAAATCTGACCAATCTGCCACCAGCCTGATGGAAAGCTTAAGTGCTGGCTACCGTAGCTCTGAGGGTGATATTTCCCGGAAAGAGACTTATCGGGACTTAAACAGTGAAAAAATCGGTAATTTGATCGTTATTGCCATTGTTGGTGGCTTTGTAGTTTTTTTAGGCGGGATTTTGCTATTGGTGGAAGTTTATTTTTAACTAGTGATGTTACACTCATAAAAATGGTGAATAATGTGAGTTTTACGTACAATCACTACTTTTTATCAATGATTACTATATCTTTTTATGATAAGACCATATGGATTTATTTAGCCAAATTACTCCGCAAGCTCAAGAAATAATTAACCTAACTAAAGAGCTCAACCATCATAATTTGCTCTATCATAGCTATGATAATCCAATAATCAGTGATGAAGAATATGACCGTAAATTTCGCCAGCTGATTGAGCTTGAAACTCAGTATCCGGAATATAAACAACCCGACAGCCCCACCCAAAAAGTTGGTGGTACAATTTCTGCCAAATTTAATACTGTTGCGCACGAAGTTCCGATGCTGTCGCTGAACAATATTTTTTCAAATATGGATAGTTCAGATCAGGCAGACAAGCATTCGGAGCTGGAGCAGTTCTGCCAGCGGATTGCCAAGGAATTGGACATTGAGACTGAACAGTTGCAATTTGTAGCTTCGCCCAAATATGACGGAGTCGCGATCAGTTTGATTTACCGTCACGGTATTTTGACACAAGCATTGACCCGTGGCGATGGCTATAGCGGTGAAGATGTGACTGCTAATGTTAAAACCATTCGCAATATTCCGCTAATTTTACAGACCGATCTTTTGCCTCCCGAGTTTTTGGAAGTTCGCGGCGAAATATTGATCTTAACTCACGATTTTATGCAATTAAATACCCAGCAAATTGCCAATAATGAAAAAGTTTATGCCAATGCCCGTAATCTGGCAGCCGGCAGTATCCGCCAACTAGACAGTAGTATTGCCGCCAGCCGGCCGTTGAAATTCTTTGCCTATGCCCTGACCCGGCATAGCGGCGAAAATCAGTATACGACGTTTTGGGATGAGTTAAGTGCGTTGCAAAGCTACGGGTTTTCAATCGCCAGGGAATGTTTACCGCTGACAGGAAAGGCGCAATTAGTAGCTTATTTTGAGCAGATGCTGGCTAATCGTGATAAGCTGGATTTTGGTATTGATGGCGTAGTCTATAAACTTGATAATCTTCTCCAGCAGGCAAAATTGGGCTTCGTGCTTCGGGCGCCACGCTTTGCGATTGCCCATAAATTTCCAGCACTGGAAGTTAATACCAAATTATTGGCGATTGAATTGCAGGTCGGGCGAACCGGAGCAATAACGCCGGTGGCGCGAATCAAACCGGTAAATGTTGCCGGAGTTGTAGTTGCCAATGCCACTTTGCATAATCAGGATGAAATCTGGCGTAAAGATATTCGGGTTGGCGATACCGTTGTTGTGCGGCGGGCTGGGGATGTTATTCCGGAAATTGCCCGTAGCTTGCCGGAATTGCGTAGGGCGGAGTTAGCAATTTTTACCATGCCCGAGAGTTGTCCAGTCTGCGGCTCGCATATAGTACGCGAAGAGGGTGAGGCTATTTTTCGCTGCAGCGGTGGTTTATACTGCTTGGCACAAAAAAAGCAAGCGATTACTCATTTTGCCAGCAAATTGGCGTTTAATATTGATGGACTTGGAGAAAAAAGCGTCGAGCAATTGGTTGATGCCGGTCTAATTGCTACGGTGGCGGATATTTTTCGTATAACCGAAGAACAATTGTGTCAATTGGAGCGGTTTGCCAAAAAAAGTGCGGCAAATTTAATCACCGCAATCGAAAATAGCAAGCACACGACATTGGCACGGCTGATTTATGCCTTGGGGATCCGCCATGTTGGTGAAGCCTCGGCAAAAGATTTAGCGCGGGCATTTGGTAATCTGGCTAATTTGCAAAGCGCTACTTTAGAAGCGTTAACACAGGTTCGTGATGTTGGAATGGTGGTAGCACAATCAATTGTTGATTTTTTTGCCGAAGAACACAATAACCAAATTATTAGCGAGTTGCTGGAATTGGGTGTTCATTATGATGAGGTGCTGGCCGAAAATAAATACCACGGTGAGGTAACCGGCAAAACCTACGTTATTACCGGTAGTTTCAGTAATTTTCGGCGAGAAGAGATTAAAGCTGGTTTAGAAGAATACGGTGCTAAAGTTGCCGCGAGTGTTTCCAAAAAAACTGATTATGTAATTGTTGGCAGTGATGCCGGAAGCAAGCTGGATAAGGCACGCGAATTAGGAATTGCCTTATTGAATGAAGAAATGCTTAGTAATTTGTGGAGAGAATTAGACTATGGAAAAAATGTTGAATAATGAATTTATTTCACAACTAGCCGGTGAGTTTTATTTTGTACGCCACGGCGAAACTGATTGGAATAAACAAAAAATCTTGATGGGGCAAACCGACATTCCGCTTAATGCTACCGGAATTTCCCAAGCTAAAAGTGTTGCTCAAGTTTTAGCCAGCTATTCGCTGGATAAGGTTTATGCCAGTCCACTGATGCGTGCTTACGCTACTGCGCAAATATTGACTGATTCGCGACAGATTTTGCCGATTGAATTACTTAATGGGTTAAAAGAGCGGCGCTTTCCTAGTGGGATGCTGCATGATGACCTAGAACATATTACCAGTGATAATTTACCGGCAAGCGCCGAAAAATGGAGTGAATTTAGCAATCGGGTGTTAACAACGTTGGAATACATTTTGGCAAAAGACCATAGCCATCCACCGCTAATAGTTGCTCACGGCGGAGTTCTGGTAGCAATTACGCTGGCATTAAAAGTCGCGATGCCGACCATGGACAACTGCCGCCCGTTGCGTTTTGTGCTGGATGATAGTGGCAATTGGTCGGCTGAATTATTGCCGGATGCTGATTAGTCGCGAATTTGTTCGCGTAATTCGTGATATTTTTGGCTCAAGCTTCCCGATTTGTCATTTGTCTGATAATGATGCTCGGTGTCTTGAGCTTTTAATAATTTAAGCTCTAAAATTAATTTATCAATCGATTCGCTTTTTTGCACGATGCGGTAAATTTGTTCTTTGTAAAACTCCCAATCTAATTCCAGATCACGTACCAAATGTTGAAAATCAAGATGCTGGAAAAATTCTTTTACCAGATTTAATTTGTTAGTATTTGACATGTTAAATTCTTTCTATAGAGAAAATATACTAATACCTGCTCCAACCTCATGCGTCCCACAGCGAGGGAACGAAAATAATTTAGTTGTTGACATCACTGATTATAGCAAATTGTCATAATGCTCTGGAGGGTTTAATTTACTATTTTGACCAGCGCAGATCCAATATTTCTTTAAATCTTAGATTGGCTAAGGTGACTTGGCGGTTGTTATCCAAATTATAGATGATTATTTGCCTGTTTTTGTTGTAAGCAACGGTCTTATTATCCGGTGCAAAACTGGCAGCTTGAATCTTTCCGGAGTCAATCTTCTGGAATTTGCCACTGCGTAGATCATAATAAATTAGTTCTGAGCTCCCACGAGTGCCATGCAGATACAGGATTTTGCTACCATCTACGGATATTCGACCAGTGGTATTATTAACACCGGGTGAAATTTGCGTTGTTGAATTAGCATTTTTTAGATAAATTACCGGTTTATTATTTTTGCTGGCAGTGTAAATAAGGTTGTTGTTGGCATAATCGGCTTCGGTGTCGATGGAGTCCTGATTGAGGATCGGCGTGGCGGTTTTTTTCGCGCTATATGGTTCCAGATTAATTTGATAAACATGAGTTCCATAATCTTTACTTAGCGATACCAGCAAAGAATTATCTTTAAATGCTGGCGAAGAGTTGGAGCCGCTAAAATTGGCGACGATATACCGGCGAGCATTAAAAATATTTTGAATATACACAACCGGCTTGCCGCTTTCATAAGAAACATAAGCAATATTATTACCGCTATTATTCCATGCCAGAGAAGTAATTGGCGCGCTGCTGATTGCTATTGGGGTCGCAGTTTCTCCAAAATTATCAAGCATAATTATCTTGTATTTACGATCAACATCAACCACAGCTAAAGCTATTCGTGCTAACAGTAATCGTTGATTGGCGGTTTTTGCAATAATTGGCAAATTGCCTGCGGTATTTAAAGGTGAGAATGGCAAAACCTGTAGTCGTGAGCTTGGGATTTGCTTTAAGCTATAATTGGTAGCGGATTGCAATAATGTTGTGAAGTTAAATTGAGTCTGATCTCTTTGGCTGCTTGTGGTTTTGACTTGATTGACGGCAAATAACTGTTGATAGTATTTTGATGTTTGCGCGACGGTGTTAGGGCTACGGTTGGTGGTAGTAACTGGCGATAGGGTAATCGCAAAACTGGTTTGGCTTAACAAGCTCAGAATGATTATATTTTTAGGCTGCATCATAATTTAATTCCCCGCTGGGTAATGATTTTCTTTAAGACAAAGCTGGAATGGACTCCGCTAACACCTGGAATTTTGGTGATTTTTCCCAATAAAATCTGCTGATAATGTTCCAAATCGCGGACAGTTAGGTGTAATTGGTAATCTGCGCTTTGCCCGGTTATTAATAAACATTCACTAACTTCCGAAATTTTACTGATTTCACTTTCAAAAACCGCAAAACGTTCACTGGTGTGTTTATCCATTGAAATTGCAACGATTGCCGTGAGGTTCAGCCCCAATTTTTGGCAATCCAAAATCGCCTTATAACTGTGGATAATTCCGCTTTCTTCCAGTGCTTTCATTCTTCGTAAACATGCCGATGGCGATAAGCCGATGCTGTCTGCCAATTCCTGATTGGTGATTTTGCTATTGTTTTGGATGATGTTTAATAGCTGTTTATCGTAGCTGTCTAGTTCCATGCAATATAATTTCATAAAAATAATAATACACGCAATTATATACTATTAATGATCGGATATTAACAATTTTTGCAATAAAATAATTTGGGGTTGTTTATATAATATCGCTAGTGCCATATAATCAATTACCAAGCTGGTTAATGTATCACTGAAACTTGATGATTATCTGATTTCACTATAATTTTAGCGCTAAAGTCGCAATCGTGGGTAACATCACTGATTTAATTGAAAGGTTCTAATAATGCTAGCTAATCCAATAACCAAATATCAACCCGCAGAAATAATTAATTTTCCTGAGCGCCGTTGGGTAAATAAGCAAGTAGCTAAGGCACCGATTTGGTTGTCAACCGATCTTCGTGATGGCAATCAGTCATTGTTTAATCCGATGAATGTTGAAACTAAACTAAAATTCTTTAATGAATTGGTGCGGGTCGGTTTAAAAGAAATTGAAGTCGGTTTTCCGGCAGCCTCGGCAATTGATCTGGCTTTTGTCCGGAAGCTGATTGAAGAGAATCTAATTCCAGCCGATGTAACGATCATGGTTATGACTCAGGCGCGAAAAGATTTAATTGACAAAACTATCGCGGCAGTTCGTGGTTGCCCACGGGTAATTGTTCATCTTTATAATGCAACCGCTCCCCAGTGGCGCGAAATTGTGTTTGGAATGACTGTCACTGAGGTGATGGAATTAATCAATAATCATATTAGCTATTTGAAAGAACTTACCGATAAACTACCGGAGACTGAATGGATTTTACAGTATTCACCGGAGACTTTTTCCGCGACTGAACTGGAGGTGGCATTGCAGGCGTGTAATACAGCAATTGCTGCATGGGGTGTTAGAATTGGGCGACCAATAATCATAAATCTGCCGACTACTGTAGAAAATACCATGCCAAATGTTTTTGCCGACAAAATTGAATGGATGAGTCAAAGAATTGCTCATCGTGAACAAGTTATACTTTCGGTACATCCACATAATGATCGCGGTACGGGAGTTGCAACTGCCGAATTGGCGCTACTTGCCGGTGCTGACCGGATTGAAGGCTGTTTATTTGGCAATGGTGAACGTTCCGGTAATGTTGATTTGGTTACCTTGGCGCTTAATCTATATACACAGGGTATTAATCCCGGGTTGGATTTTTCGGCAATTAATCGGGTTGCCAAAATTGTCGAAGAGTGTACCCAGTTGCCGATTCATCCCCGTCATCCTTATGTCGGTGAATTGGTTTTTACCGCATTTTCCGGCTCACATCAAGACGCGATTCGCAAGGGGTTTTTGTGGCAACAAACCCAACAATATTGGGGTGTTCCCTATTTGCCGATTGATCCGGCTGATCTGGGGCGTAGCTACGAGAGTGTTATCCGGGTTAACAGTCAATCCGGTAAGGGTGGTATCGCGTATTTACTTGAGCAAAATTATGGTATTACAATTCCGCGTAAATTGCAGATTGAATTCAGTGGAATTATTCAACAACAGGTTGATACCAGCGAAGTCGAGATTGATGCTGCTGCAATTTGGCAATTATTTGCGGAGTCATATTTAGAATATGTTGGTGGTGATAAGGATAATTTGGAATATGTCGATTATAGTTTGGAAACGGTTGCAGGTGGACGGCGAATTGTGCTGGAATTAGCTCACTATGGTACGCCAGTGGTTTTGTCCGGTGTTGGCTGCGGTGTGATTGAAGCTGTAGTTAATGCGTTTGCTAATCAGTTAGAAGTGGTTAATTATGAGGAGAAGGCGCTTAGTCATGCAACTACGGCACAAGCTTTTACTTTAATTGAGTGTTGTGATGTTAATGGTAATACGACGTTTGCTGCCGGAATAAATGCTGATATTGTCGTCTCTTCAATTAAAGCGTTGGTGGTCGCCGTTAGACGGTTGGGGCTGGTGCCGCAGATTATTAAGCTGACGAATCCGCGATAATGGTTAAAAAATTCGGTTTTTATTTGACCTTAGGGGGTGAATCGCGGTAAAATCGCGTGCTCTATTATCTTTAACTTATTGTAAGGACATACGAATGGTTGTTATTCGTTTAGCTCGTGGCGGTAATAAACACCGTCCATACTTCAGCATCGTTGCTGCCGATTCTCGTGCACGTCGCGATGGTCGTTTTATTGAAAAATTGGGTTTCTATAATCCAGTTGCTTCAGAAGGTGTTGAAGCTGTGCGTATCAATTCTGAGCGCGTAAACTATTGGACTTCAGTTGGTGCCCAACTGTCGCCAGCAGTAAAAAAATTAATTAAAGCTAACGCTTAATTATGACAGATAACGCCACTTTAGTTGACATGGGCTACGTTGCCGGAGCCTTTGGTATCAAGGGGTGGGTTAAAATAAAAGTAGCGACTGAATATGCCGATTCACTGGCGGATTACGAGAAAGTTTCTCTCAAATTACCTAGTGGGCAAACAGTTAGCCAGACAATAGAAAGCGGCTTTGCGCGGGATGGTGTGTATCATGCCAAATTTAGTGGAATCAACAGTCGTGATGCGGCGGTTGCTCTTCGTGGAGCAGTAGTTGCAGTAGCGCGTGATGAATTTCCTGATACCGACGAAGACGAATACTACTGGGTTGATTTAATTGGAATGCAGGTCGTTAACCTTCAAGGTGAAATACTTGGTACGGTTAGCGAGTTGATGGAAACCGGTGCCAATGACGTATTGGTTATTGGAGCAGGTAAAGATCAGCGTTTGGTTCCATTTGTCGCACAGTATATTGTGAATGTAGATATGGCAACTAAAACAATTACTGCTGACTGGGGACTGGATTATTGATTATCGCAATAATTTCCATTTTTCCGGAAATGTTTGACAGTTTATCCTGTGATGGGGTAATCGGGCGGGCGCACAGCAGGAATTTGTTTAAATTGGTAACCTTTAATCCACGCGATTATACTACCGATAACTATCGGCGAATTGACGATAAAACTTTTGGTGGTGGTGCTGGGATGGTCATGAAAATTGAACCATTGGAACTAGCCCTCGCGGCAGCCAAAGAGAGGTTGCAGGAATTGGCGGTTACTGATCCGTTAGTGGTGTATTTATCACCGCAGGGAAAAAAAGTTGATCAGGTGCAGATAAATTCTCTGGCAACTGAGGCAACAGGTATTATTTTTGTTTGTGGACGCTATGAGGGAGTCGATGAAAGGTTCATTGAGCGTAATGTCGATCTGGAACTTTCAGTTGGTGATTTTGTAGTATCCGGTGGTGAATTGCCGGCAATGTTGATTGTTGATGCGATTGTCCGCCAATTACCTGGAACGATGAACTCGTTTGAATCGGTGATCAATGATTCTTTTATGAATGGAATGTTGGATTGTCCGCATTATACTATTCCGCGAGAATATCAGGGATCAGAGGTTCCGGCGGTTTTATTATCCGGTAATCATGAACAAATTAGAAAATGGCGTTTGCAGCAAAGTTTGTGGCGTACTTATCAAAGACGACCGGAGCTTTTGCATGGGCAAACTTTAACTAAAGAAGAATCTCGGCTACTTTCTGAAATGATTGCACAATCATCCAAATGAAAGTAGGAACAAGATAAAGGAAAAATTATGAATATTATTCAAATTCTTGAGCAAGAAGAAATTGCTCGCTTAAATAAAACCATCCCTGCTTTCGCGCCGGGTGATACCGTTATAGTCCAAGTTAAGGTAAAAGAGGGTAATCGTGAGCGGTTACAGGCTTATGAGGGTGTGGTTATTGCTAAACGCAATCGCGGCTTAAATTCAGCTTTCATCGTGCGTAAAATTTCTGCGGGTGAAGGTGTTGAAAGAACATTCCAAACATATTCACCATTGGTTGAATCAATTGAAGTTAAACGTCGTGGTGATGTTAAACGCGCTAAATTGTATTATTTACGCAGCCGGTCAGGTAAATCTGCACGGATTAAAGAAAAATTGGTTCGTAAAGAACAAGCATAAAAAAAGCGGCCTACGGGCTGCTTTTTTTATGCGATAAACTATACAATTAGATGGTATAAATCCGCTATTTAACGAACAGAATAACGAATTTTTGAGTAAGCTATAATGACCAAATTTTTTCTGCCTAAGGGTATTGACCTCATTTTCATGTTTACATTTCACCAAAAAATGTAAACAGCCCGATGATTTCTTACATGTGATAAAATAGCGACCAATATTTACAAGAGGATTCATGATTAAATGCTTAAAGCTCCCGAATTACTACTTCCAGCTGGAACCTTTGAACATCTCCAATATGCGTTTGATTTTGGTGCCGATGCGGTTTATGCCGGTCAGCCGCGCTATAGCTTAAGAGCACGGAATAATGATTTCAAATTAGAACAGTTGCAGCGCGGAATCGAAGAAGCACGACAACGTGGTAAAAAACTATATATAGCCAGCAATATTCTGCCGCACAACTCCAAAATCAAAACTTATCTCAAAGATATGGAACCATTGATGGCAATGAAACCGGATGCGCTGATTATGGCCGATCCAGGCTTAATTATGCTTTTGAAAGATCGCTATCCGGATGCTGAAGTGCATTTATCGGTACAGGCAAATACTGTAAATTTTGCGGCAGTTAAATTTTGGCAGAAGCAGGGCATCTCCCGGGTAATTTTATCGCGGGAATTGTCATTGGACGAAATTGAGGAAGTACGGCAGGAATGCCCGGATATGGAAATTGAAGTATTTGTTCATGGTGCATTGTGTATTGCCTATTCCGGACGCTGTTTATTATCCGGTTATTTCAATCGCCGTGATCCTAATCAGGGAACCTGTACCAATGCCTGTCGTTGGGAATATAAAGTTCATGATACCGCAAGTACCGATTCCGGTGATGTTCAGTTGCTAAGTGGGTTTAATTTCAATCAGGAAGCGATGGAGGCAAACAATCAATTTTCCGCCGCCGGTGGGGTAAAACGCCATCCGCTTGCCGATAAAACCTATTTGATTGAAGATTTATCCCGTCCCGGCGAATTTATGCCGATTATTGAGGATGAACATGGTACTTATATCATGAATTCCAAAGATTTACGTGCGATTCAACATGTTGAGCGTCTGGTTAAAATAGGGATTAATTCTTTGAAGGTTGAGGGGCGTACCAAATCAATTTATTATGTGGCACGGGTTGCCGCCGCATATCGGCGGGCAATTGATGCAGCGGTTGCCGGCAAGCCTTTTGATCCGGCATTGTTTGCTGATCTTGAGGGGTTGGCTAATCGCGGCTATACCGATGGTTTCCTGCAGCGCCATCATGCCGAAGATTATCAAAACTATATTGACAGTCATTCCAAATCGCGTGCCAGTCAGTTTGTCGGTGAGATTATCGAAGTTGATGCCGAAGGTTGGGGATTGGTTGAAGTCAAAAATAAATTCAGTCTGGGTGATAAACTCGAAGTATTACACCCAAGTAACAGCCGAATAGTTGAGGTTAGCCAAATGGTAAATAAACTCGGTGAAAAAGTTGAAGTGGCACAAGGTAGCGGAATTTTTGTTAAATTGCCAAATATGCACGGTATGGAAAAAGCCTTATTGGCACGGATTATTCCGAATAATAATTGATGTTATGTAATATGCTTATTTCAGAGCTTGATTTCAATTTTTTCGCTCAAGTGTTGCGAAGATAAGAGTTTGTAATTACGTAGAACTATTTTGTGAAAAACTCGCTGAGCTCAGATAGTTCACAAAATGACGTTCTTTACGTAAACAAACTCTAACCATCTTCACAATTCGCTAAAACACAAACCAAACTCTGAAAAATATTATATATTTATGTAATATTAGGTAGAATTAAATATAGGAAAAAAATGCAAACAACAATACAGCAGCAGCTAGAGTATGTTTTTCGCCAGTCATTCAATGCCTTGGGAATGAATCAAAGTATTCCGATCGTATTGCAAGTTGCCGGACGTCCCGAGCATGGTGATTTTCAGGTTAATGGTGCGATGGCGGCAGCCAAGCAGTTAAAACAGAATCCACGTGAACTGGCGGCAAAAATTATTGACAATTTACCGGATAATCCACTGGTGGCAAGCTGCGAAATTGCCGGTCCGGGTTTCATTAATATAAAATTAAATAATCAGTATTTAAATCTGGCGTTGGCGGATGATATTTTGCATATCGGCGGTATCCGTCCAGAAACGGTAGTGGTTGATTATTCAGCGCCTAATTTAGCCAAAGAAATGCACGTCGGACATTTACGCAGTACGGTCATTGGTGATGCGTTGGTACGGATTTATGAGTATCTTGGGCACAGCGTTATCCGCCGCAATCACGTTGGTGATTGGGGAACTCAGTTTGGAATGTTGACCGCTTATCTCGAAGAAATCAAACAGGAAAATAGTTCTGAAATCGAATTAAGCGATCTGGAGGATTTTTATCGCAAAGCTAAAATCCGCTTTGATGAAGATCCGGTTTTTGCGGATACCGCCCGGGATTTTGTGGTGCGTTTGCAATCCGGCGATGAAAAGATTCTTGGTTACTGGCGGCAGTTTGTGACGATTTCTCTTGGTCATTGTCAAAAAATTTATGACATGCTGCATACTAAGCTGACACCCAATGATGTGGTGGGCGAAAGTTTTTACAATGATTTGCTGGCACCAATGGTTAAATTGTTACTGGATAAGGGCATCGCAGTTGACAGCGATGGCGCGGTATGTGTCTTTTTCACGCAGGAAGAATTGGGCAGCAAAGATGAAACGCCATTTATCATTCAGAAAAAAGATGGTGGTTATCTGTATGCCACAACCGATATTGCCGCGGTTTATGACCGGGTACAACGCCTGCACTCATCGCGATTGGTTTACGTGATTGACGCCCGCCAGTCCTTGCATATGAAGCAATTATTTGTGACTACCAAAAAAGCGGCGGTCGCGGCGGTTGATACCAAAATGGAACATGCGGCATTTGGCACCATGATGGGTGAAGACGGAAAGCCGTTTAAAACCCGTAGTGGCGGAACCGTCAAATTGCTGGAATTGATTAATGAATCAATTGAACGCGCACAGGTGATGATTGCCGGGCGTAACCCGGAATGGAGCGCCGCGGAAGTGAATGAGCTGGCGGAAATTTTGGGAATTGCGGCGCTGAAATATGCCGATTTATCTAAAAACCGTCTGAGCGACTATATTTTCAGCTTCGATAAAATGCTGGCTTTTGAAGGAAATACCGCCCCGTATTTACTTTACGCCTATACGCGAATTTTCAGTATTTTCAAAAAATCCGGCTATAGTCTGGATGAAAGTCTAAGCTGGGCTTTAGACATTAAGGAAGATGCCGAACATCGGCTGGCAGTGCATATTGCCCGGTTTGCCGATATTGTCAGCGAAACTGCCCGCGAGAATTACCCGCACTACCTCTGCGGTTACATTTATGAATTGGCGGGTTTATTCATGCGTTTTTATGAAAGCTGTCCGGTACTTAAAGCCGAATCCAAACCGCTGATGCGTAGCCGATTGGCATTGGCGGCATTGACGGCCAAAACCCTGCAAACCGGGCTGAGTTTGCTGGGGATTCCAGTTGTTGAAAAGATGTAATAAAAACCTCCTTACGGAGGTTTTTATTACATCAAATTATTTCCCATTAATGGAATGAACTGTTGTTTTAATTCATTCCATTCTTGCATGCTGGTGGTATGAACATCATAAATCCATGCTGATACCGTCAATTCATTACACTCCAATAATTCGCTAACACGCGGATAAGTTTTTAAATTTGCGACCTGTGCTAACACATTGGCTTGAATCCCTTGTGAAACGTTGTCGGGCCAGTTAGGCGTAAATCCAGATTTGATTAGCGCTATCCAGTTATTTAATCCAAAGTCTTCATCAGTGCTGGTATGTGTTTGTAGCGAGGCTTTAATTGCACCACATTCGGTATGGGCACAAATCACGATATTACGAATATTTAGGTGATCCAAAGCATATTCAATTGCGGCGGCTTCGCTATGCGGCATTGGGCGGTGGAACGGTGGAACAACGTTGCCGACATTCCGGATAACAAAGATTTCGCCAAGTCCAACCGAAAAAAACTCATTGGGATCAAGCCGGCTATCGGAACAAGTTATCAGTAGGGTGTGGGGTTGTTGTGCTTTTGCTAGCTGACTAATTAATTTTCCCCGATCCTTACTGTATTCTTCATAAAATTGATCCATACCTTGCTTGAGAACCTCGTTGGCGGAATGTTTTAGCCCATGATTTTCTAAAATATCTTTGATTTCACTTTCAGCAATGGTATTAAAGAATGGTAGTTTATCGCTGTTAGCTTGTTTTATTAATTGGTATTGCTCTTTGGTCAAGCGGTGTAAAATTACCTGTAGCCGCTGTTGCTGCAGTTTTATCAATGTTTCAATAATAATTTGTGCGCCGTATTTATCTAGGCTACGAAGTTTCTCAAATTCAAAAATTACAAAGCGTAGTTCATTATGTGTGGCGATTCTTTTAAATAATTGCTCAAATTTATCAAACGACAACGCCGTAATATTGCCGCTCAAACTAATACGGATTACCTGCTGACTTTCCCATAAACGAATATTGCTTTTGATGGTTAGCATCCGAATAATCATGATGATCAATGCGACCATCACCCCGGTTTGGATACCATTAGTTAGATTGGTAAATACCAACATCACAAAAGTTATGCTATACACCAAAAAGTCGGCTTTATCCTTATGCCAGTAGGTACGGGCGCGTTTATAATTAAGCATCGAGATCGCGGCGCTGATTAGGATACCGGCCAATACCGGAATTGGGATTATTTTCAGGAAGGATGGAAAAAAATAGACGATAATAAAAATAAATAGCGCATGAAAGATCGCTGCGCGGCGGGTTTGTGCACCGTTTTCAATACTGATTTGTGAGCGGGTTAGTAGTTCGGTAATCGGAATCCCGCCAAATAGTGCAACGACAATATTACCAATTCCCTGACCAAATAATTCCTGATTGGGCTTAGTAACATCGCCATAACCCAACTCACTAATTGAACTGGCAGATAATAAACTTTCCAGTGTTGCCAGCACGAATACCGCTAAGGCACTAATCAAGAGTGAGTGCCAATTTTCAATTGCCGAGAAATTAGGTAACGTCGGCAATGTTAAATCATCTAACAGGCTGCCGACAAATTGCAAGTTATAGTGGGCGGGCAATAACTGAACTATCAAGGTTGGAGTTATTACGGCAACTAATAATGCCGGAACTTTAGTGGTAACTCGCGGCAATTTGCGGGCAATTATAATCGTTAGTAATGCCAGTAATAGTGCCAATGGATTAATATTAGTCAGATGTAAATTTAAATCGCGTAAAACATCCAACGGATGAGAAATATCGGGAGCTGAAATCTGTAGTGCACTGGGTAATGCGGTAATCAATAGAATTACAGCAATCGCCGAAGTAAAAGCGTGAACCACCGGTAGTGGAATTAAGCGGGCATAGCGACCCAATTTAAAAATGCCACATAGTAATTGTAACAATCCACAAATTAAGCCAATCACCAATAAACTATTGACTCCGTGGGTAGTGACGCAGGTGGCAATTAGGATGGTCATTGATAATGCCGGTCCGGAAACTCCGCGGCGGGCTCCGCCAAATAACGCTGGTACAATTCCGCCAATTATTGCGGCAGTTAATGCCATACTCGGTGAAACCTTTGATGCCAGTGCAATTGCCAATGCCAAAGGAATTGCCATAATTGCGACACTAAAGCCGGCAAATAAATCTTCACGTATTTTGCTGGATTTAAATAGTGGCGTGATTTCTTGCTGAAGATATTCTTTTAACATGGCATTATTTTCCCAATAATAAGAGTGGTGATTATTATAAAATGAACTGCGAGGGTTTATTTCGCGCTTAGCGAACGATCCAGAATCTTTTTGCCAAAATGAACCGCGATTAAAATAACACTAATTCCCGCAACTTGACTGGCACTTAACCATTCGTGGAACATCATTACGGCAAATAGAGCGGCAAATACTGGCGATAATAATAAAAACAATGCTGATAAATTAAGTGGAATATATTTCATGGCATAAGCCAACAAAGTTTGCCCAAGGATTTGTCCAAAAAAAGCGATCAAAAAAACTATCAGCCAGCCAAATCCGGAATTTGGAAATACCGCTTCATGACGTGCCATCGCGATTAATAGGAGCGTAACGCCACCAACTAGGCAGACAATCAACATGGTTTTTGCTGCCGGATAGTTATTGCGGGCACTTTTGATGGATATGAAAAATAACGAATAAAATAGCGCCGAGAGTAATGCCAATAAATCTCCGCTAAAATGACGATTGCCACTGCCGCTACTTCCCAATAATAGCGCTAAACCAGCTAATGCCAATACAACCGGAAATAAAAACTGTGGTGAGATTTTTTCTTTAAAAAACACAATTGAAATCGGTGCGACAAAAAAGGGTACCATATTGGTTAGTAAAGTAGCTTCGGCAAGGGTAGTGTAGATTACCGAAAGATTATAGACGGATAAATCCAGCGCGAAAAAAACTCCAGCGAGTACTGCTGGTAACGCTACTGCGAACGATAATTTTGCGCCGGTATTTTGCGTGGGCTTATGTGTTGAATAATTAACTACCACAAGCATCGGAATAGCTAATAGCAAGCGGTAAGCGCCGGTGGCAATTGGTCCGATTTGGCTATAGCGGATTAGAGCTGATGCCAAGACGATACTGGCAATTGCCAACAGGGTTAACAAGATATAGCGGTTCATGTGCTTATTGATCCGGATAGAGTAGGTGTTTTTGGCGAATTATGCGAAATTTAGCCAGACCGCTTTGCCATGAAGCCCGAATAGTGCTTTCATCATCACCGCGAATAATTTGCTGTTGCAAACTGGCATTGCCGGCTAATTTGTTGAAGTACGAATTAAAAAAATGAGCTTTATCGCTTGTCTGGTAGTAACTTTTTAGCAGGTAAGATAATTGAATTTGCCCGCTGATTTCCGTTAACACCTGACTTTCGGCAAGTTGGAGATTCCAGCCATAACAGAGCTGATTTTTAAATGGCGGGTTGCTAGCCCCAATTGTTGCTTGTGGAGTAAAGCTATAGCTTTCCGGAAATTTTGGCGCGCCCAGTACCTGAAATGGCGTAGCCGTTCCGCGCCCGACACTCATTTTAGTACCTTCAAACCAACCTAATGATGGATACCAATAAATCGCGCTCATATTCGGTAAATTTGGTGAGGGAGGATTCTGTATTTGATAGTGGCTAGTGTGGGTGTAGTTTCTAAGTGGTACAATGGTTAATTTTAAAGTCGCCGCTAAATCGCGCGGGCGTAAATCCAGCCATTTTTCGCCAACCAGCATCTGCGCATATTCACCAATGGTCATGCCGTAAACAATCGGCACCGGTTGCATTCCCACAAATGATTTATAGGCAGGTTCTAAGATTGGACCATCAATATAAAAGCCATTGGGATTAGGGCGATCAAAAATTATTAATGGCTTGTGATTGATTGTTGCCGCTTCCATTAAGCGTTGTAACGATGAAATATAAGTGTAGTAACGAACTCCGACATCCTGTACGTCAAACACGACAACATCAATATCGGCTAAATCTTCGGCATTGGGGGCAGTTTTCTTACCATAGAGAGAAACTATTGGAATATTATGGTAGCTACTATTTTTAATTGCAGCTCCAGCATCCCCAGCAACCGAAAAACCATGTTCCGGTGTAAAAATTTTAACAACCGCAACCTTTTGTGCCACCAAAACATCAACGATATTTTGATTACCAACCTGTGAGGCTTGGTTGGCAAATACGGCTACACGTTTATTTTTAAGTAACGGCAAATAAACTTCAGCTTGGGCGTCGCCAGGAATTATATTTGTATTTGCGGCATAAGCATTGCAGAGAAATAAAACCCCCGCTAGTACAATAAAGACAAACTTGTGAATAGTAGTTTTGCTCATCTAATTTTGCTCTTAACTGGTGGCGTTATCGGATTCGCTGCCGTTTAATACTGGAATCGGATCGCTGTCATAATTTTTATAGACATCTGGATTTTTAAAATTGATATCACGCTTTATCCCCGAAATATTGGTACCAAAATATTCAAAACCAAACTTAAACCAATGAGTAGCTTCGTGGGTACAGCTAAAGCGTCCCAATTCGCCAAATGGGGCACCATTTAATGTGTATAATGATGATTCAAATTGTTTTGGTGAGTGGAGTCTAGTTTTATCATATAATGCGGTTGCGAGATTATCCAACTGATACGGGTCAAGCTTCAATACAGCTTGGTACAAATGTTCATAAGCATCAACCTCATTATTGTACTTACTATCCAGCGAACCACTAATATGCATCAAAATAGCATTGGTATATTGAATGCCAAAGACTTTATACTGCATAAATTGCAATTGCTGTGCCGATTCCTGAGCGGAAGTTGCAGGGCTAAACTTAGTCAGGCAAGGGTCGGTAGCAAAATCCAGTACTGTGAGTGTGTACAAATGGGTGTAAGCTTCCGAGAGCTTCTTATAATTTTTTTCTGGAATATACTCTTCCTTGATTTCAATCAATAAATTGCGCAAACTTTCCGGCATGGTGGACAATGAGCTGGCAGTTGGATAACTACTTAAGAAATCTTGATTGATTTTATCCAACTGTACCCGTTCGTCTAAATCGGCAAAAATAAACCGCTGATATTTTTGTCCATAAGCCATAAATAAGTTGCTTTCGGCATAGGGATCGGCATAACTAGTGGTAATTGCTAAAAATCGCCCAATTGGAATTGAACAATATTCTGAACTGAAAGTTCCACCGGGGTAACAGCTAATTTGATTGTTGTTGACATTAACATTGGTTAAATTAACGCTTGGCACCAATGATGGAATCATTGATGGTAAGAATGTTGCC
The DNA here is from genome assembly GCA_052033675.1 of Pseudomonadota bacterium. Lineage (GTDB taxonomy): Bacteria > Pseudomonadota > Gammaproteobacteria > Burkholderiales > UBA11063 > Aquella. Next base: position 21,097 of record JBPOJK010000014.1, read on the forward strand.
ATCGATGGGCAACCGCTTAATAATAATCCCAATGGCGCAATTAGTGCAATGGTTTTTAGCGTTGGTCGCAGCCGTGTTTTGGCGGTAATTCTTTTCAAATTACACTCCCTGCTTGAGACTGGCTTCAATAAACGGATCAAGATCACCATCCATCACTCCGCGAATATTACCGATTTCAACGTTGGTGCGCAAGTCTTTAATCCGCGATTGATCAAATACGTAGGAACGAATCTGATGTCCCCAGCCAATGTCGGTTTTGCTATCTTCGAGTTTCTGTTTTTCAGCTTCTTTTTTACGTAACTCCAGTTCATAGAGCTTGGCTTTAAGCATTTTCATCGCTTCGTCCCGATTTTTATGCTGTGAGCGATCATTTTGACATTGCACCACGGTATTAGTTGGAACGTGAGTAATTCGCACCGCCGAGTCGGTTTTATTGATATGTTGTCCGCCAGCACCGGAAGCGCGATAAGTATCAATCCGCAAATCCGCTGGATTTATTTCAATCTGAATGTTATCATCAACTTCGGGATAGACAAAAACACTGGCAAACGAAGTATGACGTTTGTTATTGGCATCAAATGGCGAATTGCGAACCAAGCGATGAACACCGGTTTCAGTGCGCAAATAGCCAAAAGCGTATTCGCCGGTTAGTTTGATAGTCGCATTTTTAATGCCGGCAACCTCTCCGGATTGCTCTTCAAGGATTTCAGCAACAAAACCTTTTTTATCGGCATAACGTAGATACATTCTGAATAACATATCTGCCCAATCCTGCGCCTCGGTTCCGCCACTACCGGCCTGAATATCAATAAAGCAATTATTGGGATCCATTGGGTGGGAAAACATCCGCCGAAATTCAAGTTTATCCAGTTCGTCTTTGGTTACGTCCAAATCGGCTTTAATTGCCAATAAGGTTTCTTCATCATAGTCAGTGGTAGCCAATTCAAATAGCTCCAAACATGATTCGATGGTGGTATCAAGTTTCTCTAAAGTAAGTGTGACAGTTTCCAATTGTTTTTTGCGCCGGCTTAGGTCTTGTGCCTGTTCCGGATTATTCCAAATTTCAGGATTTTCTAATTCTTTTTCAACGGCAGCTAATTGCTGTTTTTTGTCATTGAAGTCAAAGAAACCCCCGTAATTCATTGAGTTGTTGCTTTAATTGATTACCGAGATTGCCAATTTCATTAATTTGTTCTGCTTCTAACATGGTCTAATTTTCCTAGTGTTCTTAATAAAATAATTGTGAATGTTATCATAACTGCCTGCAAATTGCTATAATAACTGCCTAACTCAAGGTAGATTTACCATATATACAAATACAAGGAAACAGTGTAATGCAGGTGATGAAATTTGGCGGTACCTCAGTAACTCGCGAAGAAAGTGTTAAAGCAATAGTAAAACTTGTTGAACGCGACTATGATAAACAGCCGGTTTTGGTGGTTTCGGCATTAAGTGGCGTAACCGATCTGCTGGTAAAATTAAGTCATACTATTTTGGATGACGAGCGCGAGGCTTTATTTGCCGAATTAAACGCTAAGCATAGCACCTGGATTAATACCAATTTAGCGCATTTAGCAGAATTGCAGCCGCAGGCACGTGAAGTCGTTGCCGATTATTTGCAGCAATTACGCGATTTGTTGCCGTCAATTCAATATCAAAATCAACTGCAATTTCATGATAGTGTAGTTTCATTTGGCGAATTAATGTCTTCCAAACTAATTAGTTTATTACTAAGCGCTTCTGGCTATAAATCCCAGCAAGTCAGCGCTACTAAATGCATTATTACTACCCGTCATTTTGGTGGTGCTGATTTTATTGATGGTGCGACCAAAAAACATACCCAAAAAACCGTATTGCCACTGGTAAAAGCTGGTATTGTTCCAGTCATTACCGGATTCATTGGCGCGACCAATCAAGGTGAAACGACGATATTGGGGCGCGGTGGTTCAGATTATTCGGCAGCGATTATTGGCTATGCCTTGGGTGCCGAAGAAATTCAGATTTGGACAGATGTCAATGGGGTTTTTTCTGCAGATCCACGGGTGATTAGCAATGCCAAATTATTAAAACAGTTATCATATCAGGAAGCCGCCGAACTGGCGATGTTTGGTGCCAAAGTTTTACATCCGCGCACCATTCAGCCAGCGGTGCGGGCTGGTATTCCGGTGCGGGTGCTTAATACCTTTAATTTGGATAATCCCGGCACCTTGATCGCTCATCATCCGGATAATAATGATGGGGTGGTAAAAGCGGTTACTTGGCGTAATATCGTGCCGTTAATCAATATATATTCAGCGGACATGTTTTTATCCAAAGGTTTCTTGCAGAAAATATTTGCTATTTTAGCCAATAATAATATTTCGGTAAATATGATCAGTGCTTCGGAAGTGAGCGTTTCGGTCACGCTGGATAATGTCGGTAAATTAGATTCTGCCTTAGTAGAATTAAATAAATTTGCCAAAGCCGATTATATTGAGGGGTTTGGTACAGTGTCACTAGTCGGTGACCAAATTATGAAAACCCACGCCTTGATGCAGAATATTTTTAATACTTTGGAGGCACTGGATTCCAAAGTGCAGATGCTCTCTTATAGTGCCAGCACGATTAATATCAGTATGTTGATTCCAACGGCACACATTCCTGAGGTATCAAAAGCGTTCCATGACAGCTTTGTTGCTAAAAATTAGAATGTAATTAACCGTAGCCTGTGTGCTGCGGTTTTTTTATTGATGAAACTATCAGGTCGCGAGACCATCGCATAATTTATAAAAAAGGGAGATTGTAATGGCAAATGTAAAACCTAAAATTAATCCACAGTTTAAAGAACTGGTGATTAATCAACCAGGCAAAGTTAATCTAAATAAACATAATTGTGATTATCTGGTTAAGGAAGTCAAAAAGGTCGGCAAAAAGAAGGCGCATAATCTAGCCCATGATGTTCTAGAAGAAAGTCGTCAGGCATTAATCAGTGCTCATGAAAAATTGTGGGCGAGTCATAAATATGGGGTGCTGATTGTCCTGCAGGGGATGGATACCGCCGGTAAAGACGGTACAATCCGGCATATCTTAAGCGGCGTTAATCCGCAGGGCTGCCGAGTTCAGGGTTTTAAAGTTCCAACCGCAGAAGAACATGGGCATAACTTTTTGTGGCGTTATCAAAAGGTCGTGCCAGCCCGTGGCGAAGTGGTAGTATTTAACCGTTCGCATTATGAAGATGTGTTGGCGGTGAAGGTGCATCCGGAATATATGGAACAGTTACCGGAAGAGTTAGCGCTGGGTAAGAACAAAAAATTTTGGGATGAGCGCTATGAAGATATTAATCATTTTGAAAAGCATTTAGCACGCAATGGTATTGTGGTTCTTAAATTTTTTCTGCATATTTCCAAAGATGAGCAAAAAAATCGTTTGATGGAACGTTTGACGACAGAAGATAAATATTGGAAAGTATCACCGGCGGATTTAAAAGAGCGCCAATTTTGGGATAGTTATGTTGCGGCATATGAAGATTTATTATCCAAAACCGGGCATGAATACGCGCCGTGGATAGTAGTTCCGGCCAATGATAAACCGATTGCGCGGGCGATAATTGCACATATTGTTGCTGATGCCATAAATGCCCTGGATATTGATTTTCCTAAATTATCCAAAGAAGAAATAGCTAATTTAAAACAAGCGAAAATCCAGTTGGAAAAAGAGTAAGTAGCAGCAAAGGGATAATAATGTTATATAAAATTTTAAACAGCGACCGTGAAATATGTTTGCAGGAAGAAGGTAATTCTTATCAGGCAATCAATCCACCAATTGTACAAAGTTCGTTATTTACCTTTAAGTCTTTGGAAGACTATCGTCAGTACCGGCTTAAACACCGTGAACAGTATTGCTATACCCGCGGCAATAATCCAACAACCCATTTTGTTGAAGAAAAATTGGCGGCGTTGGAACGCGGTGAACGCTGCCGGGTCTTTTCATCGGGAATGGGCGCTGCCAGTGCGGCATTGTTGGGACATTTAAAAAGTGGCGATCACGTATTATTTGTTAACACTATTTATGGACCGGTTTTGGAGTATGCCAAATTTATCCGCCGTTTCGGCATTGAATACAGCTACGTTCGCGATACCGATATTGCTGCGATTCAGGAGGGAATAAAATCCAATACCCGGATTATTTATCTTGAGTCGCCCGGTAGTGCTGATTTTAAAGTGGTGGATTTACGGGCAGTTGCCAAAGTCGCTCATGATAACGGAATTACCACCATAATCGATAATACTTGCCTTACGCCATTATTTCAAAAACCGCTGGAATTGGGGATTGATATTGTTGTGCACTCCTGCTCCAAGTACATCGGTGGTCATGCCGATTTAATTGCTGGTGCGGTGATTACCTCGCGCAAATTAATGCAGCCGATTAATGACTATTGTTATAAACTCCACGGGGCAGTGCTATCACCTCACGATGCAGCATTATTGCTGCGCGGCATCCGGACATTGCCAACTCGAATTGAGGCTGGTTTAGAAACCACTGCGAAAGTCGTTGAGTTTTTACAGAATCATCCACGGGTAATCAAGGTAAACCACCCTTTAGCGTATAGTCAAGCCGATAAGTTGATTTTTATGGCACAGGCGACTGGTTACACTTCGTTATTAAGTTTTGAATTAGCAGCCAATTCCTTTGCTGAAATGGGGCTATTTATTGATAAGTTACGAACTTTCCATATTGGGGTTAGTTGGGGTGGCTATGAAAATCTGGTGGTAGCACCCAATCTTGGTAATGATTTTGCTGAAGTAATTGCCCGTGGCGAAAAACCGAATTTGATTCGATTAGCGCTGGGATTATTTAATCATGCCACGATTATTGCTGATTTGGAACAAGCATTAATTAGCGGTTAATTTTTGTGTGATGTTACGCATACATCTATATTTTAGCGCTAAGTTATTGAGTTTGACGATTTTGCGCGCTGATTATGACTGCAAAATCAGCGTGTCATGAGGAAAAACCAATAACTTAGTGCTTAAAGCCTTTATCATGCGTAACATCGCTTTGTAATTATGAAATAGAGGGTTTTAATCAGTGAATAATTATGTTATTACTGCGCTACCGGCATTTAAAGACAATTATATTTGGATAATTCATAATTCGGTTGCGGCGATAGTCGTTGATCCTGGTGAGAGTGGTGTAGTTGAGCGTTTTTTGGCACAACACGATTTAGCCTTGGCTGCAATATTGGTGACTCACAGTCATAGTGATCATTGCGGTGGGGTTGCCGCTTTGCACCGCGCGCATCCAGATGCAGTTATCTATGATAATTTTCAGCATACGCTTGATGATGGCGATATTATTTCGCTTGGCGGTTTTGCTCCGATTGAAATAATTACTACTCCGGGGCATACTGTCGAACATGTGGTATTTCTATTTGATCAGAAGCATCTATTTTGTGGTGATACCCTATTTGCCATGGGCTGTGGGCGGGTGTTTACTGGGGATTTTGTGGCGATGTATAATTCGCTTAACAAGATCAAAAAATTAGCTCCGCAAGTTTTATGTTATCCAGCCCACGAATATACTACCAATAATCTGCGCTTTACCACTTCAGTTGATAAAAATAGCGGCTATTATCAGGATTTGGCAAATTATATATTGATGCAGTTAACCACGACCAAAATGAGTTTGCCGACTACCATTGAACAAGAACTGAAATACAATCTGTTTTTACGTTGCCAAGACCCAACAGTTTGGACAGTGGTTAGTGAGATAACTAAGCTCCCAATTGCGAATGAGTTAGCGTGTTTTATTGCAATCCGTGAATTGCGGAATGAGTTTTAATAATTAATTTTTAGGAGTTTTTATGCGAATTTTACATACCATGATTAGAGTCGGTAATTTGGATAAAAGTCTTGATTTCTATACTCGGGTGTTGGGGATGGAGTTATTGCGTAAGCATGATTATCCGGAAGGTAAATTTACACTGGCTTTTGTTGGCTATGGTAATGAACAAGACAATGCCGTAATTGAATTAACCCATAATTGGGGTACCTCAAGTTATGATTTAGGTAGCGGTTATGGGCATATTGCCTTGGGTTGTGATGATATTTTTGCAACGTGTGCTAAAGTTAAGGAATTGGGCGGCAGTGTGATTCGTGAGCCGGCACCAATGAAACATGGCACAACCGTGATTGCATTTATCAGTGATCCGGATGGCTATAAAATTGAATTAATTGCCAAATAATTATTGGTTTAATGCTGATTGAAATCACTTGGTTATAGAGTTTTATTGTGTGATTGTTTTTTTATATGAATTTATGCTAAATAATAACATTTAACAATGAACTGTAGCATAAATTGAAAATTTGTATTTATGTAAATAAATCAGTTGCTTTTGTTGGTTATGTATTTCCTGATAATTGACTGGGTTTTTATGCCGTAAAAAAAAACTTAAAATTGTGGTCAGGTTTTATAAAATTTATTATACAATACCAGCTGGTATCATAACTTTTTGCAGGTAATAAAAATGAAAATCTTAGCTACAAATGTCTATGTGGGGCCTAATATCTACGCCGGATTCCCGGTAATCCGTCACGTGATTGATATTGGTGTGTTGGAACAATGGCCATCGGCGAAATTGGGCGAAGGTTTCATTAATAAGTTGTTGGATGCAATTCCATCATTGCACGAGCATCATTGCTCGCACGGCGAAGAAGGCGGTCTAGTACGCCGGATGCGCGAAGACGAAGGAACTTGGATTGGTCACATCTGGGAACACGTCACTCTTGAAATCCAAATGTTGGCAGGCAATCAAGTTGGTTTTGGACGTACCCGTTCTAATGGTAAGCCAAATCAATATAATTTGGTGTTTGAATATAAACAGCGTGATGTTGGTTTACGTGCCTGTGAATTAGCCCGCGATTTATTAATATCAATTTTACCGGATGAAGTTAAAGCGTTGGTTGGTCACAAGGTTCCAGAAGATTTTGATTTTGGCTATGAAAAAGTTCGTTTTATTCGTTTTGCCCAAAAAATGAATTTTGGACCAAGTACTCAATCAATTGTCGATGCAGCAGTAATTAAAAATATTCCGTATCTGCGTTTAAACGAGGCCTCACTAATTCAGTTGGGTTACGGTAAATATCAAAAACGGATTCAAGCTACAATTACTAGCGAAACTAAATTTATTTCGGTTGAATTGGCTTCCAACAAAAATGCTACGGCTAATTTATTGGATAGTTTGGGTTTGCCGGTACCAAGACAACGGATTATTCGCTCTGAACGTGAAGTAGCCAGCGCGATTGATGCGGTTGGATTTCCATTGGTGGTAAAACCATTGGACGGTAATCATGGACGTGGTATTTCAATTAATTTGAAAACCGAAGAAGAAGTTATTGAAGCATTTAATGTGGCGAAAGAAGTTTCCCGCAATGTTATCGTTGAATCATTCCTTGAGGGTGAAGATCATCGGATGTTGGTAGTTAATGGTAAATTGGTTGCAGTTGCCAAACGGGTACCCGGTCATGTAATTGGTGATGGTAAACATACGATTGCTGAATTGGTTGAAATTGTTAATCAAGATCCACGGCGTGGAGTTGGTCATGAAAAAGTGTTGACCAAGTTGGAATTAGATTATCAAGCTACCCAAATGATGGAGAAATAAGGCTATACTGCCGAAACTGTTTTGACTGATGGTGAAGTTTGTTACTTACGGTCAACGGCCAATTTATCTACTGGCGGAACATCAATTGATTTAACTGATAAAGTTCATCCGGATAATAAAGAAATGGCTGAACGGGCAATTAAAGCCGTAGGTCTGGATGTTGGTGGTGTTGATTTCTTGATTAATGATATTACTCAATCATACCATGATGTTGGTGGCGGTATTTGTGAAGTGAATGCGGCACCGGGATTCCGGATGCACACGCATCCAACCGAAGGTACGCCACGTGATGTTGCTGGCGCGGTAATTGATATGTTATTCCCTGAACCAGAAAAAGCGCGGATTCCAACGGTTGCAATTACTGGAACCAATGGTAAAACTACCACTTCACGGATGGTGGCGCATTTATGGAAGCAAGCCGGTAAAGTAGTTGGTTTGACCACTACCGATGGAATTTATATCAACGGTAAATTAACGGTTAAGGGTGATACTACCGGACCGGTTTCAGCGCACATGGTATTGCAAGATCCAAATACTGAAATTGCGGTTTTAGAAACTGCTCGCGGTGGATTGTTACGTAGCGGTTTAGGTTATGAATTCTGTAATGTTGGTGTTTGTCTGAATGTAACCGCCGATCACGTTGATCCAAATAATCCGGAAAGTTTATCGGAATTAGCCAAAGTTAAACGGATTATTACCGATGCGGCGCGTGATACCGCAATTCTTAATGCTGATGATATCGAATGTTTGAAAATGGCGGCTACTACCGAAGCGGAAAATATTTTCTATGTAACCATGAACCCGCAACATAATTTGGTTCGTGAACATATCCGTTTGGGTGGTAAAGCGGTAATTATCGAAAAAGGTGTTAATGGCGACATGATCACCATCTTTGATAATCAAGTGCATGTGCCGGTATTATGGACACATCTGATTCCTGCTACTATGGAAGGTAAAGCCATCCACAACGTACAAAATGCAATGTTTGCAGTAGCGGTTGCTTATAGTATGGGCATGAATCTGGATGATATTCGCAATGGTTTAAGAACTTTTGTGAATAGTTATCATCAAACTCCGGGACGGATGAATTTCTATGATGAGCATCCGTTTAAAGTGTTGTTGGATTATGGTCATAACCCGGCGGCAATCAATATGATTGGTAAATTTGTTGATCAAATGAATGTGAAAGGTCGTAAGACTGCAGTAATTACATTCCCGGGTGACCGTGCTAATCAGTTGATTGAAGAAAGCGTTAAACTATTGCCTGCTCACTTTACTCATTTTATCTGTAAACAAGATGATAATCGTCGTGGTCGTGCCAATGCTGAGATTCCGGAATTAATCCGTGATTTATTAATCAAGTATGGTGTTGCACCACAAAATATCGAGATTCTTCTAGATGAGCAAGAAGCAGTTAATCACGCCTTGTCAAATGCTGTGGCTGGTGATTTCATTGTAGTCTTTGCTGATAAAGTTTCACGTTGTTGGAAACAGATCACTACTTTTAAATCTGATGATAATATTCATAATCCAGAACGAGTTGAACAAACTCGTGAGGATCACTTATTAGATCGGATTGAAATTGATTCATTAAGTGATGCCATTAGCCATGCAACTATTCGCTCTGACAAGCGCGGGGTGATTATTGAGGTCGAAGAAGAACTGAATGACTAAACGTTAAAGACGATTTTCAATCAGTTTTAATACTTCGGGTGGTTAGTAACGCTTAATTCTAGCCACCCGTTATTTTTTATATTTATGCTACTGTTTGGTGGAGTTTTATCATGTTGACTAAAGATACCCTTGCTGTGCGGATATTGGCGGGAACCAATGTGTTTTTTTCTGACGTTGGAGCAATTGCCGAATTTCATACTAAAGACAGTCGTCTGGCTGAGTTTGCCAAAGATTACGAAGAAATGGTGCGTAAAATTCTTGATGATTTGGGCTGGGATGATGTCCCACTTCATGCCAAACTATTTAGTAATGGTATAGTTTTGGCGTTTCCAACTGAGTTTGATTTAACGTATGCTGGTTGCAAGATATTGAGCGTAGCTTTTGATTTAATTCTTCCCAAATATAATCAATTGCCTCCATTGGATTTTGCCGAGGAATTGGATTATTTGGAATATGTTATTCGCCAAGAGCGTTATATGACCCTGCGTAATATTTATCGGGAATCCAAAGCGCGTGATCTTAATATGTACGTCAATGACAAAGTAATAACAATTGGTAGCGGGAAGGGAGCTTATACCGCAAATGTAGATGAAATAGGCTTTGATGATGTGCCATGGGATGATATTAGTGAAATTCCTAGCGTAATGGTAACCGGAACCAATGGTAAAACTACTACCGTGCGATTAACCAGCTTTATCTCGCAGCACGCCGGCAAAGTGGTGGGCTATTGCTCGACCGACTGGGTTATGATTAATGGCGAAGTGGTGTCAGAAGGTGATCTTTCAGGTCCAAACGGTAATCGAACCGTAATGACCAATCCAACGGTTGAAGCGGCGGTGTTGGAAGTTGCTCGCGGTGGTATTGTTAAGCGTGGTTTGGCAACTTCACACGTCAATGGTGCTGTAGTCATGAATGTCTCAGAAGATCATTTAGGGGTAAATGGGATTGATACGGTAATGGATTTAGCTAAAGCTAAATTCACGGTTCAGAATGCCGTTCGACCGCATGGGCATAATGTTATTAATTTGGATGATCAGTTGTCACGTGAGTTTGTTGATAAAGTTCCATGTGCACGGGCATTTTTCAGTCAGAAATTGTCGCTGGAAGAGCTCAAATCTTATCTAACTTTAGCCGACGATTATGTTTGTTATATTGAAAATGATAGTTTTGTTGTTTATCGTCACGGTGAAAAACACGTAATAGCTGGCGTGAATCAAGTTGATTTAACCTATAATGGTATTGCCAAACACAATATTGAAAATGTATTGGCAGCAATTTGTTTAAGTCTTGAACTTGGTCGGAATTATGCCGAAATATCTGCGGGATTACAGGCATTCAGAAATGATATTCATAACCATGGACGCTTCAATATGTTTGAGATGAAAGGTTATACGGGAACCAAGATATTTGTTGATTATGGACATAATTTAGCCTCGGTTGACAATATGCTTAAATTTGCTAGAAGTATTGCCAATGAAGAGACCAAGTTAACTGTTTTACTTGGTTTTTCCGGTGACCGCAAATTTTTGGTTGACGCAGTTGCCAAGAGTGCAGTTGAACACAAAGTTGACAATGTAATTATTAAACTCTTTACTAGCCATTTGCGTGGTGCGGAAGTTGGTGAATTGGCGCAATTAATGCAAGAGCGTTTGGTGAAAAGAGGGTTTAATTCAGAAAATATTATCGCAACGGTGGACTACGAAATTGAAGCACTAAAAATTATTTTGGACAATATCGAAGATAATCACCTCTACATCATGCTTTGTCAAGATGAGGCTGCCGAAGTTATCCAGGCGATTAAAGAATTCAATAATCGGGCGTAATGCTATGTCGGGTAATTCAAATTTTGGTAAAATAGATACCTGTAATAACCATAAACTAGGTGGTGCACTGATGAATGCTGATAAAAACGATACAAAAGGAAATAGTTAATGAGTATGGATCATAAAGGAGCCCGGGGCTTTATTATTCCAATTGGCGGAAGAGAAGAAAAAGATGTTAATCCTTGTATTTTAGAGCGTTTTGTTGAGGTTAGTGGTGGTAAAAATGCAGTAATATCTGTGATCCCCACTGCTTCGAATTTGGAGGATACTGGCGATCGTTATGTGGAAATCTTTAAACGCTTGGGTGTAAAGAAGATTTACAATAACAATATTAGTAATCGTAACGAAGCAAATAATGAAATTTTTGTTAAACAGCTAAGTGAGTCTACCGGAATTTTCATGACCGGTGGTAACCAACTGTTGTTGTCTACAATTTTAGGCGGTACCGTAATTGCCAAAATGATTCGTAAGCGCAATAACGAGGGAATTCCGGTTGCTGGAACTTCTGCCGGAGCTGCCTTTATTCCTGAACATATGATCGTTTCCGGTGAGTCAGGTTTGATTCCACGTGTCGGCGGTGTTACCTTGGCACCAGGTTTGGGTCTAACCAACCGAATTATGATTGATCAGCATTTTTCGCAACGTAATCGACTTGGACGATTGTTAACCGCGTTATCATACAATCCGTATAAAACTGGTGTCGGTGTTGATGAAGACACTGCTGCGATTATTGATCACGATGGTATTATTGAGGCTTTGGGTAGTGGTGCACTTACCGTAATTGATATGTCAAAAGTAGAGTTTTCGTCGGTGGCGAGTACTGCGCCGGGAGACGCTATCAGTTTGGTTGGTGTGAAGATACATACTTTATTAAGTGGTGATAAGTATAATACTAAAACTCACGTTATAATTCCCCGCGGTATTGCACTATGAAACGTGTAATTATTCATGGCGGTTGCGGTGCTCGTGAAGAACCCAATACCCCTTTTGAAGCCTATCATGAACACTTGTTAGCAATCATTAAACAGGTGCAGGAGTATCTAGAAAAGTCCAATGATGCGATTAAAACCGCGTTATTTGCAGCAGCGCTGCTTGAAGATGATCCGATCTTTAATGCGGGAACCGGTTCACGGGTGCAGCAAGATGGGCAGATTCGGATGTCGGCATCATATATGGATAGTGTCAAGAATAAATTTGCCGGTGTGATTAATATTCAGAATGTTCGTTATCCGTCGCAAGTGGCGCATGCACTACATCATCAGCACCATAGCGTTTTAAGTGGTGAATTTGCTGCACGTTATGCGCATGAAAAATTACAGATGATGCCATATAATCCCATGACTGAAAAACGCTGGCAGGAATATTTGGAACTTAAATCGGGTTTGACCGGAACCATTGGGGTGGTGGTGTTGGATGATAATGGAGTTATCTGTGCGATAACCTCAACTGGCGGTGCCGGTTTTGAACATCCCGGGCGGGTTGGCGATAGTCCAACGGTTGCCGGTAATTTTGCTTCATCCGTAATGGGTATCTCGTGTACCGGAATTGGTGAAGAAATAATTAATCGTGCAGTGGCTGCTAAAGTCCATACTAGAGTTTTAGATGGGATGCCATTAGATACGGCGGTTAAAAAGTCAATTGCTGAAAGTGATGCTGGTGGTGATTATGTTGGATTGATTGCAATTGATAAAGACGGCAATATTTCAACTGGTACTACCAAAATTGCCCAAGCATTGTATGCTTATTTTGATGGTGTTGAATATAAAACCTTTTTGCATGACCTTGTTTGATAAGGTGACTACTGCTGAAAGTGTTGATATAAACTTGTTTTTTTGATGGTGGTGTGCTATAATACGCTATTATTAGATAATAAATATAAGTGAGCCTTTTAAGGCTCACTTTTTTGTTAGGTAGAAAAAGTGAATTTACAGAAAATATTGGAACAAACTGTTCCAGGCTTAGGTTTTGAGTTAGTAGATTATGAAATAAATCCGGCTAAAATAATCCGGGTGTTTATAGATAAAGAAGGTGGTGTAACGGTAGAAGATTGCGCTGAGGTATCCAATCATTTGAGCCGGGTATTGGTAGTTGAAGAAGTTGATTATAATCGCTTGGAGATTTCCTCTCCAGGTTTAGAGCGCCCACTTAAGAAATTGGCTGATTATACGCGTTTTATCGGGCGGGTGGCAAAGATAAAAACCCATCAGCTTCATGATGGTGAAAAAGTATTTCAAGGACGAATAGCTCAGGTGAATGGTGAAATGATTGAGCTGGAATTAGATAATGGTAGCGTATTTACGGTTGAGTTTTCAGAGATTGGTCGCGGAAGATTGATCTATGAGCCACAAAAGAAAAAATAGTTTTAGAAAGATATTGTTTCATTAAAAAATTTATTATGAGGTTGTGAATGAGTAAAGAAGTATTAATGTTGGTTGATGTGTTGGCCAAAGAAAAAAATCTAGATAAAGAAGTTGTTTTTGATAGCTTGGAAAAAGCACTGGCTTTTGCTACCAAACGCAGCTTTGAAGGTGAATTTCCGGAAATTGAAGTGTTTATTGATCGGCATAGCGGTAAATACCGCACGACTCGTAAATGGAATGTGGTTAGCGATGTTGATTTTTATGATGATGATAAAGAATTATCTTTATCTGACGTTGAAGCGGATCCAGCACGTTATGGAACTGGTTTGAAAATCGGTGATGTAGTTGAAGAAGAGCTTGAGAATGTTGATTTGGGGCGAGTCTCAGCTCAAACTGCGCGCAATATTATTGCTCAAAAAATCAAAGATGCCGAACGGGATCAGGTGCTAAACGAATATCTCTCGCGAAATAACGGGATTATTGTCGGTAAAGTGCGTAAATTCGAACGCGGCAATGCCGTTATTGATTGCGGCAAAGTTGAAGCTATTATCATGAAACCGGATTTGATTGCCAAAGAAGTTTTAAAACCCGGTGATGTGGTTAAAGGATTCTTTGATAAGGCTAATCCACAGGTGAAAAACGGTCGGTTGACAATTTCACGCACCAGCAATGGTTTTCTGGCTAAATTATTGGAAAATAATGTGCCGGAAATTGCCAATGGACGGGTGGAAATTAAAGCTATTGCCCGTGACCCGGGTAATCGTGCCAAAGTTGCAGTATTTACCAGTGATGCGCGGATCGATGCCAAGGGTGCATGTATTGGTTTTCGCAATCAGCGGATTGATGGTGTAACCAAAGAATTATTTGGTGAGCGGGTGGATATTATCGAGTACGATGAGAATTTGGCACAATTTGCGTTAAATTCGTTAGCACCAGCTGAGATTGATAAAATAACCGTAGATGAAGAAAAACGTGTGATTGATGTGGTGGTTGAAGATGAGAAACTTGGCTCGGCGATTGGACCCGATGGCATTAACGTGCGCTTGGCAAGTAAATTGATTAATTGTACGATAAACATTTACGGTAAAACTGAAGCAAAAGATCGTAAAACCCATGAACGTGCGGATTTAATCAATCAGTTTAATGATGCATTGGATGTTGATGATGAGATTTCCGAGTTGTTGGTCGATAATGGTTTTTCTTCACTGGAAGAAGTTGCCTATGTCGCAGTAGCCGAACTACTCAATATTGAAGGTTTTGACGAAGACGTTGCCGCTGAATTGCAAGAACGGGCGCGAAATAAATTATTATCTAAAACAATCCGCTTTAAAGATAAGATGGATAAACTTACTGAAGATTTAGCACATGTAGTTAAATTCTCACAAGATGTATTATTGCAATTGGTTGAACATCAAATCTATAGCATTGATGATTTTGCCGATTTGGCTGGTGATGAGCTAATGGACATTATTAGTGTCGATCTTGAAACCGCTAATAAATTAATATTAAAAGCCCGCGAAGTTTGCGGTTATTTTCAAGACTAAGGAGCTAGTATATGACAGTTAAAGAGTTTGCCCAGGAATTAAATATTTCACAAAGTGAGTTACTGGCTAAATTGGCGCAAGCCGGAATAAATAAAACCCAAGAAGACGAGTTATCCAGTGAAGATAAGTCACGGTTTTTGGAGTTTTTAAGCGGAAATAATCAAACTAAACCTCGTAAGCTATCGCTGGGTAAGAAAAAAGATTCTGTAGAGGGTAATGTGGTTATTGAAGAAGAAACCAAAGCTTCACCAGCTAAGGGAATTACGGTTGAAATAAAACGTAAAAAGGTAATTCATAAGGTTACCGAAGGTGGTAGTGGTAGTGCTGATATTGCGCATGCTGAAGCGGCGGTTGCAGTAGCCAAGGTTGATGTTGCGCCGGTAAGCGAAGCACCGCTGGCTGAGAATGTTTCATCTACAGAAAGCCATTCGCAGCATGAAACAGTTGCAGTAGCTAGACCTGAAGCAGTTCAAGCCACGGTACCATCGGGAACTCCAGCTAAAAAAGCTGAGACCAGTGATGATAATATTCGCAAACCAACTAAACCACAACCTCAGACTGCTAAACCGGTTAAAAAAACCAAGAAAATGAAAGTGATTGGTAAGCAAGATTCGAGCATGGATGATGGGGTTTTGGACGGTGAGTTTAGCGATGTTGAAGCAGTTATCGAACATAGTGCCAATGTTGATGTGGTAGAAACCAAGCCACATGTGCCGTATGTTCACAAACCATCGCGGAAACCGGAGCACAAATCTAAAGCGATTCACAAAATGCCGAAAGTGCAGGAGTTCCAAAAACCAGTTAAAGCGCAAAGTTTGGAAATTGCGATTCCTGAAGCGATTACGGTTGCTGATTTGGCGCATAAGATGTCAATCAAGGCATCGGAGGTGGTAAAAAAATTAATGACCATGGGAATGATGGTTACGATTAATCAATCGATTGATCAAGATACTGCGATGCTAATCGTTGAAGAACTTGGACATAAAGCCATCGCTGCCAAAGCTAATGACCCAGAGAGCTTCTTGGATGATGTGGTTGAGCATTCTGAAAGTGCCAAAGTTCATCGAGCACCGGTTGTTACCGTGATGGGGCATGTGGATCATGGTAAAACTTCGCTCTTGGATTACATTCGTAAAGCCAAAGTTGCCGCCGGTGAAGCGGGTGGAATTACCCAGCATATCGGTGCTTATCATGTTGAGACCGAAAATGGTATGGTGACCTTCTTGGATACCCCGGGGCATGAGGCGTTTACCGCTTTGCGTGCCCGTGGTGCGCAATTAACCGATATTGTAATTTTAGTAGTTGCTGCCGATGATGGTATTATGCCGCAGACGATAGAAGCGATTAATCATTCTAAATCCGCGGGTGTGCCAATCGTGGTTGCACTGAATAAAATGGATAAACAGGGAGCTAACCCGGATAAAATCAAGCAAGAATTAACCGCTCAGTAAGTGGTTGCCGAAGATTTGGTGTGGGATGTTATGTGTATTCCTGTCTAAGCCAAAACTGGGATGGGGATTGACGAACTATTACAAGCTGTATTATTGCAAGCCGAAGTGCTGGAATTAAC
>JBPOJK010000077.1:0-2708 GCA_052033675.1 Pseudomonadota bacterium
GACAGCATCCGAGTCACTTGGTCGTGCGAAATTTCATGATCTACTATTTTAGATAAATTCGTAGCAGTAGCCAAACCAAGGGACACTTGTAAATAATCTGTGTAAAGGTCAAATATTTTTATCATGGAGATTCGTCTTTGTTATTATGTTAGGCATAATTTTACACAACCACGTACGTTAGTGCGTAACATCAGTTATTACCACTAAAGTAATCACCTCCAGTAGTTGCGCCGGAATTTGCAAGCTTATTCCAATCCCCAACTGTATCAAAAAAGCCACATAAAAATGTGGCTTTCAAAGGTTTTAAAGGGCGTGCGGCAATCAATTATTTACTGGCATCCACCATCCAATTGGAATTGATGATATTGCTAAATTCCGCCTGCTGACTGGCAGTCATTTCACTTTGTGCCATCGGGGTTGCGCCTATGCGTGCCATATCATGGGTGATTTTAAGCAGTTCCTTGCCGCTCATGATTGACTCCATGACTTCGGCATCACTGCGAATAATTGCATAGGGATCATCACCGGTTAACCACGCATAGGCTTTTTTAACCGTAACCACATCCTGAGTTTGGGTATTGGTGATGATTAAATCCTGACCTTTTTGACTAAACCATAAGTCTTCTTTTTTCACCGAGTTATCAAAGCTAATGGAGTTCTTACCCTCTTGGTCATTGATAATATCCTTGCCATCGCCGGCAGATATGCGATAATTATCATCGCCCGCACCACCTGTGAGAACATCATTGCCTTGTCCACCACTGAGGGTATCATTACCAGCTTCGCCATAAAGATAATCATTACCCTCACCGCCATTGAGTAAATCATTGCCGTCTTTGCCGTAGAGTTTATCATTACCGGCATTACCCAATAATTTATCATCTTCAGTGGTACCGTTAAGGGTATCGTTCGCAATGCCACCATTTAAACCATTAGCTTGAATCAAGTTGGCAGTAGTGATTTGACTGCCGTCGCTAAATTGCAGGGTTTCAATTCGGTAATTATTGCTGCTGTGGAAATGATTTTTAATGGTAATTTGGTCGGGATTCTCTGGATTGTCAAGGTTATTCCCAATAGTAATAATCAGATCATTTGCTGATTTGGTAAAAGTTAAATCTTGCGGATTGATGTTATTGCCAAAAGTAATTACATCATTTCTTCCCGAAATGAAACCATCATAATCAGTATTTTCAGCATCAAATGCCACATCACCATAATCATAGATAATATCTTTACCGTCCCCCTGATTGTATAAATAGCCATCACCGCTAAAACCAGCCTTGATAATATCATTTCCCTTGCCACCACTAAAAATTGTTTTACGTAATTGTGACTTCTCTGCAGTGCTTAATGAGACACTAAGCATATCATCACCAGTACCGCCGAACAAAATACTTTGTCCACCACGGCTAACAATGATATCATTACCATTACCACCGTCTAGATAATTATCACCATTTTCTCCATAAATTAGATCATCGCCATCATTACCCAATATTTTGTCATTACCACTACCACCATAAAGCTTATCAACGTTTTTCCCGCCAGTCAATTGGTCATTGCCTTCGCCGGCTTTAATAGTGCTGGTTCCTTGGTAAGAGCTACTATTGATTACATCATCACCAGCCCCACTGGAAACTGTTGTATTCCCGCTACCAGACATAAGGATGATAGTATCTGCACCATTGCCACTAATGATATTGGTAGAGACATTATCGCCTGAAGTGTAAATCTTATTATCACCATTTCCGACATTGATGGTAGATTTGGTAGTACTACTGATAACCAATGTGTCGTTACCGCTTTCACTCGTAATCCTATTAGAGGCGCCGTTAGTTAATACAAAATTATCACCGTTGCCCGCGCTAACTATATTACTCGCCGCTGAACCCTCAATTACGATTTGATCATTACCAGCTCCTGCACGAATGTTGCTATTGGTGGTGTTTCCTTGATTACTAAGATAAAACTTGTTATTTCCTTCACGAAGATTTACACTGGCACCTCGATCAAACCATAAAGTATCATCGCCATTTGAAGTAATGATTTTGGGTGGATTAAGGATTCCAGCAATTTGTAATTGTTCAGCTAAATTTAAACTACTACCATCGCTAAACCTAAGTGTTTCGATTCGTTGCACGAAAACAGCGTAATTTTGAATAGTGATTTGCTCACTGTCACTGATGGATATTATTAAATCGCGATCTAATTTGATATATTTGAGATCACTCGCACTGATATTTTCGCCAAATTGAATTACATCATTTGCCGAACTCGTATCAATGATCGTATCTTTACCATCTCCGTGATTGTAAATATAGGTGGTTGAATTATCCGTATTGTCCTCAATAAGATCGTCACCGCCACCACCAATGACTGTATTTATATTGTTAAACAGCTCCAAAACCTCATCACCGCTTGTGCCATATTTAATGGTTAATTGTTCCTCCACAAGATGTGGTAAATCGTACTCTGTTACACCGATCAGCAATTTTTCCAGTTGATTATCTGAGTTAGCAAACCAATTACTAACTGTAATTTGATCGCTTGGGTTATCTTCAAAGGTGATGACTAAATCATTATCTTGTTGCTGAAATAGCAGAGAGTCTTTGCTCAAACCTCCACGCAAAATCAAAGAATCAATCCCTCCAGATTCAGAGATATTATCTTTGCCATCACCAACACCAAAAACGTAAGTGCTATCATGC
>JBPOJK010000173.1:0-16162 GCA_052033675.1 Pseudomonadota bacterium
GCGGATATGCTGTTCGCGGGTCTGCAGCGCCATCCGCAAGGCTTTATTTCCACGGCTATCGACCGAAACCCCGATAATTCGTCCCGGCATCGTCCGTTTATAAGCATCTTTGGTAGCAAGGTACGCCGCAGCTGGTCCACCAAATCCCAAAGGAATTCCAAAGCGCTGGGTCGAACCTAACGCAATGTCCACGCCTTGCTCAAATGCTGACTTAAACATCACCAGCGATAAAATATCACACGCCATCACGATAATTAATTGCGGATTAATTTTTTTCCATTGACTGATTAACGCGGAATAATCATTCCAGTTACCAAGCAAATCCGGATTTTGGATAAATACACCATAAACTTCTGCCGGATTAACTTCTGTTGCAGAACTAAAGACTAGGTCAATTTCCAGATAGTTGGCACGGGTAGTCATAACGCTGGCAGTTTGCGGAAAAACATCACCCACAACTGCAAATTTATTCCCGCCTTTGAGATTGATGCGCTTTGCCATCGCCATCGCTTCGGCAGCCGCGGTAGCTTCATCCAATAGCGAAGCATTTGCCAAATCCATTCCGGTTAAATCACAAATCATTTGCTGATAATTTAATAGCGCTTCCAACCTGCCTTGTGACACCTCCGCTTGATACGGCGTATAGGCGGTGTACCAGCCAGGATTTTCAAAAACATTGCGGCGGATAACTGCCGGAGTTATTGTATCAGAATAGCCTAAACCGATATAATTGCGATATAGTTGATTGGCTGAAATTATTGCTTCAAGTTTAGCTAATGCTTCATGCTCACTTAGGCCAACTTCGCGGGTAGTTTGACCGTTGCTGCGTAATTCAGCGGGAATAACTGCGCCAATGAATTGCTCCAAATCATGATATCCCAGTTCAGCCAGCATTTGTTCCTGCTCTTGATGATTGCTGCCAATGTGACGGTAAATAAATTCACTCATATCTCAATCTCCGTAAGTAAAAAGCCCCAACAAATGGGGCTGTAGAAAATGATACTAATTTAACCAATTAGATTTTTGTATTTATCGGCCGATAATAGCTGTTCCAGTTCGGTATTATCCGATAATTTAACTTTAATTAACCAACCGGCACCATGTGGATCGCCGTTGATGATGGTTGGATCAGCCACCACTTCATCATTAACCGCCACTACTTCACCGCTAATTGGTGCATATAAATCCGATGCGGCTTTTACCGACTCAATAACTCCAATCGTTTCACCGCTGGCAATCGCCTGCCCAACTAGTGGCAATTCAAGATAAACCAAATCACCAAGTAACTCCTGCGCGTGATTGGTTATTCCCACCGCAACCACGCCGGTTTCCTCTTCCGGTTTAACCCATTCATGGGTATCAACAAACTTCATTTCATTGCTATACATACAATAAACTCCTTTATCTCGGATTTAAAAACATTTCTTGCCATTCCGTACAAACGGCAGCGTGACCAAACTAACCGGTTCCTGGGTGTTACGAATTTGAACCGTTAAATTAGTATAGTTTTCCGGCAACAATACTCGGGCAATCGCAATTGAAACTTTTAGACTCGGTGAAAATGTACCGCTGGTTACAATGCCGCATTCAACGCCATCGGCAAAAACCGTTTGCCCATCCCGTAACACGCCTTTTCCCTGCAACAATAAACCAATTTGCGCTTTATTCTCTGGCGATAAGCGCAGTAATTGATACGCCTTGCGTCCAATAAAATCGCGTTCGGCATCATTCAAATCTACCACCCAATCCATCCCGCATTCAAGTGGACTAATGGTTTCATCCATCTCGTGTCCATATAGATTCATGCCGGCTTCAAGCCGCAAAGTATCACGGGCACCCAGACCGCAAGGGGCAACCCCGACTGCCAATAACTTATTCCATAACTCATGGGCACTTTCGCGCGGAAGCATTATTTCCAGCCCATCTTCACCAGTGTAGCCGGTGCGCGCATAAAAACAGTTATTCTCTTCAATCGCGCTAAATGGCTTTAATTGTGCCAATTGCTCATTAACTTCGGGAATTGCTATCTCAACTTTAGCTATCGCCAATGGACCTTGAACCGCCAGCATTGCCAAATCCCGACGACTAAATAGCTCAACCTTAAAATTGGTCGCAACTTGCTTGATCCAGTTTAAATCTTTGCTTTCGGTGGCAGCATTAGTTACCACACGGTAGCCAAAAGGCATCAGATAAACAATCAGATCATCGATAACCCCAGCTTCCTGATTTAATAATCCGGAATAAAGCGCCTTACCTATCCCGTGTTTTTCAAGTTTTGCAACATCATTACTAATCAAATAACGTAAAAATTGCCGTGCCTCGACACCATGAATATCGGTAATTACCATATGCGAGACATCAAACATACCCGCGGCAATCCGCACTTGCTCGTGTTCTTTTATTTGTGAACCGTAATTAACAGGCAGTGCCCAACCGCCAAAATCAACGATTTTGCCGCCACTATCGAGATGACAGTGATAAAAGGGGGTGTAGTTCATGTATAACCTCAAGAAAATAATCGCCGTATTATACCGCGATTTTTACCAGTTGTAATAGTTCTCTGTTAAAATTCTATTGTGCAACTGCGTAATTAATTATAACTATTGGTAAGATGTTGCTGATATTTTCTAACTAATTTAACTAATCATGAAAAAAGTCAGCAACAAATAACTACTCATAAATTACACTACCAGAATAAATTTTAAATCAGCAAACTAGTCGAATAAACAAATTTGCTTACGGTGGTGATTATCAATTAAAATTCAGTCTTTGTGCGCTTGCCCAATTGGTTATAGTTTAAATAAAAATAATTACCCAATCTGGAACTTGCCAATAAATACGTAATGTTACATCCATATTCATATTATAGTAACAATAAACCATCTTTGCAGGAAATTAAATGTTAGCTAGTATCGAAACTCGTTTAGCCGCCTTACTGAATGTTCAAGAACGTCAGGTAAAAAATACCGTTACCCTCCTCGATGAAGGTGCCACAGTGCCATTTATTGCCCGCTATCGTAAAGAGGTAACCGGCGGATTGGATGATACCCAGTTGCGGATGCTGGCTGAAAAGCTGGTTTATTTACGCGAGCTCGATGAACGCCGTGAAACCATCTTAAATTCAATTCGCGAGCAGGAAAAATTAACTCCGGAATTGGAACAGGCAATTCTTGCCGCCGATAATAAAACTACGCTGGAAGATCTTTACTTACCCTATAAACCCAAACGTCGTACCAAAGCGCAAATTGCCAAAGAGGCTGGGCTGGAACCATTGGCGTTGACGATTTTAGCTAATCAGCACCAATCGCCAGACGAATTGGCAAATAGCTATTTAAATCCTGAGAAAAATATTAATTCCGTTGAAGATGCCCTCGATGGAGCCCGCTATATTATTCTGGATATTTTTTCCGAAGATGCCGAATTATTGGCACAATTACGTAATCGCTTTACTCACGAAGGACTATTGGCTGCCACAGTTATTGAAGGCAAAGAGGAGGCGGGAATTAAATTTAGCGACTACTTTAATCATCAGGAATTAGTTAAAAACATTCCATCCCATCGGGCACTAGCCATTTTACGCGGCACTAACGAAGGCTTTTTAAAAATGAGCGTTGAATATCCCGAGCAACACACTTTACCGCGCGGACAACAATCCGGATATGAAGAATTAATTAGTAATCACTTTGCAGTTGATGATGGTTTAGCCGGTGGTAAATGGTTAAGTGATTGTGTGCGTTTAACTTGGAAAGCTAAAATTTATCCGTCACTGGAAAATGAGCTAATTTCCAAAATGCGCGAACAAGCCGATGAAGAAGCGATTAAAGTATTTGCCACCAATTTACATAATTTACTATTGCAAGCACCGGCGGGTAGCAAAACCACGATTGGGCTTGATCCCGGCATCCGCACCGGAACTAAGGTTGCAGTCGTAGATAATACCGGTAAATTACTGGCAACTGCAACCATCTATCCATTTACTAAAAATCGCGAAGAAGCACTGTTAACCTTAGCGCGGCTCTGCGATAAATTTAATCCGGAATTAATCAGTATCGGTAATGGTACCGCCTCGCGTGAAACTGAGCAATTAGTACAAGAGTTACTCAAACAATTCAATGATATCCGAGCCCAAATCGTGGTCGTCTCGGAAGCGGGAGCATCGGTGTATTCAGCATCGGAATTTGCCGCCAAAGAATTTCCCGAATTGGATGTTAGCTTGCGCGGCGCAGTGTCGATTGCCCGGCGCTTACAGGATCCATTGGCTGAGTTAGTCAAAATTGATCCTAAATCAATTGGCGTTGGGCAATATCAACATGATGTCAATCAAAGTCGGTTAGCCAGCGCATTGAATAACGTGGTTGAAGATTGCGTGAATGCCGTGGGCGTTGATGTTAATACCGCCTCGGCGCCACTCCTGGCACGGGTGTCTGGCCTTAATTCGGTAATTGCCGGTAATATCGTTAGTTACCGCGATAGCAACGGAAAATTCGTGAGCCGCAAACAGTTGACCAAAGTCAGCCGCTTGGGCGAAAAAACTTTTGAACAGTGCGCCGGATTTTTACGGATTAATGACGGCGAAAATCCATTGGATAAATCTGCAGTTCATCCGGAGAGCTACCCATTGGTAGAACTGATTGCCGCTAAACTTAATAGCTCAATTCCGGAATTAATTGGTAACAAAGCGTTACTAAATACCTTAAAAGCCAGTGAATTAGTCAGTGATAAATACGGCTTGCCGACAATTAATGATGTGATTGCCGAACTGGAAAAGCCCGGACGTGATCCGCGTGGTGAATTTAAAACCGCCAAATTTAAGGAAGGGATCAATGAAATTAAAGACCTGCAAGTCGGGATGGAGTTAGAAGGCGTAGTTACCAATGTTGCGAATTTCGGTGCTTTTGTCGATATAGGTGTTCATCAAGATGGTCTGGTGCATATTTCCGCAATTGCCGACCAATATATTGCCAACCCCAATCAGGTATTGAAAGTTGGCCAGATTGTCAAGGTTCGGGTGGAAGAAGTTGACGTTAACCGTAAACGAATTGCATTAACCATGAAAGGTTTAAATAAATTAAATCTTCCGGCACCAACTGCGAATAATCGCGGCGACAATCGTAATCCGGCAAATAATCGTCAGCAGAATAATACCAATCGCAATAGCGCTAAACCAGCCAGCGATAACAGTATGGCGCACGCTTTTGCCAAGCTGAAACGAATGTAAAATAACAAACGGGTGGTATAATTTACCACCCGTTTTTTTGAATCAATTTAAAGATAAAATTACTTACGTAATCCTAATTCTTTAATCAGGCTTGCGTATTTAGCGTTATCAGTACGTTTTAAGTAATCCAATAACCGACGGCGTTGTGAAACTAATTTCAACAAGCCACGGCGTGAATGATGATCTTTTGAATGAGTTTTAAAATGTCCGGTTAAATCATTGA
Organism: Pseudomonadota bacterium; assembly: GCA_052033675.1. Classification (GTDB taxonomy): domain Bacteria; phylum Pseudomonadota; class Gammaproteobacteria; order Burkholderiales; family UBA11063; genus Aquella. Next base: position 5,442 of record JBPOJK010000173.1, read on the forward strand.
TGCGGGCTGTTAATAATGCCACTTGAACTTCAGATGAACCAGTATCTCCGGCAGTACGTTGAAATTTAGCAACGATTTCAGCCTTTTGGGTAACAGTAATAGCCATGTTAATTTCCTATTTTAATAACATTAACGATAAGTAGAGCCAAGAAAAAAATTTAGCTTTTAATCCTAGCCAAACTCCATAAGGAGCGTATTATCTCACATCTGGATGAACCAGCGCAAGCCTAATCGCTGTAAACCTTCAACTTTTGCCCGGCATACAAGAACGTTGTTCCAGCGCTAACAATCTGCTGACCATTTTTCAGAACCCCCGATTCGATTTTCATCGAAGCACCATTAGTTGAGAGAACCTTAACCGGAACTAGTTGCGCCGCCGATTCAGCACCAACCAACCACACATAAGTTTTACCGTCTTTGGAAAACAAGCTGCTTAACGGCAACTCAGTGCCCGCGGTAACATTCAATGGTGCAATCGTTACATCTGATGCCATACCATATTTGATGTTATTATCCGGATTGGTAATTACAATCCGCGCGGTAAAGGTACGGGTTTGTTGATCGCTGGCCTGATTGATGCTGCGAATTTTACCTTGATAAATTTGATCCGTCGCCCAAATTTTAACCTGCGCCGGCATACCGACTTTGTAGTTATTAATTTGAACTTCCGGTAACTCAACTTCAACCTCTTTGTTACCAGAAACTGCCATGGTGGCAACGGTCTGCCCGGTGGTAACTACTTGTCCGGCGTCCATATTGATTGAGGTAATCACGCCATCAGAAGGCGCTTTCAAGGTAGTATATTGCACCTGATTGTCACTATTGGATAATTGATTTTGCGCCTGTTCATATTGTGCTTTGGCACTATCAAATTGGGCTTTCTGGGTATCATATTGCGCTTGAGACACAAAATTTTGTTGCAATAACTGTTTATAACGCTCCAGATTGGCTTTTTGGGTTACATAATTGGATTTCGCCGAAGCCAGCTGAGCATTGGCACTGTCAGCTGATAATTTATAATCGGTTGGATCAAGACTTGCCAGAATCTGTCCCTGTTTAACACTCTCACCAATATCAACATTCCGCTTGATAATTTTGCCACCAACCCGGAAGGATAAATTCGGTTCATATTCGGCATGGATTACCCCATGAAATGTACTTTGGCTGGGTTCAACCCAATTACCAACGGTAAAAACTTTTACGTAGTAGGAGTTATCCGCCTGTTGAGCTTTCTTACTGCAAGCAGTGATTGCCAATGCAGCAACCGAAATTGTAATTACCCATTTATTGAATCGCATACCCTTATCCTTTAACCCTTAAAATATTTGCACCCACGTTATTCAATTTACGTTCAATATGCTCATAGCCCCGATCAAGATGATAAATCCGATCAACTACCGTTTGCCCCTCAGCGAACATTCCCGCTAGTACCAAAGATGCCGATGCCCGTAAATCAGTTGCCATAACTTCGGCACCATACAATTTTTCAACTCCATGAACAACGGCAGTGTTGCCATCAATATTTATTTCGGCTCCCATCCTTGATAATTCCGGCACATGCATGTAGCGATTTTCAAAAATCGTTTCGGTCATTCGTGCACTACCATTAGCAACACAGTTTAGGGTCATGAATTGCGCCTGCATATCAGTTGGAAATGCCGGATACGGCAGAGTCTTGATATCAACCGCCTGTGGTCGACCATGCATTGCCACTCGCAGATAATTATTACCTTCAGATACGGCGGCACCGGCACGAATTAATTTCTCAATAATCGCTCCCATTGTCTCTGGACGGGCATTGATCAAAGTTAAATCACCTTGGGTTAATGCTGCAGCCACCGCAAAAGTACCAGCTTCAATCCGGTCGGCAACAATCTGATGCTCGGCGCCATGTAAGCTTTCAACTCCATGAATAATCAAATGATCACTGCCTATGCCCTCGATTTTAGCACCCATTTTCACCAGACAATGCGCCAAATCGGTTACTTCCGGTTCACGAGCCGCATTTTCGAGAATCGTCGTTCCCTCAGCCAATACCGCGGCCATCAATAAATTTTCAGTACCGGTTACGGTCACCATATCCATACTAATCCGCGCACCTTTAAGGCGAGTCGCTTTGGCTTTGATATAACCATGTTCAATTATAATTTCAGCGCCCATCGCTTCCAAGCCTTTAATGTGCTGATCAACCGGACGAGCACCAATAGCGCAACCACCAGGCAAGCTCACTTCAGCATAGCCAAAACGGGCAACCATTGGACCCAATACCAGAATAGAAGCACGCATGGTTTTTACCAAATCATAAGGCGCAACCAATTGATCAAGCCGCGCGGCATTTAGCTGCATAACATTATCATTGAATGATACCGTCGCTCCCATTCCGGTAAGTAATTTTTGTAATGTAAAAATATCTTTTAATTCCGGAACATTGGTCAAGATTAAGTCGTCGGCAGTCAATAGCGCGGCACAAACAATCGGTAAGGCGGCATTTTTAGCACCGGAAACTTTGATATCACCCCGTAGATGCATTGAATGATTTACAATTAATTTATCCATTTAGTTTATTCCATTCTTCACTAGTATATAACTTCATTGACAACGCATGTACTTCTTCTTTCATCCGCTCGCCAAGCGCAGCATAAATCAACCGATGACGAAGAATACGGTTTAGTCCGGTAAAGGCATCACTGACAACTACTGCTTCAAAATGGCGTCCATCGCCACTAACATCCAAATAATTACAGGCGATATTTTCAGCAATTGACTGATATATAATATCTTCTAACATAATAATACTCCCTTGATATCCACTAAAGCGACTATGCACCAACAAAACCATTGACCGATAAAAAACACCTATTACATGGATCAATGTTTTATTTTAATTCCTCGTTTCAACATCCCCAAGCCAATTCCATTGACAACTATCGCAAAAATCAGTACAAACACTGCACCGCCAACGATGTTGAAATTAGCATCCCCGATAAAACCATAGCGAAATCCATCAACAATATACAAAAATGGATCTACCATCGCCAAGGTGCGCCACAACGGGCTAAAATGTTGAATATTAAAAAATATTCCCGATAAATAGATCAGCGGCACCATCACAAAAGATTGGAATCCTGCCATCTGATCAAATTTATCACAGATAATTCCGGCAATCAAGCCTAGTCCACCGGTAATGGCGGCACCAACTATCGCAAAATAGAAAATTGCCCAAATTTGGGAATAATTTAAATGACCAAACCAGACAATCCCTAAAAACACTGCAACACCGACAATCAAGCCGCGGACAACCGTTGCGGTTAAATATGCCATATACATACTAAATGCCGACACCGGAGCCATCAGGATAAAAATAATATTTCCGGTATATTTGGATTGAATCAGGCTGCTAGAACCATTGCCAAACGAATTTAACAGCACTTGCATCATCACCAAGCCGGGAATCAGATAACTGGCATAGTCCACTCCGGGAACGCCGGTTTTTATTCCCGATAATTGGTGACCAAAAATCAGTTGATATAACAATGCAGTTGATAAAGGTCCAATAACCGTTTGAACCCAAATGGTACTAAAACGATAAACTTCTTTTTTTAGTAAAGCGATAAATGGCATCTTAACGTCCCAAATATTTGAGGAAAATATCTTCCAGCCGGGGCTTATTGATATTCATATTGATAATTCCAATTCCGGATTGGTGTAAATAATTGATTATTTCGACAATCTCGTTATTATTGGCAATCGCCAGCAGATATTTGTTGCCCTCTTGGCTAATAATTTTGTTTTGCAGTGCGTCGCACATAACACCATCAGTAGTTTCAACTTCAAAAGTCGTGGCTAACCCGCTGGCTTTAGCAATTAGATCGTCTTTGGAACTGCGTGCAATGATTTGCCCCTTATCAATCATGATAATTTGATTACACAATTTTTCGACTTCTTCCAGATAATGAGTAGTCAACAAAATTGTGTGTCCTTGTTTGTGCAATTCAGTAATAAAATCCCAGAGGTTCTTACGAATCTCGACATCAACGCCAACTGTCGGCTCATCAAGAATAATCACCGGCGGCTTATGCACCAAGGCCTGTGCGACCATTAAGCGCCGCTTCATTCCGCCAGATAATGTACGAGTATTGGAATGCGCTTTATCTTCCAGATGCATCCGCACCAAAATTTCTTCCAGCCACGCAGAGTTGTTCCGTGCCCCATAGAGCCCCGATTGCAGCTTAAGCGTTTGATAAACAGTAGAAAAAGGGTCAAATGCCAACTCCTGCGGTACTACCCCGAGCATTTTTTTGGCAGCAACCACATTTTGCCGTAAATCAACCCCCATGACTTTAATTTGACCTTGGTAATTATTAATGCCGGCGATCGCTGAAATCAAGGTGGTTTTACCGGCACCATTCACACCCAATAAACCGACGAAATCACCCTGATTTAATTGAAAATCAACCTGATCCAAGGCTTTGAAATCATTATCATAGATTTTACTGACTTTATTAATTTCCAATGCGTACATTTAATGATCCTGTTGAGATGTCAAAATTGTTGCTGGTACCGTTGATGGCAAAATAACCAAGGTTTCGTTGGGGCGAACCAAGTTCAACTCCCTGCGTGCCCGCGCCTCCATAAACTCCGGCGACCCCTTGAGTTCGTGAATATGCGCATTAACTTCATCATTACGTTCTTGAAGTTGCTGGTTTAATTTTGCCTGCTTAGTAATTTTATCCTGCAGCCGTTGTTGGTCATAAATACCGCCATGACCGTACCATAACTCATATTGAAAAAAAGCAATTACTGCCACCAGCAGCAATACCAGAATTTTTTGCATAATACAGTTCTAACCTGCTTTAAATAACCCGTAATTCTAGCATAGATATTGATGTTCCGCAGGATAATGATTTTAACAATAAATTAGTTAGTGATGTAACCGGACTACCTGTTGCGGCAATGGAATTTCAATTCCAGACTCAGCAAATAACTCACCAATTCGCAGATATATGTCGGTTTTTGGTTGAATTAAACTAATCTTGGGATCCTTAACCCACACCAATAAGATTAGATTAATTGCAAAATCACCAAAATTTTCAATTCCAGCCTGAGGTGTCCGGGAATGGTCAATCACAGAATTATCTTTAGTCGCTTCAACCAACAAACTTAGAGCTAACTTTAAATCACTGCCATAAGCCACACCCACCGGAATTTTAATTAACAAAGTTGTATCGGTATAAGATTGATTGATAATAGTTTCAAAAATAAATTTCTCGTTTGGCACCAATATTTCAGAATTATCTAGGCTTTGTAGCACAATGTGCCGCGAGGTTATTTTTGATACATAACCGGTGTGCTCTCCAATTACCAGCCGATCACCGATTTTTATCGAACGATCCATGAGGATCATAATTCCGCTGAAAATATTACCCAAAAATTTCTGTAAGCCAATACCGATACCCACACCTAATGCGCCACTAAAGACCGATAAAGTAGTAATATCAATCCCCAGTACCGGTAATACGCTTAATATTATCACCACAAACACGATCAACTTACTAATCCTGAGAATCACGTGTTTGAAAGTACTATCAAAGCGGCTAGTTTGATTAATTTTTAATTCAATAAATTTATTTAACCACAGGCTTATTGCAATTATTATTACCGCAGTAATCAAGGCATAAACCAATGCCAGCAAAGTAAAGTGAATTGGTCCCAGACGAATATTAATCGCTTTTAACCAGTGTGCTAAAATTACATTGCTATTACTCCACCAAACCACATATGCCAGCCAAAATAAAAATGACAAAATACCATCCAGCGTGAATCGTAATGCTCCTCGTGGGACCACAAAGATGATTATGCCAGTAACAATTCGAATTAATAACAACCATAATGCCAACCAAATAAGCGCCGGATAAATAACACTTGATTTGGTAGTCATTAATAAAAATCGCGCGTAATTAATTCCAAAAAGTCCGATTGCCACTAACGGGAAAACTGCACGTCGAATTAAATAATAAGATAGATTTGCAAGATGATGCCCATATGGATTAATTCGCCGCCGCAGAAATTTACCAATAAGCCATCGGCTAACGGCGTAGGCTAAAAAAGCGCAAATCACACCAATAGTTAAATCAATTTTACCATCCAATGAATTAATTTGAATCAAAAAATTGTCATCCAAACTCAGCAAAAAATTTTCCACCCCCATAATTTTACTTCCTACCTCATAACCACATTATTACAACCACTGGTTAACGCTAGCGCCGCCAACTCATTCATCACCTCATCACTAGGAACTAAATTTAATCCAAACTCACTGCGAACCCGTTCGGTTGAATAGCGGATTAATTTATAACGCAGATTTGGATTATTAGCCGCAATTAATTTTCCAATCTCGATAACATTTTGCTGATTATCAAGTAATTCGGGAATAATAACCAGCCGCACTTCGCGAAGTTTACCCATTTGCATCAATAATTGTAAATTTGCTAAGACCTGGTCATTATCTTTACCTGTAATTACAATATGCCTATCACGGTCATATGCCTTTAATGTCAGAACTAGCCCATCGCACAACTCCAGTAGTTCTGACTCAAACGCTAGCGAACCGTTACTAACTACATAGGTGTTTAGACCATCTACCTTAGCCAATTTAAATAATTCAGTGATAAATCCTTGTTGGAGGCTACTTTCGCCACCGGAGATCATAATTCCAGTAATTTGTTCCCGTTTTTTGGCTATGATTTTCATAATTTGATTCGGCGATAAAGTTTGCGATTTGGGTGTACTACCATAATTGCACGCATTAACACAATCATTACACCAAGTACATAACTCCGGATTAAATTCCACGCCATTATCACCAAGCGTTAGCGCACCAACCGTACACGATTCAATACAAAACCCACAGCCGGTACAATGATTAATCCGTTCTGGAGCATTGCAAAATTGACAATTGAAATTACAACCCTGCATATAAATCAACGCATTATTTCCAAACCCGTCAACCTCCGCAACACTAAGTATTCGATTTACCGTTCCTTTTGGCATAACAATTTCTCCATTATCTGTATTCACAAAATATTATTTTTAGCAGACTAAATAGTATCATGAATTAGATAAAATTAGCCTACTGCAAGTAGTTTTTCAGATAACCGTAAATAATTTGTGGTATAATATATATCGTAATAACATACTAATTAAGTTGGTTTTATTGGTTGTTATTCATTATAATTTCTCAGTAGTCGGCGTAAAATACTGACACTGAAAAATACAAAAAAACATGGGGAATCAAGTTATTTGATTTATTTTTAAAGTGGCTTTTGCGTAAAGGAGACCATATGCTACAAAACACTAAAATTCAAGAAGGTTCATGGGCAGGTTTTACCAGTGGTGATTGGTGTGAATCAGTAAACGTTAGCGATTTCATTCGTAAGAACGTGACGCCTTATTTGGGTGATGATAGCTTTTTAGCACCAGCAACGCCAGCTACGAGTAAATTGTGGGAAACAGTTTCAGCTTTAGTAAAAGAAGAACGCGCTAAAGGTATTTTGGATACGGATACCGCAGTTGCCGCGTCAATTACCGCACACGATGCCGGTTATATTAATAAAGACCTAGAAACTGTTGTTGGTTTACAAACAGAAAAACCATTAAAACGTGCGTTAATGCCAAATGGTGGTTTGAAGATGGTTGAAAACAGCCTAAAAGCTTACGGATATGAAATTGATCCGGCTTTGGCTGAAGTGTGGGTTAAACATCGTAAATCACATAATCAAGGTGTTTTCGATGCTTATAACAAAGAAATGTTAGCTTGTCGTAAATCAGGTGTGATTACTGGACTTCCAGATGCTTACGGACGTGGTCGGATTATTGGTGACTATCGCCGTGTGGCATTGTATGGTGTTGATTATCTAATGGAAGATCGTAAAGCGATCTTTGCTTCAACTGCTGATTTGGCGATGACTGAAGATAATATTCGCTCGCGTGAAGAAACTTCAGAACAGTTCCGTGCACTAGGCGAATTAAAAGAAATGGCTGCCAAATATGGTTTTGATATTAGCAAACCAGCTCGCAATTCTCGCGAAGCCATTCAATGGTTGTACTTTGCATACCTAGCTGCCATCAAACAGCAAAATGGTGCAGCTATGTCAATCGGACGGGTTTCAACATTCTTGGATATCTATTTCCAACGTGATTTAGAAGCCGGTGCAATTACCGAGAGCGAAGTTCAAGAGTTGATGGATCATTTTGTAATGAAATTACGGATGGTTCGTTTCTTGCGTACGCCTGAATATAATGATTTGTTCTCTGGTGATCCAGTATGGGTAACTGAGTCAATCGGTGGTATGTGTGAAGATGGTCGGACTTTGGTTACTAAAAACAGTTTCCGGATGTTACATACTCTGTACAATTTAGGCGCTGCTCCTGAGCCGAATTTGACGGTATTATGGTCCGATGCGATGCCGCAAGGTTTCAAATTGTTTTGCTCAAAAGCATCAATTGATACTAGTTCAATCCAGTATGAAAATGATGATTTAATGCGTCCTAAATTCGGTGATGACTATGGAATTGCCTGCTGTGTATCAGCAATGCGCATTGGTAAACAAATGCAGTTTTTTGGTGCCCGTGCCAATATGGCTAAAACGTTGTTGTACGCAATAAATGGTGGTCGTGATGAAAAATCAGGTGTTCAAATTACACCAACTTCGTTCTTACCAATTAGTGGTGATGAATTGAATTTTGACGAAGTAATGGTTAAATTTGATAACATGATGGACTGGTTGGCTAACGTGTATGTAAATTCATTGAATATTATTCATTACATGCATGACAAATACAGCTATGAAAGTCTGCAAATGGCGTTGCATGATAAAGACATTTACCGTACCTTGGCGTGTGGTATTGCTGGATTGTCGGTTTGTGCCGATTCACTATCAGCAATCAAATATGCTAAAGTAAAAGCGATTCGCAACGAAGATGGTTTGGTGTGTGATTACGAAGTTGAAGGTGACTATCCACGTTTTGGTAATAACGATGACCGTGTTGATGCTTTGGCAGGCGAAATCGTTACCCGTTTCATGGAAAAAGTTCGTAAACATCCAACTTACCGTGGTGCGGTTCATACTCAATCAGTATTAACTATTACTTCAAATGTGGTATATGGTAAGAAAACTGGTAATACTCCTGATGGTCGTCGTGCTGGTGATCCATTTGCACCGGGTGCAAATCCGATGCATGGTCGCGATACTCAAGGTGCAATTGCAGCATTATCTTCAGTGGCTAAATTACCGTATGAAGATGCCGAAGATGGTATTTCTTACACCTTCGCAATTTTACCAAATGCGTTGGGTAAAACCGATGAAACCAAAGTTGCTAATTTAGCCGGCTTGATGAACGGTTACTTTAATGACACTGGTCACCATTTGAATGTAAATGTATTGGATCGTGAAACATTGGTTGATGCAATGGATCATCCGGAAAAATATCCGCAATTAACCGTGCGGGTGTCTGGTTACGCAGTTAATTTTGTTAAATTGACTCGTGAGCAGCAGTTGGATGTTATTGCTCGGACGATGCACAATAAATTCTAATTCTTGTTGCAAGAATCAGAAAGTATTAAAAGGGAGCAAACATGGTTTGCTCCTCTTTTTTAATGTAACCCTTTTAAGATTGAGATATTATGACAACAGGTTATATTCATTCGATTGAAACTTTTGGTAGCGTTGATGGTCCAGGAATCCGCTATATAATTTTCACATCCGGCTGTCGGCTGCGCTGCCAATATTGCCATAATCCTGATACTTGGAAAATGGAAGATGGTCAGCAAAAAAGCTCTGATGAATTGGTCAAAGATATTTTGCGGTATAAGCCTTATATGCAAGGAACCGGCGGTGGTGTTACTATCAGTGGCGGCGAACCGTTGTTACAACCTGAATTCATTCTGGATTTAATCAATCAATTACATGCCAATGATGTCCATGTAGCAATCGATACCTGCGGGTTTCCAGACATTAACAAACCGGAAATTAAAGCCGTAGTTGATGCTGCCGATTTGATTTTGCTGGACATCAAATCTTATATTCCTGAAACGTACAAAAAAATCACCCAGCAGGAATTGCAGCCAACTTTAAATTTTGCCGAATATTTGCAAACAATCAACAAACGCACCTGGATTCGCTTTGTGTTTGTTCCGGGATTGAGTGATGCGCCCGAAAACGTTGCCGGATTAGCCAAATATGTCAGCACGATGAAGAATGTTGAGCTGGTAGAAGTATTACCATTTCATAAATTTGGTGAACATAAATGGGAAGTTATGGGATTACCATATAAACTTGCCAACACCGTTGAACCAACTAAAGAACAGACCGAAGCCATCCGTGACGTTTTCCGCAGCCACGGTCTGCAAGTTCAATGATCTAATTAGATGATTCATAGCCCCAAGCCGGACCAGTTCCCAATGGGGTTTGATTTCCGGACTCCCCCATCAAGCCGATATATACTCTTTTTCCAAAGAAAAATGGTAGTCCATAAATCGTCAAATTATCTGCTTGGCTGGCAACCTCGCCTAGTCCTGGGACTACCGTATCATGTAAACCAGCGGTAACTTCATAATTGATAATTAAAGCACTTATTTCCCCCATGATGTCAGCCGAATTGTAACTACTTATCCGACTATTCCAATATTGTGGAAATGAATTTGGACAATAATAAGAATGCCC
>JBPOJK010000177.1:0-5866 GCA_052033675.1 Pseudomonadota bacterium
TGATTAAAACCACTTGTTTTTTATCTGATATGAATAATTTCGCCGCATTTAACGAAGTTTACAAATCTTACTTTGACCGGAATTTCCCGGCGCGCTCTTGCGTTGAAGTTGCTCGGTTGCCGCGTGACTTATTGGTAGAAGTTGAAGCGATTGCCGTTTTACCGCTATAACTATAATAAAAATAGTCCATTATAATAAACCGCCGGTGCTTAAACCTCGGCGGTTTATTTTTTATTATCCCACGGGGTTAGCAATTATCACCCCCAATCATGATAAAATATAGACTCAATAATATTTGTTACAAAGGAACACCATGACCACTTCAAAAATTACCATTGAACGCTTGAATGATGAACAAATTGCCGCGCAAGGAATTAAATCCTGGCCGATCTGGGAAAAAGAAGTCAGTCAATTTGAATGGTATTATTCATCTACCGAACAATGCCTGTTACTAGAGGGCGAAGTCGAGATAATCGCGCCAGATGGAAACGTTAAATTTGGCGCAGGAGACTTTGTTACTTTGCCACAAGGACTGGCTTGCACTTGGGTCATCCGCAAAGCCGTAAAAAAACACTATAATTTCATCTAAACTCAATCAGATTCGTAATCCTAATAGGCGCGGTGCGATGACACTTACAACTAACCATCTCAACAACCTAGGATAATCAATCTGTTTGAAGTATAGCCTACCATTAACAATCCCGCACAACATAAAGGAGCCCGCTAATGACTCATTCCACAGTAAAAAAATCACGTTGGTATAGCAAATTATGGTTGTGGGTAGTAATTTTTATGCTCGCCGGTATCGCCTTTGGCATAATCGATCCCAAGGCCGGAAGACAAGCCAAACCGATAATTGACCATTTCATTGAAGTAATCAAGGTATTGGTTGGTCCAATCGTCTTTGTTACGGTAGTCAGCGGCATCATTGGAATGGGCAGTCTTAAACAACTAGGCAGCATTGGCGCCAAATCATTTTTTTATTTTGAGACCATCTCGACAATTGCACTGATTATCGGCCTGGGTTTTGGGCATCTGTTAAAGCCTGGTGCCGGGATGAATCTATCAATTGCCAGCATGGATCCGTCAATGGTCAGTAAATATACCCACGGCGGCGATGTCGGCAGTTTTAAAAGCATAATCTTGTCGGCAATTCCGCCTAATCCATGGCAACCATTCATCGAAGGCAATACCCTGCAAATCTTGGTAATCGCCACGGTCCTAGGGTTTGCGCTGTTTTATTTAGCCGCAGCAGCCCGCGAAAAAACCTTGCACCGGTTGCACGTGCTGCAGGGGTGGTTATTTAAAATCCTGAGTTGGATTATGTGGTTTTCACCAATCGCGGCTTTTGCTGCGATGGCATTTATGCTCGGACAGTTTGGTATCGGCGTAATCTGGAATCTTCTTGGGTTGGTCTTAACCATGATTGCTGCCTGTGTATTTTTTATCGTGGTGATTCTTGGTATCGTTGCTAAATTGGCGGGATTTAGTATTTTCCAGTTTGTTCGCTTTATAAAAGACGAAATAATTTTGGTTTTTGCCACCTCCTCCAGCGAAAGTGCTCTTGGACCATTAATGCAAAAATTAAAAAATTCCGGGGTTAGCGAATCGGTGGTAGGAATCGTGGTTCCGGCAGGTTATAGCTTCAATCTCGATGGAACCAATATTTATCTGTCGCTGGTAATTGCCTTTTTATGTCAGGCATTTAATATCCACCTAAGCTGGCAGGAGTATTTGACTATTATTCTGGTATTGATGGCAACCAGTAAGGGTGCAGCTGGGGTTAGCGGTGCCGGCTTTATTGTTCTTGCCGGGACATTGGCGGCAATGCACGGCAAAATTCCGGTAGTTACCATTGCGATTTTGCTGGGTGTCGATAAAATCATGAGTGAATTACGCGCTACTACCAATTTAGTCGGAAATTCACTGGCAACGGTAATTATTGCACGGATGGAAAAGCAATTGGATATGCAAAAATTTAAGAACCAATTACAAGCCAAAGAGTAATAACGATCAAAACAGTTGCTGATCGTTTTAACGATCAGCATCAACCATAAATTAAATCTCTACTAATAGCGGATGGTTTAACGGTTCATAGCGGCGGGTCATATAGGACGCATTAACGCAAATGGTATTATTGATTTGCTCAATGCCAAAACCTTCATGAATATGCCCGCAAACCATTAAGCGCGGCTGAACTTGTTCAATTTTAGCACGTAATGCCTGACAACCAACTTCAGCACCACTCCACACCCGATCTTGAATCTGGTATGCTGGAGAATGATTGATAATGATGTCGCAATTATCGGGAATCTGCTCATAAATCTCACGCCGGAGTGGTTCTTCCCACATAAAAGCCCACTTATGATGCGGCGGACACAGCGGCGAACCCCAAATGGTTAGCCCGGCAAGCTCAACCACTGAATTTTCGAGATAAATCAATCCACTATGAATAGTTAACGATTCTTTGGCATCCTGAAAAGCAAAATCATGATTACCGGCAATAAAAACTTTATACTGGTAAGGTAATTCGTGATACCAGTCGAGGAAATCTTGAATTTCATGCGCCGTGCCGTGGTAGGAAATATCTCCGGCATGAATAATCATGTCGGCAGCAGGCAATCTATCGCTTAATTCACGATGCAGATTATGGGTATCGGAAATACAAACTATCTTCATTTGCCACCACCATCAATTATACTCTTCATCTTTCAAACCTGACTTTGTCATTTTTAAAGAAGCCCGCTTGTATAAGTTTACTTACTGAGCACTTGCTTCTTTACCAATATTCCGCACATAAAATCATCATCTTGGCATCATTTATTATAGCCAAATACCAGTTTACGCAAACGGTTCTCACCCAATGCCTGAGCAATTGCACTATAAGTAATATACGGAATTACCATCAACCAGTAGAGCAGAACTAACGCAAAAAACATGTTAATACTGCCGGGTTCCAAACCGGTAATTCCAGCCGCCAAATGTTTGCCATGAATTTTGGCCATGATTCCTTCTTCGATCCCGATTAAAACCGTTACCATTAACACATAAGCCAGCGAGCGCCCCAAAATATGCCACACCAGCGGACGCAATGGATGAATTTTAAGCGGATACAAGGCGCGACTGATCATCATAAACTTAGCACACACGGCTGCTTTGATGGCATTCATCCAAAATTCGCTATCAGTTATTCCGGCATGTTGCAAAATAGCAAAGCGCAGATAACTGATTGCCGAGAAAAAGATCGCCAAATAAATCGTTAGTATCCAGATTTCGACAACTTCTTCTTTTATCCGCTGCCACCGAGATTTTTTAGCTGTTGCGGTCATTGATTGACCTTGCCGATATCGCTGCGACAATAGCTATCTTTAAACTTAACCTGAGTCAAAGCCGCGTACGCCCGTTCGCGGGCGACTGTCAAATTATCACCAACAGCAACCACATTCACAACCCGTCCACCAGCAGTTACCATGTGGTTATTCTTCCGTCCAACGCCGGCGGTGAACAAACAACAATTATCGGCTTTAAAGTTTTCAATTCCATCAATAACTACGCCGCTGGCATAATCATCCGGATAGCCGCCGGATGCCAATACCACACAGCAACTAGCCTGATTTTCGCGCCAGCGCAGATTAATCTTCGCCAAATTGCCGCTTAATGCCGCTTCAATTGCCTCCAGTAAATCTGATTCCAGTAACGGCAAAATTGCCTGTGTTTCCGGATCGCCCATCCGCATATTATATTCGAGTAAATAAACCCCTTTGGCGGTAATCATCAGCCCAAAGAAAATCACTCCCGCAAAAAGCATCCCTTCCGTCTGAATCCCGCGTAGGGTCGGTTCTAGAATATCGTCGATAAACTGTTGGTAGACTTCCGACGTAACGTATGGATTAGGGGCAATCACGCCCATTCCGCCGGTATTGGGACCGCTGTCATTATCGCCAATTTGCTTATGATCTTTGGCGCTTAAAAGCGGCACAATGGTTTTGCAATCGGTAAAAGACAAAATTGAAGCCTCAACGCCAACCAAAAATTCCTCAATCACCACTTCAGCACCAGATTCACCAAAAGCCTGTTCCAGTAACATTGCCGCCAACGCCGCCTCGGCTTCATCATTATCTTGGGCAATAATAACCCCCTTGCCCGCCGCCAAACCGCTGGCTTTGATAACGATCGGATAACTAACTTTAGATAGATAATGAATGGCATCGGCATATTCGGTAAAACTTTTGTGTGCCGCGGTTTTGATACCATATTTATTCATAAATTCTTTAGCAAAGGCTTTGCTACCTTCTAATACTGCAGCTTTTTTATCCGGTCCGAAGATAGTTAAACCATGTTCAGCGAATTGATCAACTATCCCATCGACCAATAATTCCTCGCTGCCAACCAAAGTTAATTTGACTTGTTCGCTCTTGGCAAATTCAATTAAATCATTAATCTTGGTTAATTTAACATTACTTACCTTTGCCAATAATTCGCAACCGGGATTACCGGGTGCCACAAAAATTGCTGAAACTTTAGGATTTTGACTTAACTTCCAAGCCAAGGCATGCTCGCGTCCGCCCTTACCAATTATTAGTATTTTCATTTATCAACAACCCTTTCAAAACCAATCATCACAATGACTGTATGCCTGCCTGGAAATTCAGCAATCAATTAATTGCCACCGCTAATCTTGCCTAATTTTACCATAAGCGATTAGCTTTCTTTGCGCTAAGTTTAGCGGAGTTTTGGCGATTTTTCTTGCCGCGGCGATTTATTACCTGATGTTACGCAGCAAGTATTGATTTTTCAAATTCAGCCTGCTGCAATTTAATTTGCTCTAGTTCCGCCAGTGCGACTTTTGCCGCATTAATTAATAATTTCCCGCGGAGGGCAAAATGATTCAGCCCAGAGCTAAACTTGTATTTCTCTAATTTTATGTAAGATATCAATGAAGCAAATACGTGGGCACATTGCGTTTTTATAGTTCTGGTTGGTGATTTAGTCATACAAGTATTCTGTTTGAAACTTTTATGATATTCTTCAACACTCCACCGTTTTTGGTAGATGTTGGCGAATTCATAACTGGTTAAATTCAACTTATTTGATACAAGATAGCGTACACCGGTTGATTCGTCTTTGTTTATAAAGACTTGTTTGATTAAAAGTAGTTCAAGTTCAACATCTTTTAACCAAACTCTAGTTGGTGTCAATGGTTGTAATTCCAATTGGTTGATATTTTGCCAGTTACCTTTATTTCGATCTTCAATTGTTGCTAACCTGTTAGCTTTGAGATCGAAAATGAAATATTTATCTTTCCCATGGATGAATTTCATGTTTTCTGCAGAAGAAAACCATGAGTCAGCCAAGACATAACTAAATAACACGTTATTTTTTATAGCTTGGGCTATCTGATTTCGCATTAACTCGTTTTTAGTTACCAGACTTTTGCGTTTAACTTTTTTACTTTCAATATCGCAACTAAATTCCGGTTTAGTTATGACATCGAAAGCAATTGGTACTTTGAGTGTCTGCTCTCCAGATTGAGAATGATAAAATGTTGTTAATATGTTTATTCCTTTGACATTGCTACCTTGGCAATGATCATAGTGATAACAATTAATATCATTCTCATCTGTATAGGGCTTATGTACTATGCTGTCATCAAATATTAAACAGGCATCTTGATTTTCATGTTGCCTGACTAACGGTTTAACTATTTTCCATAAATCTTTACTAGTGCAGTTTAGATTTGACAGCATCCGAGTCACTTGGTCGTGCGAAATTTCATGATCTACTATTTTAGATAAATTCGTAGCAGTAGCCAAACCAAGGGACACTTGTAAATAATCTGTGTAAAGGTCAAATATTTTTATCATGG